>DASVAK010000093.1:0-2180 GCA_036376395.1 Candidatus Krumholzibacteriia bacterium
TGCGCCGGCGCAGCGAGCGGGCGCGCAATCTGCGCGATGTCGAGGAAGGCGCGCTTGAAGGGTGTGAACACCGAATATGGAACGCCCGAGGAGGTGCGCAGCGTCCCGGGTGGAAGCAGCGTTTCGCCTTCGAAGAGCGTGAAGGGCACGCGCAGCGCCTCCGCCACGCGGCGGTCGCGCTCGCGCGCAAACGGCTCGACCCAGCGGTGCGCGACCACGCGGTCCACGCGCCATTGCCCGGCCAGGCGCGGGACCACGTCGACACTCTTTCCTTCCACGATCACCAGCCGCGACCCCAGCGACTCGATCGCCGACCCGAGCTCGCGCAGCGAGCCGAGCAGGAACTGGATGCGGTTGGGAATCTCCCGGGCGTGCGCGGGCGCGAAGAAGTATGGATCGAGGACGAAAAGCGGAATCACCTCGCCCGATGCGGCCGCATCGAGCAGGGGCGGATGGTCGTGAACGCGAAGATCCTTGCCGCGAAACCACACCAGGGTGCGCATGGTCCGCACAATCTATGCGAGGGAGTGGAGCGGGGCAACCGCGTTACTTGACGCGCACCGTCATGCCGACGGTGAAATTCTGGCTGGGCGGCATGGTGCCAAGGAGCGTCCAGCGCACGTGGGTCACGCAGTAGTCGTAGCCCGGGGGCGCCGTGCACGAACCGCTGCCGGGCGAGTACGACCACGTCGTGCCGTCGTCGTTGGAGTACGTCACCGCGGAAACGAGCGACGTGGTGCCGGCGCTGAAGGTCGCGCTGCCGATACGGAAGCCCGCGTAGTCGGGGATCGAATCCACGACGACGATACCCGCCGCGGGCGACAATCCGGTGGAGCTCGCCACCACGGTATAGCTCAGGTCCTGGCCGGGGAGCGCGTTCGCGAGGTCGACGCTCTTGCTCATCACGAGGTTGGGCGAGACGCACGTGGTTTGTGTTCTCACCTGGTCGCTCTTCGTCGCGTCGCCCTGCGATGTGATCGTGACGTCGGCCAGGTACGTGACACCGCCCGCGGCGCCGTCGGGTTGCGGCGTGACGTTGACGGTCCAGTCGACGTGCTGCCCGGGTACCATCAGCGGCGTGATGTAGCCTGCTCCCGTGACCGCTGCGGTGCGGTCGATCCCGAGCTCATCGAGGTACTGCACGACGAACGCGCTCGTCGACGCGGTGCCCGTGATGACGAAGCGGTCGCTGTTGGTGCCGTCGTTTTCGAGCTTCACGCGGTAGCCCGCCGTCACGGTGGCGAGAACGCTCGCGCTCTTCACCTGCAACGACGCCGGATTCTCGTACCAGTAATCGTAGAGGTACAATGCGTCAGCCTCATTGGAGAGCTTTACCATGGCATCCGGCTGATATGGGCGCGATACCGGTTTCAACGACACCGCGCCGATCACCCAGTAGTCGATGCCGGAAAGGTTCCAGGTCATCGTGACGGACCCGGCACCGGGTTCGGTACTCGCCGTGCCCACCACGGCGCCTCCGTTCGAGCGAGTGAAGTCGTTCCACAATTGGGTCTGCCCGGCGCCGACGGTGGCGGTGGCGGCGTTGCCCTGCACCCCCATGCAGTCGATCACGAGCTCACCGACCGCGCTGGGAACCGACACGGTGGCCAGAGCGGTTCTTCCCTCGTTCGAGGTGAAGGCGCCGTGGGGATTCGTCGTGTCGACGCCAAAGAAGCACGCGGTCCCGATAACGGCCTTCGCGCTGCTCGAGAACCTCACCACCACATCGGCGGTTCCGATCGGGGGGTTGATGAGCTGCCACATCTCGATCCGGCGGTCGTTGGAGCCGGTTCCACCATCGAGAAACCCGATGCGAGTTAACGCCACACCGGCGTACGTCAGCGATGTCACGGGCTTGTTGGAGTTATAAGTCGAGACGCCGACGATCATCACGCGGTCCATGCCGATGGGGACGGTGTGCGTAAACGTGATCGAGGTGCCGGTTCCGGTCACCGCCGAATGGCCGCCGTGGGCGATGGAGCCGGCGGCGGGCCGGGAGAAGATTGCCGACGCCACGAGCGCGAGGAAGACGCCCGCGAATTGTCGGCTCATGCGTTTAGTTGTCGACATGGCAATGAGTTGGTGCGAATAGAGCTTGTGACTCGCGCAATCCATCATGCAAAATCCGCACCATGCCCCTCGCCACAGGAACCCGTCTCGGACCCTATGAAGTCCAGGGC
>DASVAK010000095.1:0-4625 GCA_036376395.1 Candidatus Krumholzibacteriia bacterium
GGTTCACGTCCATATTCCTGCCGGTCTTCAAGCCCGTGACGATCCTCGCGCTGCTCGCCACGCTCGTGCTCATTTTCGCCTTCCAGGCGGAGAATCTCCTGCGCAACTGGTTCGCCGTCGTGCTCATCGCGATACCGATCGTGATCCAGGTGTATTTCAACTCCGGCCTCGCCTACCTGCTCATGCGCTGGCTGAAGGTGCCGCACAATGTCGCCTCGCCCGGCGCGCTCATCGGCGCGAGCAACTTCTTCGAGCTGGCGGTGGCGGTGGCGATCACGTTGTTCGGGCCGGATTCGGGTGCGGCGCTGGCGACCGTGGTGGGCGTCCTCGTCGAGGTGCCCGTCATGCTGTCGGTGTGCTCGGCCTGCAACCGCACGCGGCACTGGTTTCCCGCCGTCGCCACGGTCCGCACCGACTGAAACAGGGCCTTGCCTGTTTGGCGGCTTGGCCATATAGTAAAGGCATGCCGACCACGAAGACACCCTCTCCCGGCGTGTTCCGGGCCCAGGCGCGCGTTCTGAAAGCGCTCGCCAACGAGTCCCGGCTCATGATCGTCGACCGGCTGAGCCGGGGCGAGTGCAGCGCGGGAGAGTTGACGCGCCTGGTCGGATCGGACCAGACCACGGTGTCGAAACATCTCGCGGTCCTGCGCGCGCACGGGATCGTGGAGGATCGGCGGGAGGGAAGCGTGGTCGTGTACCGGCTTCTCACCCCATGCATCATGAATTTCTTTTCCTGTGCGTCGCAGGTGCTGAAGGAGACGCGGTGAACCGCCGCTTTTCATTTTGCACCAATATTGCCAGCTTGGCCATATCGCCAAACAGAAATGACGTATGCGTGAGAGAACGAAACTGGCCCTGATGGTGGCCGTGTTCGCCGCCGCGTGGTTTCTACCCGCGGATAGCTCGCGCGTGCACGCCTCGGCGAGTGAATCGCTCGCCATGCTCCACGACTATGCGCGCCAGCACGTGCTGCTCTGTCTCGTGCCGGCGCTGTTCATCGCGGGTGCCGTCAGCGTGTTCGTGCGCCAGGCCGCGGTGATGAAGTACCTGGGTGCGCGCGCGTCCAAGTGGCTCGCGTATCCGGTGGCTGCCGTTTCCGGCACCATCCTCGCCGTCTGCTCGTGCACCCTGCTGCCGCTCTTCGCCGGCATCTACAAGCGCGGCGCCGGCCTCGGTCCCGCCACGGCGTTTCTGTATTCCGGGCCGGCTATCAACGTGCTTGCCATCATCCTGACTGCCCGCGTGCTCGGCTTCGAGCTCGGCGTCGTGCGCGCCGTCGGCGCCGTCACCTTCGCGGTCGTGATCGGCGCTCTCATGCATCTCATGTTCCGCCGTGAGGAACAGTCGCGCGCGAGTGCGACGCCGCTCCCTTCCGATCTGTCCGCGCCCGATCGGCGACTCTGGCAGGATGTCGTGTATTTTGCCGGGCTCGTCGGGATCCTCGTCTTTGCGAACTGGGCCCGCCCGTCAATGCCCGATGACACCGCGTGGGCAGCCGTCTTCCGCGCAAAGTGGGTCATCTCGGGGGCGCTGTTCGTGGGTGTGGCCGTCGCGCTCAACCGCTGGTTTGCCCGCGACGAGCTGCTCGAGTGGGTCGATGCGACATGGGGCTTCGCGAAGCAGATCCTCCCGCTGCTCCTCGGCGGAGTCCTCGTAGCGGGATTTCTTTTCGGCCGCCCGGGCCACGAAGCGCTCATCCCGGCGTCGTGGATCGCCGGACTCGTCGGTGGCAACAGCCTCTTCGCCAATTTTTTCGCCGCCTTCGCCGGCGCGTTCATGTATTTCGCCACGCTGACGGAAGTCCCGATCGTCCAGGGCCTGGCCGGTGCGGGGATGGGCAAAGGGCCCGCGCTGGCGCTGCTCCTCGCGGGGCCCGCCCTTTCCCTTCCGTCCATGCTGGTGATCCGCAGCGTCCTAGGAACGCGCAAGACCGTCGTCTACGTCACACTCGTCATCCTGCTCTCGACGGCCGCGGGGTGGGCCTATGGCTCACTCGCCGGGAGCGCCTTCTGAAAGGAAAGAAGCCATGACCCGCATTCAAGTCTTCGGACCCGGTTGCCAGAAGTGCAAGGTGCTCGCCGATCGAGCCGAGCAGGCTGCGCGCGAGCTCGGTCTCGAGTACGAGATCGAGAAGGTCACCGATCTCAACCAGATCATCGCCTCCGGCATCATGGCAACCCCGGCGCTCGCGGTGAACGGCGCCATCAAGTTCTACGGGCACGTGCCGGGCGTGGAGCGAATCAAGGAGATGCTCGCATGACATCGCTTTCGGGCCCCGCGACCAGCGCGCCGGGCCCGTCGCACCCCGCGCGACGGCTGTGGTGGTCACTCGCCGTGCTTGCAGTGCTCATCGGCGCCGCCATCTTTCTGCATGCGCGGTCGCGTGGCGTGCAGAACGCCGCCCCCGGCCCGTCGGTTGCGGATACCCGGCTCACCAACGACGGCGTGGTCGCGTATTACTTTCACACCACGTATCGCTGCACGTCGTGCCGGAAGATCGAGACCTATTCGAGGCTCGCGATCGAGACCGGGTTTGCCGGCGATATCGCAAGCGGCCGGCTCCAGATTCGTCTCGTGAACATCGAAGACGAGGGCAACAGGCACTATGTGCACGACTACCAGCTCTACACCAAATCGCTGGTGCTCTCCGAACGCGCCGCAGGCCGCGAGGTGCGCTGGAAGAACCTCACCCGGGTCTGGGAGCTGCTCAACGATGAGCCGGCCTTTGTCGACTACGTGCAGCGAGAAACGCGCGCGTTTCTCGCGGAGACACCGTGAGCGAGCAGTTGCTGGCAATCGGGACGGCGATCTGGCTGGGCTTTCTCACCTCCATCAGCCCCTGCCCGCTCGCGTCGAATATTGCGGCCGTGTCGTTCGTGGCCCGGCAGGTGGGAAGCCCGCGCCGCGCGGTCCTGGCCGGGATCGCGTACGCCCTCGGACGCGCGCTCACGTACGTCCTGGTCGCGATCCTGGTCGTCTCGAGCCTGCTGTCGATCCCCGGACTGTCGTTCTTCCTGCAGGAGCGAATGAACCAGGTGATCGGTCCCCTGCTGATCCTGGCCGGCATCGTGCTGCTGGGATGGCTGAAGCTCCCTCTGCTGGGAGCCGGGGTCGCGGCCCGGGGCACGTCGCGCCGGGGCGGCATCCTCGGCGCCGGCGTCCTCGGCATCATGTTCGCGTTGTCGTTCTGCCCCGTGTCGGCTGGACTTTTCTTCGGCGGTCTGATCCCGCTCGCCATCCAGACGGGCTCCCGCATCGTGCTCCCGTCGGTCTTCGGGATCGGGACGGGGCTGCCGGTGGTGTTCTTCGCGGTGTTGATCGCCGTGGGCGCGCACCACGTCGGGCGCGCGTTCGAGAAGATGGCCGTGGTCGAGCGCGCGGCGCGGCGCGTTACCGGCATCGTGTTCGTGCTGTGCGGGGTGTATCTCGTCGCGACGCACCTGCTGGGTGTAAATCTGCGGTAAGCAAAAAAATACGGGCGCGGAGCAAAAGCCCCGCGCCCGTCCCTGCACTATCGCGTTCAGATGTGACGCGATGCGCGTCTGCTGCAGCAGAATACCGCGACCCGCCGCAAGTACGTCAAGAAATATTCTTCAGGAGAAGAAAACCTGCTCAACCTGGTCGAGCATGGCGGAGATGGTGAACTTCTCGCGGGCGACGCGCGCGCCGGCTTCACCCATGGCGCGCGCCTTCTCCGGGTGCGACAGCAGATCGATGATGGCCTCCGCGATCGCGCCCGAGTCGCCCACCGCGTGCAGGACGCCGGTCACGCCATCCTGGACGATCTCGGGAATGCTGCTCGCGTTCGACGCGATGCAGGGGACGCCCGCCGCCATCGCTTCGACGAGCACGTAGCCGAAGCCCTCCACGCGCGAGGGCAGCAGCAGCGCGTCGCTTCCCATCATGATCTCGGCGACGTCGGTGCGGAAGCCGGTGAACACCACCGACTGCTGCAGGCCGCGCTCGCTCACCGCGGCTTCGAGCGCCGCGCGGTCGTCGCCATCGCCCACGAACAGCACGCGCACGCCGGGGAATTTCTCGAGGATGTGGGGCAGCGCCTCGATCACCACGCGGTGCTGCTTGCGCTCGTTGAGCTCGCCCACCAGCGTCACCACCGGGACGTCACCCGGCGCCCCGATCGAGGTACGGAGCTTCAGTCGCAACGCGTTGCGGTGCAGCGCGAGCTGGGTGTACGGCGTGGTGTCGATGCCGTTGTAGATGACGACGGCCTTGTCGTTGGGAAACCAGGGCGCGTCCTTCACCATGGTCCGCTTGGTGGCCTCGGAATTGACGATCACCCGGTTGATGTCGAAGAGATACACGAGCCGGTAGTGGCGCTTGTCCTTGAGCGGGAATTCGCTGCCGCGGCGCGGGATGAGCCGGGGCCGCAGCGGCCGGGGTCGCAGCGCGCGCGAGGCGCGGATGCTGGCCGCCGCGATGCGGATCTCGCGGTCGAGGTTGGGACAGACCACCTGGGGCTGGAAGCGGCGCAGGAGTCCCGCGAAATGCGTGATGGCGATGGGATCGACGTCGCCGCGCATCTCGACGGTGAAAAGGGGAATGCCGCGGGCGGGGGCGTTGGCCGCCAGCACACTGCCGGGCCGCGCCGCCAGGCGGGCGGCG
>DASVAK010000097.1:0-15225 GCA_036376395.1 Candidatus Krumholzibacteriia bacterium
TGTTCGTCGCGTTGCTGGCGGGCGCCGGGTTGTGCGGCACCTCGGGTGGCTCATTGAAGGCCTTGGTCGTAAACGACCACGTGGGACCGGTGGTTTCGAGACCGTATGAATCACGCGCGACCACGTACCACCAGTAGGTCGTTGTGAACTGGACATCTTCCACCGCGAAGGAGCGGTTGAACACATCGCTCGCCACTTTCGGCGGCGAGGGACTCTCACCGAAATGCACGTCGTAGCGCAGTGCGTGGCCGTCCGGATCATCGGCGGCCCAGGTGAGCACGAACGGCGATGGAACCGGCAGCTTCGTGCCACCGTTCGGCGGGGTCGGGTTGGTGATGGTGGGTGGATGGTTTGGCCTCGTGGTGAAGCTCCACGCCGGACCGACGGCTTCTGCGCCGCCGGAATTGCGGAGCACCACTTTCCAGTAGTACGTGGTGCCGTAGAGAAAGAACTGCTGCGGCCAGAACGTGGTATAGGGCTCGACCGGAACGTTGTTCGCAACCAGCGTCGGATCCGGGTTCGTGCCGAGATACACGTCCGCGGTCATCGGGCGTCCGGACGGGTCGGTGCTGTACCAGATCAACGGCTCGTTGATGTCGCGCATCGTCGATCCGTCCGGCGGCTGCGGAAGCGACGGCGGGGCCGGCGGCAGCACGCCGCTGCAATCGCAGGACGGGTCCGCGTTGAAATGACTGGTCACGGCCATCATCGCCACCGGGGACGCGCTGCAATCCGTGGCCCCGACGACGGAGACCCCGAACGCACAACATGCCGTTGTGTTGCCGTTGTTCATGTACAGAATCTGCAGGGCGTTGAACGGCGCTGTCTCGCATCCCGGAGACATGATCGAGATGCCGGTCTGCGAGTTACCGGCGGCCAGAAACGGCGGCGGCGCGTACTCGGCGAGAAGACTCGCGTCGAAGCAGGATGGAATTGGTGCGGAGAATTGAACGCCCTGGATCGGGCTGTCACCGGGCCGGACGACGACGTACGCCGTTACCACGCCGGACTGGTTCCCGGAAAAGCTGCAGGACGATCCGATCGCGTCCGTGTACAGACCGATCGAGGCGTCCGAGCCCGACGCAATGCCCGGCGCCAACGCGAGCATCGCACCAACCACGAGGGCAACGAGGGCCGGGGAAAATCGTGTACTCATGACAACGAGGTCAACTGCTGCCATCAAGTCTACAGTCAAATCTCGCGCCGTACAATGACCGGCTACTTGAGCAGCACCAGCTTCCGCGTCAACCGTTGCTTCCCCGCCTCGAGCACATAGAAGTACACACCGCTCGACACCGGGTTGCCGGCGTCATCGCGGCCCGCCCAGGTGACAACGTGTGCACCCGCCGGGCGATTCTCCTCCACCAGCACGCGAACCAACCGTCCGCCGACATCGAAGATCGACAGCCGTGTGTGCGCCGGGTCAGGAAGGTCGTAGCGGATCGACGTCTGTGGATTGAACGGGTTGGGCACGTTCTGGTACAGAGCCAGTTCGAGCTTCGCCATGACCACGGTGGCGCGCGGCGAGCGGAATTCGTTGCCATCCACCGAGAGCACAACCAGCTCATAGCTGTAATTCTGCCCCGTTTCGACACCCGCGTCGCGGAAAGACGACTTCGCGTTCTCCACGGGCCCTTGCGCGATCATGACGGGTTCATCGTCTTTTGTGCGCCGGTAAAGCGTGTAGCGTTCCATCGCGTCATCGCTGGTGAGCTCCCAGCGCACGTCCACGGCCGCCCCGTTCTGTTTCGCCTCGAAGGTCGTGATCGCCACCGGCACCGCGGGGCTCACGGTGAACGACCACAGCGGACTCTGTGTGTACCAGTGGCCGTCGAGGGCGTAAACGCCCCAGTAATAAGTCCACCCGGGAACGAGTGCCTGTGTCATCTGGAACGACGGCGTGGTCGTCGTCCCGAGATAGTCAGGAAATGTGTCGTAGATGTACATGAACACCTGGTACTGAAGCGCGTCCCCGTCGGGATCGCTGCCCTCCCACGTCAGAAGCGGCAGCGTCGAATTGACTACGCCCCCGTCCGGCGGGCCGGGGTTTGACGGGATGCGCGGAGGCAGGTTCGAGATGCTCGCGGTCCGGAAACTCCACAGCGGGCTCGATGTCTCGTGACCCGCCGGATCGCGCGACACCACGCGCCACCGATACACCGTCGATGTCGCCAGGAGGCCGGGGGTGTAGCTTTTCGTCGCGACATGGTCCGCGATCAACGGCGGCGTGTCGGTCGGTCCGAAATAGACATCGAAATTGAGCGACTGGTTTTCGGGGTCATCGGCGTACCACGAAAGCGCCGTGTTGATCGGCTGGGCGGTGGCGCCGTCCGCCGGTTTCGGAACACCAGGGACGTTGGGCGGTTCGTCGGGGCTCTTGGTCGTGTAGTACCACACCGGGCCGGACGATTCGGCACCCTTCGGGTCGCGCGCCACGATCCGCCAGTAGTACGTCGTGAGCACGGTCTGGGCGCCGGGGTACCAACGGTCTCCGCCGATGTTGGTTACCAGCAACGGAGGCGGATTCACGGTTCCGAAGTAGACGTCGTAGCGCAGGCCCTGTCCGTCCGGGTCGCGGCAGTACCAGACCAGTTGCGTATTGAGCGGCTGTCGCGTCTCGCCGATGTGCGGATCGGGATTGGAAGGCACATACGGCACCGAATTGGCATGCGTGGTGAAGTCCCACGTGGCGCCGCTGCGCGTGAGGCCGTCGGTATCCCGCGCAACGATGCGCCAGTAATACTTCGTTTCGACTTCGAGATAGTAAGTGTTGTAGTACGGGTCCGACTGGTTGAATGAGACCAGCGGCGGATCGTTCGCCGTGCCGAAATACACGTCGTACTTCAGCGCCTGCCCCTCGGGGTCAGTGCAACGCCACCCGAGCCACAGGTTGATGACCGAATTGTTGGTCGATCCGCTCGCAGGTTCGATGAGCTGGGGCCGGTTGGGGGCGTTCTCGGCGTGGGTGCTGAACTGCCAGGTTTCGCTCACCGTTTCGGCGCCATCGAGATCGTGCGCGACGACACGCCAGTAGTACGTGGTGAGGTATGCGAGACCCTGTGGCGAGTATTGCATGGCGGTGATCCCGTTCGCGACCCGCGGCAGATTCGCCGAATCCGTGCCAAGGTACACGTCGAACGTGATGTGGGTCTCGTCGTAGCCGCTCCATTTCAGCGTGGTCGTTACCGAGACTTCGACGCGCATATTCGCCGGCTCGAGGAGCTGAACGACAGGGGGCGAGTTCGACACCGTGCTGAACGTCCATGTCGGACCGGATGTCTCCGTGCCGCCCTCGTCCCGGGCCACCACTCTCCAGAAATACACGGTATCGGGCAATAGCCGCGGAGGGGCGTATGCCCAGTTGACGATGCCGGGGATGTTGGCGGCAACCAATGGCGGAACCGCCGTCGTGCCGAAGTAGAGATCGCAGTTCATTGCGACCCCGTCCGGATTGGAAGACATCCACTGAAGGGCCAGCTCCAGCGGGAGTCCTGCCACCTGGTCGGGCGGGTAGAGGTTCGTCACCTCCGCGCGGGCGGTTTGTGCACCGTTACAGAGAAGAAAAGCGATGACGGCAAGCGTTGTGCGCATGGCGACCACGGTGCGGCCGGGTCCACTGCGGCGTGCGAAGGCGACTCTATACCTCTGCGGGCTGCGCAACAAGGCGAAGAAGAGTGGTCGCATTGGAAGCACTCCACTGCGGCCACCAGCAATGCAATCGCACGACGCGCGGCCAGTCCGCGCGTCGTGCCAGAGTCTACTTGAGCAGCACCAGCTTCTTCGTCAGCCGTTGTTTGCCGGCCTCGAGCACGTAGAAGTACACGCCGCTCGTCACGGGTTGACCGGAGTCGTCGCGACCGGTCCACGTGACTTCATGGGTGCCGACCGCGCGGTCGCGGTCTTCCAGGGTACGGATCAATCGCCCGCTCACGTCGAAAACCAACAGGCGAACGTGGGCTTCCTGCGGGAGCTCGTAGCGAATCGTCGTCTGCGGGTTGAACGGGTTGGGCACGTTCTGGTGGAGTGCCAGCTCGAGCGCCGCCATCGAGACCGTCGCCACGGGCGAACGGAACTCGTTGCCGTCGGACGAGCGAACCACGAGCTCGTAGGTGTACGTCGTTCCCGGCTGGACGGTGGTGTCGCGATACGAATCGCTCGCGCGATCCACCCGGCCGCGCGCGATCTCGGCGGGTTGCGCCCGGCTGTCGCGGCGGTAGAGCGTGTAGCTCTGCAACGCCTCGTCGCCGCCCAGCGTCCAGCGCACGTCGACGGCGGTGCCATTCTGCACGGCGCCGAACGACGCGAACGCGACCGGGACCACGGCATATGTCGCGGTGAACGACCACAGCGGCCCCTGCGTGTACCACCGATCGTCGTACGCGGTCACGTACCATTGATAGATCGCGCCGGGAACGAGGGGTTCCTGTACCTGGAAGGACGTGCTCGTCGTGCTACCGAGGTAAACGAGGGGCGCGCCCCCCTGCGTCATGTAGACCTCGTAATGAAGAAGGTCGCCGTCCGGATCGCCTCCCTGCCAGGTGAGCAGCGGCGTGAGCGAATAGGATGGGCCGTTGTTCGGAGGCGATGGATTGGACGGCGCAAACGGCGCACCGCCCGAAATCGTCGTGGTGATGAAGGTTCGTACCGCCATTGATGCTTCGTGCCCGGCCGGATCACGCGCGACGACCCGCCACCGGTAATACGTCCCGGTGAGCAGCGTACCCGGCGCGAAGGTGGTTGCGGAAATGTGGTCGGCGACGAGAGGCGGCGATGTATCCGTCCCGAAGTAGACGTCGTAGTTGAGGGGTTCTCCGTCGGGATCGATGAAGCTCCACTGCAGCGTTGCGTTCGTCGGCACATTGATGGCGCCGTCTGCCGGCAACGCGCTCGCGAATACGGGCGATTCATCCTCGCTCCGCGTGGTGTAGATCCAGACCGGTCCAGCCGCCTCCGCCCCGTACGGGTCACGCGCCACGACGCGCCAGTAGAAGAGCGTCGTGTAGTTCTGCGGCCCCGGATCGTAGCTCGCGGTTGCCTGGTTGCTCGACACCAGCGGCGGTGGACTCGTGTTGCCGAAATACACGTCGTAGGCCAGCGCGTGCCCGTCGACGTCGACGCACGTCCACGACAGGATCGAGTTCAGGGGCTGGGCGACCGCATTGTTTGCCGGCGACGGATTCGACGGCGCGCTCGGCGGCGTGTTGGACCGGGTCGTGAAGTTCCACAGCGAACCGCTGGTGGTGAGTCCGCCCGTGTCCCTCGCGACGACACGCCAGTAGTACTTCGTCTGGTACAGCAGATTGGGTTGGTACGGGATGCGCACATTCGACGCGACCAGCGGCGGCGTGTTGTTGGTTCCCAGGTACACGTCGAATGTGAGCGCCTGGCCATCCGGGTCGCTGGCCGCCCAGGCCATGATCGGGCTGGGGCTCACGTTGGTCGCGTTGTTGGCCGGCGACGGCGAGAACGGCGCATTGGGCGGAAGGTTCTCGGGTCGCGTGGTGAACGACCGCGTGGGGGTCGCTCCTTCGCCTCCGTCGGGATCACGCCCGACAACACGCCAGTAGTATTTCGTCAGGAAGGCGAGCGATGGCGGTGAGTATTGTGTCGATGCGATTCCCGTTACCACCGCGGGCAGCGCCAGCGGATCCGTACCGAAGTAAACGTCGTACACGAGCGGTGAGCTGTCTGTCCCGGTCCACTTGAGCAGCACCGGGAGCAGGACGCCGGTGGCGCCATCGGCGGGTGATGTCAGCGTGACGACGGGGATGTCGTTTCCCCGCGTCCTGAAGCTCCACACCGGGCCGGATGCTTCGCCGCCGTCGGGATTGCGCGAGACGGCGCGCCAGTAATACTGCGTGTCGGGGAGAAGGCCCTGAAGCGAATAGCTCCACACGCTGGTTCCGGGCAGGGCGGCCGCGAGGAGCGGCGGGGTGGCCGTCGTTCCGACGTAGAGATCGCACGTCATGTCCAGTGCGTTGGGGTTGGCGCACGCCCATGTCACCACCACGGGCCTGACCAGCGATGTCGCCCCGTCCGGTGGATACACGAGCGAGGGCGGACCCGGCGGTATCGGCGGCGCCGAACACTGGCAGGTCGAGTCCGCGTTCATGTAGGCCGTCAGGGACTGCATCGGGATTTCGACCTGGTTGCAGTCGACCGCCTGCAGGTATCCCACCAGCGGATCCGCGGCCAGCGTGAGCTCGCAGCACGGCGTGGTTCCGCCCGAGGCGTAGTACGTGATGTCGAGGACGTGCGCCGGCTCGTTGGCGCAGTTCTGGAACGCGAGGGAAATGCCCGTCTGCGAGTCACCGATCGAGAGCACGCCCTCCGGCACGGTCTCCGTTACGTAGACCGCGTCGAAGCAGTCCGGAATGGGCGCTTTGAAGCGAACCCCGCGGACCCCGCCGTCGGGACGCACGACAACGTGCGCCGTCACGAGGCCGGTGTTGTTTCCCGAGAAGCTGCACGAGCTGCCGTTGTCGGAGAAGACCCCGATGACGGTGTCGGCATGGGCGGTACTGGCAGCGGCAAAACAGGCACAGAAAAGCGATACGAGGACCGTAAGTTGTCGGCGCATGGCGAAGGGAGGGACGACCGGGTTCAATGCGCTCTGGTCGGTACCAGAAAGTTTACACCCGGGCCCCCGGCGGCTTCAAGGCACGATCTGCACTCCATCCCGCGGCACGCTTCTTGCCGAAAGGCCGCTCGCTCACAAGCACTTGTTCGCACCGGGACACGACAAAGGCCGGGTATCTCGTGAAGGATTCAAAGCGCCGCGCGAAGGAGCGTGGGCGGGCGACACGCCCGCATGGGCTCACGTTGCTCGCATTCTGCACGGTGGCCGTTCTGGCCGTCGCGGCGGAGGCGTTCCTGCCCGCGCGCGCCCTCGCCACGCCGGAAAATGTTGCCCGGCACGTCGAGCACCAGCTCCGCGCCGGCGCGGTGTCCCTGCCCGTCGACGCCGAGGCCGAGTACACCTACGGGCTGACGGCCATCAGCAAGGGCGAGCTGGAAGCGGCCCGGACGCACCTCGAGAACGCCATCGCGCTCTCGCCGCACTTCACCGACAGCTATTTCACGCTCGCGCGCCTGGAGGCGCGCCGGCTCTCGCCCGACGCCATCTATTACTTTGTCCAGGGCATCGTCGTCACGGCGCGCAGCTTCGAGGCGCAGTCGCTGTTTGCCGCCAACGCCGCGGTCGCGCTGATGCTGATCTTCCTGGTCGCGTCGGGCATCGTGTGGCTCTCCATGGCGCTGCGCTACTTCCCGCTGCTCGCGCACCGGCTCTCCGAGTGGCTCGTGAAACGCTTCAACGCCGCGGCGCCGCGCGCGTGTGCGTACCTGATCCTGCTCACGCCGTTTGTCGTATTTCCGAAGTATCCCTTCGCCATCGCGCTGGTGATGATGGGCACGTGGCCGTTCATGCAGCGGCGCGAGCGCGTGGTGTCGTTCCTCGGCGCGGCGACGTTCGCCGTGGTCGCGTGGTGCTCGCCCATCATCGACCGCTGGTCGCCCATCGCCGATCCGGCCTCGCTCACGTCGCTCCTCGCGCAGGCCAACGAGTCCGCGGCCGACCGCACGCTCTCCGCGCTGATCGAGGCCACCCCGTCGCGCGGGCTGGAAGCCGAGCAGCAGACGGCGCTGGGCCTGCTCGACATGCGCGCGGGCAAGCAGGAAGCAGCCGTCGGGCATTTCCTTCGCGCCATCGAGAAGAACCCGCGCGAGTCGATCGCGTACGTGAACCTGGGCAACGTCTATTACCTGAACGCCCAGTACGACAAGGCGCTCGAGGGCTACCGCAAGGCGGAGCAGGTGAACCCGGGCGACGCGGTCGGCCAGTACAACCTGGCGCAGGCCTACATCAAGACATTGCTCATGGATGAGTCGTCGCAGGCGCTCAAGCGCGCTTCGCAGGCGGGCTTCGATCCCATCCGCGACAGCTTCGCGGAACGCGCGCGCGCGACCTGGTCGATCTACCCGCGCATCTATGAGAATGACGAGTTCTGGCGCATGGCCGCCGTCGAAGGACAGCGCGAAAACAGCGCGGTGTTTTCTTCGGCGCTGGCCGGCGCCTCGGGATTGCCGGCGCGTGCCGGCGCGGTGATCGTGATCACCGCACTGCTCTTCTCGATGATCGGCGGGAAATACATCCCGCGCCATCGCATCTCCTTCCAGTGCTCGAACTGCGGCGAGATCACGTGCGATTCGTGCTGCAGCACGGAGCACAACACGATTCTGTGCAAGGCGTGCGGCAAGACGGTGGGCGGCGTGACGTCCGACAAGGTGCTCGAAGCACTGCTGCGCCAGCGCCGCCAGCAGCTCATCGTGAAGCGCCGCAAGTCGATCAAATGGGTGACCGTGTGGCTGCCCGGCGTGCGCCACGTCTATTACGGCCGCGTCGTGAGCGGCATCTTCCTGGCGTCGTTTTTCGCCGGGTGCGTGGTGGCGCTGGGATCGCGCGGGTACATTCTCCCGCGCTGGGGCTCCATCGACTACCCGGCCCCGCTCTGGCAGTGGATCCTGCCCGCGCTGGGCGTCATTCTCTCGTACACGATCTCGATCTTCTCGCGCCAGCTCTACGAAATGCGCTCGTCGCGAACCGGCGCCGGCCGCTCGCGCAGCATGGACGTGACCGACGCCGACGCCGCGACGGCGTGACGTCGCTTGAAGGGGCTCTGACCTGACATGGCACTCGAGGGCAATCTCAGTTCATTCGGACTCGAAGAGATCCTGCAGCTGATCGCCGTCCAGCAGAAGACGGGGATGCTGTCGGTCACCATCAACGAGAAATCGACCGTCCTGTTCTTCCGCGACGGGAAGATCATCTCCACGCGCGACCGCCGCAGCAAGACGCGCGATCCCTTCCGCGAGTACCTGATGCGCTACGGCGTGCTTGCGCGCGAAGAGCTGGTGCGCATCACCCAGATCGGACAGCAGTCCAAGCTCGACCTGCTCGATATCCTGGTTTCGGAGAAGTTCCTCGACGAGCCGACGCTGCAGCGGCAGTGGCGCTTCCACGTCCTGGAGACGCTCCACGACGTGCTCACGTGGGACCAGTGTTCGTACAAGTTCGTCTCCGGCGACGAGATCATCGCCGGTGTGAAGAGCCTGGGCGATCACATCGTCGAACCGCTGCTCATGGAGTGCATGCGCCGGATCGACGAGTATCCGATACTCCGCGAGATGTTCCCCGTCGAGGGCATCCGCATCGCGGCGTCGGGCCGCGAGATCGACCCGGAAGCCGAGATGTTCGAGAGCGAAAAGGCGGTGCTCGCGATCCTCAGGACGCCGCGCTCCGTGCGCGAGCTCATCTCGCGCGCGAAGATGCCGGCCTTCGACACCTACGACGCGCTCAAGCTCCTCAAGGAGAAAGGGCTCATCGTGCTCGAAGCGGAGGTCGCGCCGAGCACGGAGAGCGCCGAGGGCGGAGCGGCAAAGCGCGCGCGGCGCCGCTTCGGGAACCCGCTGGTCATGACCGCCTGCCTGGTGGTATTCACCGCGAGCGCCTTCGTGGGCGCGTGGCGCGACGCCGACCGCGCGGTCGCGCTGGCGCGCGACGGCATTCTCTCCACCGACCGGGCCAATCGCGCGCGCGTCGAGTACCACGTGCGCTGGTTGATCGAAGCGTACCGCGCGCGCAACGGCTTCTATCCCTCGGACCTCGACGAGCTGGCCAAATCCGGGCTGGCCGATCATTCCACGCTCTCGCGCGCGGCGGCCCTGGAGCTCCATTACAAGTTGACGAGCGACAGGCAGGCTTATACCCTGCTCTAGCATCGAGATCTCCCCGGCAGTCACTCCTGCGCCCGAAGGGCGCTTCCTGGCGCGCGTCGCGTTGCGCGCGGGGGATTTCCTGTTTGTCCTCCGGCCCCTGATCCTGGTTCCCGCGTGGGCGTTCTACAGCCTCGGCGCGCACGCGCACCGCGTGCCGCGCTCGTTCGAGCACTCGGCGGTGATCCAGTCCGGCTTCTGGTGCCTCTCCGGAGTCCTCGCCTGCGCCTACGTGCTCAACCAGATCTTCGACCTCGAGAGCGACCGCCTGAACGGCAAGGGACTGTTTCTCACGCGTCGCGTCTTCCGGACGCGAACCATGCTGTTCATTGCCCTCGTGTGTTTCGCGGGCGCGTCGCTGCTCTATCACAACACGCGCCTCGTCCAGCACATCCCGCTGGTGTGCGCGCTGCTGCTCTCGCTCATCTACTCGCTTCCGCCGCTGCGCCTGTGCGCGCGTCCGTGGTGGGACCTCGCCGCCAACGCGATCGGCTACGGCGGGCTCGCGTACGTGATCGGGGGCGGCGCGGTATCGAACGACGTGATGCCGCTCATTCTTGGCGCCGTGCCGTGGGTGCTCCTCGTCGCGGGAACGTTCCTGCACACCACCATTCTCGATGTCGAAGGCGATGCCGCCGCGGGCAAACACACCACCACGGTCCTGATCGGCGAGCGGCGCTCGGCGCTGGTCTCGCTGGCCTTCGGCCTGGCGGCGTTCATCCTCACCGTGGCGCCGCGCCTGCGCGGCAACCACGCGAGCCTGCTTCCGGTGATCGTGACGGGCGGCGCGCTCGTCGCCTTCGCTCTTGCGTACGTCCGCCTGTCGCGGGCGCGCGAGCTCCCGGTCACCGAACGCTACGCGGTTCGTTCGCGCACGAGCTCGTACGCGGTGCAGGTCCCGACGGCGCTGGTGGCGCTGGGCGCGGCGTGGAAGGATCCCGTGTTCCTGGTGCTGCTGTTGCCGCTGGTCGCCTTCTCGCACGTCTACAACCACGCGCGCTTCGGCGTGGGCTACCCGGGCTGGCCCGCCCTGTCGCCCCGTCGCGTGGAGTTACCCGCCGCCGTGGTCGAGCTGCCGGCGCGTGGCGACCGCGTTCAGGAATAGTCCCACCATCACCACTCCATAGATCGCCTCGCATCCGACGGCAAAGCGCGCGCGATCGGACACGGGAACGATGTCGCCGAAGCCGAGCGTGGTGATCGTCATCGCGCTCAGGTAGGTGAACCGCATCAGCTTCCCCGCGAGCCGTTCCGGCGAACCCTGCGCGGTGGTGTAGTAACGTTCGATGTTGGAATAGAGCGTGTCGGGCAGCGTGACCACGCCCTCGATGGTCGAGAACGAGCGCGAGCCCATGGCGCGCGTCGAGTCGGGATCCGGCGAAATGCGCGCGGCGCCCAGCGCTCCCCAGCGGTATTCGGTCCCGCCGTCGTTGTGGTGCTTGAGCGCGAGGCTCATCGAGAACGGCATCCGCTCGATGCGGCAGTACACGCGAAACGGCCCCTCTTCCGCCTCTTCCAGCGCGGGGAGCTCGAGCGTCCACACCGGCCGGTAGGTCAGCCTGGATCGTGCCCCGCTGCGGCGGAACGGAGTCTCGAAAGAAATTTCGGCCTGGTCCGCGCGCAACGACGCGACGTGGAGGTCGGCCACGTGCTCCGACGGACGGTACACCGAGCTCACGATCTCGAGCAGCTGACCTTCGATTTCAGTCTTGAGGTCCCGGGCGCGGACTTCGGCGGTGGCGTTCGCCTGGTAGAAGTCGTTCGGCATGAGCGCGTAGATGAAGCCGAAGACGGGAATGGCGACGAAGTAGAGGATCGCCGTGAGTCCCGGGCTGTGGGCGATGCGGTGGAAGAACGCGGTCATGGTCGCTCACGCGGGACGCCGGCGCGACTTGAGCACCGGCGTCAGTACCGCGACCGCGTTGATCGCGCGGCACTTCATTTCTTCCAGGCCGTAGAGCGCGTTGGGACGCAGCTTGCGCTCGACGAGTCCCACCGGGTCGATGACGTAGACCGCCTGCCGGCCCAGCGCGTAACGATCGATCTCGGCGTTGCTCGCGGCCGGGTAGAGCGAGAAGGCCGCCTCGAACCCGGCGTCGCGCGCGGCCCGGGCGCACCGCTCGTTGCAGCGCCCGAACGGGTACGACAGCGTCCGCACCGGCTTCCCCGTGGCGGCTTCGATATCGCGCCGCGAGCGTTGCAGCTCGCCGACGAACTCGTCGTAGGAGAGGCATGTCGCGTCGGCGTGCGATGCGGTGTGCGAACCGAACGTAACCCCTTCCTCCGACAACTCGCGCACGCGCTCCCAGTCCAGGTGCCGGACCGGCGGACGGCCGAGCGAGAGGTCCCACGCGTTGTCCTTCCCCGCGAAATCCGAGACCAGGAACACGTGCAACGGGACCCGGCGTTCCGCGAGCAGTTCGTGCGCCATGTTGATGGTATCGGCATAACCGTCATCGAAGGTGAGGAAGATGCAGCGCGACGCGCCGGGGCGCGGCGCCCCCAGCATCTCGAGGTAGCGCGACTCGTCGATGAAGGTGTATCCGCGCTCGAGCAGCCGGTCCACGATAGCGGTGAAATGGCGCGGCGTCGTCCAGGTTCCTTCCAGCAGGAACCGTCGCGACAGCTTGTGGAAGCACAGCACGCGCGGGATGGTATCGGGCGGGTACCCGAAGTGGACCCGCCAGTAGAAATGGAGTGCCAGTGAGGCCACGGGCACCAGTCCGAGCAAGAGCCACCACATCGGATGTATGATGGCTTACCCTCCGCCGCGTTTCAACTCCGGGTGGTTCCGGATACCGGCCGCATCCGGCGCCTTTGACGACCCGGGATATTCCTGATAATCTCGTGTTCTTCGGTCCATCTTTTCCGAGAAAGGCGCTATATGGAGGTCCCGCACAGCATGATCACGCCCGCCCGTCGTATTCAGACGTCGACCCGTTACGTCTTCGAGGAGATCGCGCAGATGAAGCGCGCCGATCCTCGCCCGGCCGCCGATCTGTTCGACCTCGGCGTCGGCAGCCCCGACCAGCGGCCCGCGCCCGAGATCATCGAGATGCTGAACCGCCAGCTCCGCACGGAGCTCCACCAGAACCATCGCTACTCGCCCTTTGACGGGGCGCCGGAGTTCCGCAACGCCGTCTCGAAGTGGTACAAGCGGCGCTTCGACGTGAGCGCCGATCCCAACGGCGAAATCCTCCCGCTCATCGGGTCGAAGGAAGGCATCGCGAAGCTCATGCTCGCCTACCTCGATCCGGGCGACACCATCGTGATCGCCACGCCGTGCTACCCGGCCTACCTGGGCGCGGCGAAGATCGTCGAGGCGAAGGTGATCGAGCTGCCGCTTCGCCCCGAGAACAACTACCTCCCCGACTTCAAGGCGGTGCCGCACAAGACCTGGGAGAGCACCAAGTTCCTGTTCCTCAATTATCCCAACAACCCGGTGGGCGCGGTGGCGGAGCTCGACGTATACAAGGAGGCGCTGGCGCTCGCGGAGAAATTCGACTTCGTCGTGGTGTCGGACCTGGCGTACTCCGAGCTCACGCTCGAGCCCGGGTCACCCACGCACAGCATCTTCGAACTGCCGGACGCGAAGGACCTCGCCATCGAGTTCCACTCCTTCTCCAAGAGCTACAACATGGCGGGATGGCGGCTGGGCTGGGTGATCGCGCACAGGGACATGATCTCCAACCTGGTGAAGATCAAATCGAACATGGACTTCAGCCAGTTCATGGCGATCCAGCGCACGGGCGCCGAGATCCTCGAGAGCAACATCGACTTCGCGGAGAAGCAGCGCTCCATGTACCGCCGCCGCCGCGACATCCTGATCGAGGGCTTCGGCCAGCTCGGTTGGAAGCTCACGCCGCCCCGGGCCGCGATGTACATCTGGGACCGCGTGCCGGCGCGCTACACCGACGCGGGCGAGTTTGCGAAGGAGTTCTTCGTGAAGACCGGCGTGATCGTTTCGCCGGGAGCGGCGTTCGGAAACCACTGCGCCGACTTCATGCGCATCTCGATGGTGATCGACGAGAAGCGCATCGAGCACATGTTCCAGAAGATCAAGGAGAGCGGATTCCGGTTCGATTAGGAGGTTTGCATGGGCCGGCAGAGTTGGTTGGCCGCGCTCACAGCACTCCTGTTTCTATCGGGATGCTCGGACGACGATCCGTTGCGCCCACCGCCACGCCCCGCGCGCAACGTCCGCCTCGCCGCGGATGGGAGCGGCGACTATCCAACCATCCAGGCCGCCATTGATGCTTCCATCAGCGGCGACACGATCAGCCTCGACAACGGCCGCTATGACGGCCCCGGCAACGTCAACCTCGACTTTGGCGGTCGCAACCTGGTCCTGCGCGGAAACTCGGGCGACCCCATTAATTGCATTGTCGGTAACTACGACCAATCTGCGAGCGATTATCGCGGCTTTTGGTTTCACTCCAACGAGACCAGTGCCGCCGCCGTCGAGAATATCATGATTACAAACGCCCGTGCTTCCTACGGTGGAGGCGGCGGAGTTTTGTGCGAGGGGGCATCACCGACATTTCGCAACGTGATATTCGATGCCAACCGCACCAATGCAGTCGGCAGCCACGGAGGCTCGCCGACGTTCGTTGATTGCGTGTTTCAGGGCAATCTGGACGGCGGGGCGTTTTTCACCGCGGGCGCACCGAGACTTGTCCGCTGCGTGTTCGCGTGGAACTATATCGACGGCAGAGGCGCCGGAGTATCCGCGTGGTATTCGAATCTCACGGTGGACAGTTGCGTGTTCATTGGGAATGGCGCGACGTTCGGCGGCGCGGGGATTGAATCGTGGGCGACAGGTGAGTCGGGACCGGGAAGGATCACAGTCACGAATTGCCTGTTCGTGGACAACATCTCCGGCTACCACGGAGGCGCCGTGATGTGCTCCGAGACATCAGTGGCTTTCACCAACTGCGTGTTCTCCCGCAACGCCTGCGGAATAATGGGAGGCGCGTTCCTTTGCTCGTATCGATCGCCCACGATCGTTTCGAACTGCATCTTTTATGGAAATGATGCAACTCAAGGTGCGGCGATCAATGCCCAGGAAGATTCCCTGCTCACCATCGAGAAATCCGTGATAGCTCTAAACACGGGCAGCCCGGCGATCGCCTGCGGCTCGTTCGTGGAAGGACCATTCGCGCCTACGCTTGTTTGTACTGATGTCTGGGGCAATCCAGACGGGAATTGGGTCGATTGCATCGCCGGACAGGACTCGGTGCGCAACAACGTCTCCCTCGATCCGATGTTCTGCGACCCATCGCAGGACGACTTCAGGCTTCAGCCGGAGTCCCCACTGTTCGGATTCGGGTGCGGACCGACCTTCAAGGCGACGCAGATCGATAGCTGGCGACGGCTGATTGCCCGCGCCGGAAAACGGCAGGACTTGTCTAGTCTGTCACGCGCGTCCCCGTGACCATCCACGTGCTCGTG
>DASVAK010000101.1:0-9265 GCA_036376395.1 Candidatus Krumholzibacteriia bacterium
TCGCGGAAGAAGTCGCTCTTGCGCGACGCGCCCGGGCGGAACATCTCGTCCGCCTCCTGCTCCATGCGGTTGAAGATCTGTCCCACCACGACGCCCGGGGCTTCCCAGCGGTCGCGGGGCGGAATCCAGCCCTGGATGACGCCGGCCAGGGCGTCGAGCTGGGTGAGAAACTGGTGCTTGCGGAACAGGAGCTCGAAGCGGTCGAGCAGGCCGGCGGGAAGCGCCACGCCGCGTTCCGCGCACGCGCCTTCGAGCAGCGCGAAGCGCGCACTGATCAACGCCTCGCCGAGTGCGACGTCGCACGCGACCTTGTAGTTGCTGCGGCTGTTGGTGATGCCGCGTCCCAGGATCTCGCCGCCATCGCCGAGCACCACCGCTTTGGTGGTCGTCGAGCCGAGATCGATTCCGACGTGGAGCTTCATGCCGTCCTCGCCGCGCGCTTCTGCTCGATCATCTGCAGGTACGACTCGAGCCGGTTCTTGATGTTCGCCGCCGAGAAGTAGCGCGGGTCGACCAGGTCGCTCTCGATGAACCCGCCCGGCCGGCCGGTGGCGTTCTCCACTTCGCGCAGCATCATGAGCTGGCCGGCGCTGAACGAGTTGCAGCTCTTGATCGAGTTGACGAGCAGCCCGTCGGCGTCGAAGTCGAGCAGGTATTTAGACAGCAGATCGACGCGCCGCGGCAGCGAGAGGTTGGTGTAGCAGCCCATGCAGTAGTCCGCCAGTGTCTCCAGCGGGTGGTTGGGGTCGTGGCGGAAACCGAGGTCGTACACGCCGCCCACCTTGGTGTAGGTGGACGCCACCACCACCGCGCCCTCGTCGGAGAACATCTTCCAGAACTCGCGGAAGCTCGTCCAGTTGGGCGGACCCTCCACCACGAGGCGGAAACGCTCGCGCTCGAGGGGGCCGTCGGGCGTGACGGGGCCGAGGTTCTGGCGCATGCGCTCCTCCACTTCCTCGCGCAGCAACCGGTAGTATGCGACGGCGTCCTCGGTGCCGCGAAACGCGCTGAAGATGGGACCGATGTAGTAGACGCCGCCGAAGTACGCGTCGATCGGAGAGGGGCGGTGTTTGGCGGACTGGAGCACCGCGACGAGATCGTCCTCGGCGCGCGCGGAGCGCGCGAGCATCTCGCGCAGCTTCTCCTCGTCGTAGCGCCGTCCCGATACCTGCTCGAGCGCCGGAATCACTTTCTCGCGCAGCTGCCCGACGACGTACTCGCGCATCGAGTCGGTGATGACGCCGTCCGCCTGGTAGGGAACGTGCAGCATCACCACCGGGCAGTCGTACTCCTCGCGCAGGATCTCGAACCACTTCATGAAGGTGAAGCATCCGGTGTAGGAGAGCAGCAGCAGGTCGGGCTTCGGCAGGCGCTCGCCGGTCGGACCCACGTTGCCCGACTTCATCATGCCGAGATCACACTTCACGTAGGTGCAGACGTCCTCCGAATGGCCCATCTTCTCGGCGATGGCGATGTAATCGCGCGATTTGCCGCGCATGGCGGACTGGAGCGCGTTGATCTCGGGCAGCACCGGGAGCAGGTCGAAGCTGCGGATCAGCTCGGTCAGGTTCCCCGGCACGAACGTGTACACGTTCTTCTCGCCGCTCTCGGGGGCGCGCGCAAGGCGCGTGTAGTGCTCCGCGATCATCGTCTTCTGGCGAAGCTGGCTGTCTTCTTTCTGCACCGCGGGTGTGGCCATCACGCATTGCTCCAGAGTTTGATGGAATCGGCGAAGGTGCCCGCCTGTTCGCGGATCACCTGGAACTGCCCGTTGTTCTCGGCGAACTTGAAGGCCGTATACGGGATGCCGGCGGCATCGAGGGCGCGCGCCGTCATCGGCTGGTCGAGCAGCGCCGGGTCGCAGAAGCTCGCCGAGCAGTACACGACGCCCTCGGCGGCGCTCGCGCGCACGCGTTCGATCAACTCCTCGCCCTTGCGGTTCTCGTCGATGTAGCGCACCGGGCTGGCGACGCCGTGCTCGATGAAGGCGCGGACCAGGTTCTCGAGCGGGTCTCCGTCGGCCGGGATCTCGCCGCGGATGAAACGGTGCACCTGGACGAAGTCATCGTCGACGATGTAGCACCCGGAGCGCTCCAGCGTCTTGATGAGCCCGAGCGGGGGCTGCTCGCAGAACGAGCCGGTCAGCAGCACGCGCGCCTGGTCCATCGGCGCGCGCGTGGTGTCGTTCGCGACGGCATGGATGTAGTCGTCGAGCATCTCGATGAAATCCTCGACCGGCATCGCCTGGCCGGCGCGCAAGAGGAGGTAGAGCTCGTGCGTCGGGAGCTTCCACGGCTCGCGCCGCCGGAGCTCGAAGAGGCGCTCGATCTGGGCGCGGTTCTCGTTGTAGATGTCGATCGACGCGCGCAGCGCGCGCTCGTCGAGCGGCCGCGCACCGCGCACGGTGAGCTCCTGCGAGAGCGATTCGAGCTCGCGCCGGTAGAAGCTGCCGCCCAGCGCGGCGTCGAAATTCTGCGGCACGTCGAAGTAGCGCGAGAGCTTGGCCGGGAACTGCATCTGCCACATGCCGGAGAGATTCCGGATCACGTCGCAGGTGGCGGGGAAGATCATCCCGTCCAGGCAATCGAGGGTGCCGTTCAGGCCCATCTCGATGGTGCTGCGCGGAATGTGGCAGATGTACGACTGGTAGTAGGCGTCGCCGCGGATGATCTCGAGGTCGTCGCCACCGCCCATGATGCCGACCGGCAGCACGCCCTGCGCGTGCAGGATCTCGCGCGGGATGTACACGGGCATGAAACCGATCGCGAGCCCGCCCGTGCGCGATTTCCACGCGCGCACTTCGCCCAGCGTGCGGTCGCGGTAGATGCGCTCCGCGCGCTCGACGATGTCGGCGATCGAGCGTGGCTGCGTCATCGGTTCTTCCATGCCGGCGCGCGCTTGTCGAGGAACGCCTGCAGGCCCTCGGTGGCGTCGGCGGTGTGCATGAGATCGTCGAGGTACATGCCCTCCAGCTCTGCGATCTGGCGGCGGAAGCGCAGCGCGAAGTCGAGACGCGCGGCGCGGGCCGCGCGGCGCAGGCTCGAGGCCGATTTCGGCAGCAGGTGTTCGCGCGCGTACGCCAGCGCCGCCGCGCCCGGGTCGTCGCCGAGCTCGTCGACGAGACCGAGCCGGTGCGCCTCGGCCGCGGTGATGGTGCGGCCCGACAGCAGCAGATCCTCCGCGCCGCCGCGCCCCATGCGCTCGCGCAACACCAGCGATGCCACCGGCGCGAACACGCCCAGCGTGATCTCCGGCTGGCCCAGCCGGGCGTCATGGCCCGCGAACACGCGCTGGCAGAACGCGGCCAGCTCGAGTCCGCCGCCCAGGCACTGGCCGCGTACCGCGGCGAGTGTCACCACGGAGGCATCGAGCATGGTATGGAAGAGCCCGTGGAACGACGAGAGCATGGCGGCGCACTGGTCGGGCAGGTGTTCCTGCACGCTCGCGCCGAATGAGAAGTGCGGCCCTTCTCCCGCGATGATCACGACCTTGACGGCGGGATCGCGGCGGGCGCGCTCGAAGAGCGCGGTGAGCGCCTCGACCTTGTCGTGGTCGAGGATGTTCGCTTTGGGTGTATTGAGCGTCGCGCGCCAGATCGCCCCGTCTTCGAGCGATTCGACGCGAACGACGTGCGCGGCCTTCGTGTCCATGCGTCCTCCTTCAAGCATTGCTGTTCGTCCCTGGTTGCAAGTCAGGGAGCATTGCCGTGCGTGCGTGGTCGCAAGTCAGGGAGCATTGCCGTGCGTACCTGGTCGCAAGTCAGGGAAGCATTGCTGTTCGTGCGCCGGCATCAGGAACTCTGCTTCTCCGCCACCCGCGGCTGGATCTCGTCGATCAGCGCGTCGTCCCACGCGCGTCCCTCGGCCAGCCGGCGGCGCAGCAGCAGGAAGTCGACTTCGCGGTTCGACTTCGGACCGTAGTGGAAGGCTCGGAAGCCGGCCCGTCCCTCCGTCATCATGTTGAGGCCGAGCCACGCGCGGTTGGTCTCGCGGTTGCGATCCCAGTGGAGCAGCTTGTGCTTGCGCACGCTCTCGATGGTCTTCGAGAGGCAGCCCGGCATCGTCATCGCGAGCGCGTGCACGAAGGCATCGACCTCGTCGTCGAGCGCCGAGAGATCCACCGTGCCGCGGGCGAGCACCTCTTTGCCGCGCACGAGCGCGTCGCCTTCCCTGCGTTCGCCGTGCACGACACGCCCCATCTCGTCGAGGTAGCGATCCGTGACTACCAGCGGGTTGGGAAGGTAGCGTCCATCGACCTTGAGCGCCGGCACGAGCCGTGTCAACAGGCCCAGCCGGTGCGCCTTGTGCGCGCTCCAGGGCTGGCACACCGTGCAGCTCTCCATGGCCGCCTCGACGCCCACGAACAGGGGCAGAAAGTCGGTGCTGCCGCCGTCGGGCGCCGAACCGTGGCGCGGTCCCGCCTGGCCGAAGAGCGCCATGTCCTGCGCGATGGAGAAGTCGCACGCCATCCCGATCTCCTGTCCGCCGCCGATGCGCATGCCGTTGACACGGCAGACGACGGGTTTGTCGCACGCGAGGATCGCGCTCACCATGTCGTTGAAGAGCCGCATGTACTGGCGGTACTCCTCCGGCCGGCCTGCGTAGTACTCGGCGTACTCGGCGGTGTTGCCGCCGGTGCAGAACGCGCGGTCGCCCGAGCCGGTGAAGATCACCGCGACGCAGCCGCGGTCGTTCGATGCGCGGCGCATGCCGAGGATCACTCCCTTGACCATGTCGGTGGTGTAGGAGTTGAACTGCTTCGGGTTGTCGAGCGTGATGCGCACCGCGTGCAGGCCGTCGACGACGCCACCGTGAGAACGAACCGGCACCTCGTCGTAGAGAATACCGGGGAACTGGCTGCGCGAGAGGTCGTGGTTCTTGAGCTCCATGGCTACACCTCGGGAACGAGGACGATGCGGTGCTTCGCCCGCCGCGAGTGGACATCCTCGAAAGTTTCGTTGATGGATGACATCGGCCGCCGCTCGATGAAGGGCTCGATCGAAATTTTTCCGGAGAGAATCAGGTCGACGACGGCCGGGTAGTGCTCGGGCAGGCAGGCCCAGTTGCCCTGCACGGTCGCATCGAATGCCATCAGGTTGGACAGGCGGAGGTCGGTCTTGTCGGTCGTGAATCCGACCACGCCGAGGTAGCCGCCGTGACCGAGCAGGCCGAACGCCACCAGCTGCCCGGCGGAGGTACCCGATGTCTCGAATATCTTCTGTCGCCAGCTGGGGATCTTGTGCGCGGCGGCGAATTCGCGCACGGCCGCGCGCAGGGTCTTGAAATCGGAATCGCCGCGCACCGCGAGGCCGGCGCCGTGACCCGACATGGTGTGCAGGCGATCGTCGTCCACGTCGACGGCGATCACGTGCGCGCCCATCGCCGCCGCGACCTGCACTCCGAATCCTCCCACGCCGCCGACACCGACAAAGACGGCCAGGTCACCCGGGCACAGCCGGCTGCGCACGATGGCCTGGTACGGCGTCGACACCGCATCGGCGACCACCGCGAGCGCGGCGAGATCGAGCCGCGCGGGATTCCGGTGCGCGTCGTCGAGGTCGGGCACGCGACAGAGGCCGTGCGCGGGCACGCGAACGTGGGTGCCGAACCCGCCGTGGACGTCGCAGCCCAGGAAGACCTGTTTGGGGCACACGGAGGCATGGCCGTCGCGGCAGGCCTCGCAGCTCCCGCAGGGGATCACGGCCGGGACGACCACCGAGCGCCCGATCCAGATCTCCGCCCCCGGACCGGTCTCGACCACCGTGCCGCTCACCTCGTGGCCGAGCGTCAGGGGGAAGGGATGCCGGGTCGGCACCCCGTCGTAGAAGTAGCCGAGGTCGGTATGGCAGACGCCGCAACCGGCTATCTGGACAAGCACTTCGCCGGCCGCGAGGGTCTCGTGCCGCGGCTCCCAGACCATGGGTTCGCCCCTGCGATGGACGACCCAGCTTGCGATCTTCACATGCCACCCCCGGGTGGGACGGTTCAGCCCGGTTCCCGAAGGCCGGACATTCATAATAGGAGAAGAAGGTGCTAATTACTTTTTATCCCTCCCGGGGCGTTCTGTCAAGGGGGGACTAGATGCCGGGCCGGGGATCACCCATCTTGAAATCATGACCACCGACACCGTCAAGATCGTCGCGGCCGCGCTCCTTCGTCACCGGACGGGCGTCGTCCTCGTGCACCGCGCGCGCGATTACCAGGACGTGCCGGTCGGCCGGGGCCTGTGGGAGCTTCCCGGCGGAACGGTGGAAGCGGGAGAAACGGTGGCTGACGCGCTGCGACGCGAGGTGAAGGAGGAAACCGGCCTCGAGCTCGCCGGCGAAGGCACCCGGGTGGCGGTGCTCAATTATATGCTCGAGGCGTCCGGCCGCACCGTGCAGCGCGTCCACGCCGTGCACGCGTTCTCGATCGATGATATCCACGACATCACGACCGGCGAAGAGCACGACGACGTTCGCATCGTCCGCGATGCGGACGCGCTGGAGACGCTCTACATGCTCGAACCGATCCGGCAGTGCCTGCGGGGCTGGTTCGATCGAACCGCTTCCTGAACGCCTCGAGTCCACTGAAATAGTGGACTAGCAAGTCCGCTTCTATCTATACTCTCCACGATTCTATTTCGGATCGAATCTGCGGGGCCGCAGCCAACCGAGCAGAGGACGAACCTTATGCAGAGACGGGTCGGTATCGTCGGCGCCGGCATCACCGAATGCCGCGGGCGCTGGGTGGAGAAGACGTACTGGGATCTCTTTCAGACCGCCGTGCGCGAGGTGCTCGCGAGCGCGAAGATGACGGTCGATGATATCGATTCCGTGGTCTACGGAATCTACAACGACATCTTCGAGCACCAGGCCATCCCCGAGAGCTCGCTCACCGGGCTGATCGGGATGACCAACAAGCCGGGCACGCGCGTCACGAGCGGCGGCGCCACGGGATTCTACGCCATGCGGGCCGCCATCATGGAAGTGGCCAGCGGCGTGTCCGACGTCGTGCTCTGCGTCGGCGGCGAGAAGGCCACCGACTGCTACGACCCGCTGTCGAAATCGCCCACGCCGATGGTGATCAACACCATCGCCTACTCGTGGGATCCGTTCTTCGAGAATCCGCTCGGAGCCACCGCCAACGATTCCTACATGCAGATGTGCCTGGGTTACAACGACAGCCACCCCGGCGACATCGGCGACCCCATGGTGCGCGCGCAGATCGTCGAGAAACTGTGCAAGCAGGGGAATCGCAACCCGTACGCGCAGCGCCGCGACGAGCACGTCACGGTCGAGCACGTGATGAATTCGCGCTGGATCATCCCGCCCTTCCTGCGCCTGCTCGAGGCGTGCATGTACACCGAGGGCGCCGGCGCGGTCATCTTCGCCAGCGAGGACAGGGCGCGCGAGCTGGCGGCCCGCACCGGCGAGCCCATCATCTGGGTGCGCGGCATGGGCGCGGCCAACGAGGCCTACGCGGTGGGACGCGGCGGGTACTACAAGCCGCTCGACCGGATCGTGTCCGACCGGCTGGCGGCGGAGCGGGCGTACGCGGCGGCGGGCGTCAAGCCGTCCGATATCCAGATCGTCGAGCTCCACGACGCCTTCGTGGCGCAGCTCATGATCACCATGGGCGAGATGGGCTTCGTGCCCATCGGGCGCACACGGGCGCTGATCGACGACGGCATCATGGCGGACATCGAGGAGCTCGGCGACAAGAAGCGCCCGAAGGGCAAGTCGGTGCTCGTCAATCCGTCCGGCGGCCTCATCTTCGGCGGTCATTTCGTGGGCGGATCGAACATGTTCTCGATGTGGTCGGCGCGGCGCGAGATGATCAACCGCGAGGTGCCGCTCGCGCTCGTGCACGGCACGGGCGCCATCAACGCGTGCTTCGGCGGCGCGGTCGTACTGGAACTGGACGAGGGAGGTTCGCGATGAAGACGAAGAAGAAACCGGAAATGCTGCTGCCCGACGAGTACAACCTCCCCAAAGAGGTCACGGTCATCGAGGGCAAGGACGCCACGCCGTGCCTGCAGTTCACGACCAAGATGGTCACGTTGTACAAACAGACTTACGGCGAGCTCTCGCCGTTCTTCTTCGGCATCCGCGACGGCAAGCTCATCGGCGCGCGCTGCCGCAAGTGCAAGCAGGTGATGGTGCCGGCGGCGTCGTGGCACTGCCCGGAGTGCAATTTCGCCGCCATGGACCCGGTCGAGCTCCCGCATCGCGGCGTGCTCGCGGCCACCGCGCCCATCACGTTCTTTCCGTCGGCGAGCTTCGTCGGCCAGGCGCCGTTCTGCCGCGGCTACGTCGATATCGCGACCGACGCGCCGGTGGCGTCGTTCCTCCCCTGCCGGCTGCGCACCACCACCGGCATTCCACGCCCGGGCATCTTCGTCAAGGGCGTCGAGTTGAAGATCGTGTTCGAGGACGACCGCCAGGGCACCATCCTCGACATTTTCGCCGTACCGATGGCGGAGATCCCCGCGCGGCTGCGCAAGAAGGAGCCGTTGCTCGCCTCACAGCTCAATCTCGGCAGGCCGTCGGTGCCGAAGGTGAACGAGAACAAGAAGTGGAAAGACCCCTTCAAGCAGGCCCTCAAGGACGTCCAGTCGCTGGCGAGGAGTGTGACGAAGGGATCGCGCGCCTCGAAGGATCTGGCCGGCCACCGGCTCACCATCGGCGTGAACACCGGCGGCGGCCGCTTCTCGATGATCATCGCGGACGGAACGCTGCGCATCAGCGAGCCGCGCCCGAAGACGACGGCCTTCACCATGTCCGCCGAGGATCCGACGGTGTTCAGCAAGTGGGTGAAGGGCGGGTCGCTCTCGGATGCGGTGATGGAAGGCCTGTTGTGGCTTCCGAACCTGGAGGCGTTCCCTCCACTCTATGCGCTGGACCGTCTTCCGCGTTCAATCCGGAGGGACAAAGAGGAAAAATAACCCGGGCCCATGTGCAGGTTGAAGCGAGCGGGTGGCGCCGGCCGGAGCCCGCGCAATAGGATTCATAGCGCGGTCTCCCGGCACACCGCCGCGATAACGAGCGCGGCGGTGTGATCCGGGGTGGCCGGTGACAGGACCCGCGAGCATCGCGGTTGGTCAGGGCATGCGTCCGGTGGGATCCGGCTGCCACGAGTGCAGCATCTTCATGTAGTTCGCGCGCTCGAACGCGGCCCGCTCCGCCACGTTCTTCTGGCTCATGCTCCCGCACATCTGCGTCACCGAGCTGTACTCACGCGCGTCCATCCAGCGCTCGACGTCGTCGAGCACGGTGTTGGCGTGG
>DASVAK010000103.1:0-7482 GCA_036376395.1 Candidatus Krumholzibacteriia bacterium
TCCATGATGTCGAGGCACACGTCCAGCCCGATCAGGTCGGCCAGCGTCAGCGGTCCCATCGGGTGCGCCATGCCCAGCTTCATGACCTCATCGATCGCCTCTTTGGTGGCCACGCCTTCCATCAGGCAGTAGACCGCCTCGTTGATCATCGGCATCAGGATGCGATTGGACACGAAGCCCGGGTAGTCGTTCACCTCGACCGGCGTCTTCCCGAGCGCCTTGCACATCTCCATGGTAGCAGTGGTGGTCTGGTCATCGGTCTCGAGACCGCGGATCACTTCGACCAGCTTCATCACCGGCACCGGGTTCATGAAGTGCATGCCGATGAAACGCGTCGGCTTCGGCAGCGCCGCGCCCAGCGACGTGATCGAGATCGACGACGTGTTGCTGGCGATGATCGCCCCTTCGCCCGCGTGGGCCGCGACGTCCTTGAGCACGGTCGTCTTGAGGCCGAGGTTCTCGTTGATCGCCTCGATGACGAGGTCGCTCCCGATCACCGCTTCGTTGCCGACGTCGGTGCGGATGCGGCCGAGGACTTCCTTCTTCTGCGCCTCGGTGATGGTCTCTTTCTTCACCATGCGGTCGAGGCTGGCGCTGACGGTGGCCAGGCCCTTGCGCGCGAACTCCTCTTTCACATCGACCAGCTTCACGGCCAGGCCGGCGTGGGCGCACACCTGCGCGATGCCGGCGCCCATGGTGCCGGCGCCGATGACGGACACGCGTGAGATGCCCATGGCTACATCACCACGCTCAGCGCGACCGCGTTACCGCCGCCCAGGCACAACGACGCCATGCCGCGTTTCGCGCCGCGCTTCTTCATGGCGTGGATCAGCGTCACCAGCACGCGCGCGCCGGAGGCGCCGATGGGGTGACCGAGCGCCACCGCGCCGCCGTTCACGTTGAGCCGCGCCGGATCGAGCTTGATCTCGTTGATGAGCGCCACGCCCTGCGCGGAGAAGGCCTCGTTGAGCTCGATGACGTCGTAGTCCTCGATGCGCGTCTTCGTCTTCTGCAACAGGTTGGCGACCGCCTTGACCGGCGCCATCATGACCCACTTCGGCTCCATGCCGCCGGTGGCGTACGCCTCGATGGTGGCGAGCACGGGAACGCCGAGCTCTTTCGCGCGCGTCTCCGACATGACGAGCAGGAGCGCGGCGCCGTCGTTGATGGTGCTGGAGTTGCCGGCCGTCACCGAGCCGGCCTTGTCGAACACGGGCCGGAGCTTCCCGAGTTTCTCTGCCGACGCGTCGGCGCGCGGACCTTCGTCGGCCGCGATCACCTGCGGGTCGCCCTTCGCCTGCGGAATGCTGACCGGCACCATCTCGGCGTTGAAGTCGCCGCGCTGCGCGGCCGCGATCGCCTTGCGATGGCTCTCCACCGCGAACTGGTCCTGCGCCTCGCGCGAGACCTTGTACGTCGTGGCGACCAGCTCGGCTGTGTTGCCCATGTGGTAGTCGTTGTAGCAGTCCCACAGGCCGTCGTTGACCATCGAGTCGAGCATCCGTCCGTGGCCCAGGCGCTGCCCCGCGCGCGCGTCGGGCAGCAGGTAGGGCGAGAGGCTCATGTTCTCCATCCCGCCCGCGAGGAACACGTGGCCGTCGCCGGCGCGAATCGCCTGCGCGGCGAGCATCACGCTCTTGAGCCCCGAGCCGCACACCTTGTTGATGGTGACCGCGGGCACCGTCGGCGGCAGGCCGCCGAAGATGAGCGCCTGGCGCGCCGGCGCCTGGCCGATGCCGGCCTGGAGCACGTTGCCCAGGATCACTTCATCGACGGTCTCGGGGTCGAGCTTGGTGCGCGCGATGGTTTCCTTGATGAGTCCCGCGGCCAGCTTCGGCGCGGGAATGGTGGACAGGCCGCCCATGAAGCGGCCGATCGGGGTTCGCAATGCGGAGACAATGACTGCTTTTTCCATCGGAGTCTTCCTTCGGGCGGCCCGGGTGTTCGGATACTAGTAATCGCCAAGCACGCTGCGCGCAATGATGATGCGCTGGATCTCGCTGGTCCCTTCGCCGATCGTGCCCAGCTTGGCGTCGCGGTACATGCGCTCCACGTGGTACTCGCGGCAGTAGCCGTAGCCACCGTGGAGCTGGATGGCCTGGTCGGTGACGCGCATCGCCATCTCGGATGCGAAAAGTTTCGCCATCGACGCGTAGCGCGCAAATTCCTCGCCCGCGTCCTTGCGGCGCGCGGCGTCGTGGACGAGCAGGCGCGCGGCGTGGATCTCGGTGGCCATGTCGGCCACCTTCATCTGGTTGATCTGGAAATCGATGATGGGCGTGTCGAACTGCTTGCGATCCTTGCCGAACTTGATGGCGGCTTCCATCGCGCCCTGCGCGATGCCGAGCGAGAAGGCGCCGATCGAGATGCGACCGCCCTCGAGCGTCTTCATGAAGGTCTTGAAGCCGCCGCCTTCCCGGCCGAGCAGGTTCTGCGCGGGCACCTCGCAGTTGTCGAACACGATCTCGAAGGTGCCCGACGCGCGCAGGCCGAGCTTCTTCTCCTTCGTTCCCACGACGAAACCGGGAAAATCGTTCTCGATGATGAACGCGCTGATGCCGTTGGCGCCGGCGGCCGGATCGGTGGACGCGGTGGCGACGAGATAGCGCGCCCAGCCGCCATTGGTGACGTAGATCTTGGTGCCGTTCAGAATGTACTTGTCGCCCTTCTTGACGGCGGTGGTCTTGGTGTTCGAGGCGTCGCTTCCGGCCTGCGGTTCGGTGAGGCAGAACGCGCCGATCGCCTCTCCCGTGGCGAGCTCGGGGAGATACTTCTTCTTCTGCTCCTCGGTTCCCATCAGGATGATGGGGCCGCACGCGAGCGAGTTGTGCGCCGCCACGCCGAGCGCGGTCGAGCCGTCGACGCGCGCGAGCTCCTCGATCACGACGGCGTAGGAGACCATGTCGGTCCCCGTGCCGCCGTACTCGCCCGGCACGACCAGGCCCATGAAGCCCATCTCGCCCATCTTCGCGAACATCTCCACCGGGTACTCGGCGCTCTCGTCCATCTTGATGGTGATGGGCGCGAGCTCCGCTTCGGCGAAGCGACGCGCGGTCTCCTTGATCATCTGCTGCTCGTCGGTCAATGCGATGAATGTCATGTCTGCTCCGTCTAGCGTCCGGGAAACATCTGTTCGATGAAGGTGATCACGTCTTTGGTGCTGGTGCCGGGGCCGAAAATTCCGGCCACGCCGGGCAGCCGTTTGAGCTCCGAGGCGTCGGTGTCGGGGATGATGCCGCCCGCGATCAGCTTCACGTCGGCAAGACCCGAGGTATTCATGAGCTCGCGGATGCGCGGGATGAGCGTCATGTGCGCGCCGGAGAGCACGCTCACCGACACGAGGTCCACGTCCTCCTGCACCGCCGCCTCGATGATCATCTCGGGCGTCTGGTGCAGCCCCGTGTACACGACTTCCATGCCGGCGTCGCGCAGCGCGTTCGCGATCACCTTGGCGCCGCGGTCGTGCCCGTCCAGGCCGGGCTTGGCGATCAGCACTTTGATGGGTCGTTTCATGGGGAAGTCCGCGCATCGAGGCGCAGGGATTCGGCCAGTTCCCGCGCGGCCTGCCACGGAGAAACCGAACCCGCCGTGACGCGGTCAAAGATAGCATCAAAGCGCCGGCCCAGGATAGAGCTTTGCCACACGGCGCCGCGGATGGCGTCCTCGACGCGAAGCTGCATCCGGGCCCTGAGCGCGTCCCTGCGCCGCGACGCGCGCCGCTGCCCGTCGTCGAGGTGCGCGGCGTGATCGCGGAGCGCCGCGGTGAGCAATTTCATGCTGCTCTCTGCGTCGCGCACCGACGTCATCACCACCGGCGGCCGCCATTCACTTTTTGCTTCACGAAGATCCATGATGGCGCCGATGTCCTTCGCCAGCGACTCCGCTCCGCTCCGGTCCGCCTTGTTGACCGCGACCACGTCGGCGACTTCCAGCAGGCCCGCTTTGAGGCTCTGGATCTCGTCGCCGGATTCCGGCGTGAGCACGAGCACCACCGTGTCGGCGCTGAAGCGGATGCGCGTCTCCACCTGGCTGGCACCCATCGACTCGAGCAGCACCACGTCGCGGCCGAACGCGTCGAGCACATCGGCCAGGTCGCTCGCGAGCGGGCTCAGCGCTTCCAGGTTGCCCCGGCTCGCCAGGGAACGTACGAACACGCCGGCGTCGCCGCTCGCGTGGGTCATGCGCACCCGGTCGCCGAGCACGGCGCCACCGCTGAACGGGCTCGAGGGATCCTCCGCCACCACGCCCACCGTCTTCTTCTCGAGGCGGAAGGAGCGCGTCAGCTCGTTGATGAGCGTGCTCTTGCCCGCGCCGCCGGGACCGGTAACGGCGATTCGGTGCGCCCGCCCCGTGCGCGGGTAGACGGCGTCGAGCACGCGCTCGGCGTCCGCTCCCCCGCGTTCGACGACGGACATCAGCCGCGACGCGGCGGGGACGTCGCCGGAGGCGAAACGGGCGAGTAATTGCTGCAGGTGAGCCATGAGGGGCACGGCCGAAGCCGTTATCGTGGCTCAAGTTATTGGAAATCGGAGGGCTGTGTCAACGATCCCTTTCCACCGGCAACGGTCCGGGACACGTTTCCATCGCGACCGGACCACCCGGCCGCGAACCAGCCTGAGTGCCGATTAGCCCTTGTAGAGCGCCTTCACCTTGCCCCACGTCGACGCGTGCGTCGGCGTCGGGCAATCGGGCGCCGCTCCCGGCGAGGGAGAGCACCCTGTCGGAGTGGGCGGCTGCGTGCCCTTGTACGGGTTGAGCCCGTCAAAGATCACCCAGTTCCCCGTTCCGTTCGGGAGCCGCCCGCACGACCGGTCGTCGAGCACTTCCTTCTCGACGTAGGTGTACGAATCGGCCACGTCCGGATCGGCCGCGGCGACCTCGTAGAGGAACACCGTGTCGCCCGTGTTGTTGAAGCTCAGCCCCTGCTGCGATACGCCGTTGGCCGCCTGCCAGGCCACCACGTCCGAGCCGAAGTAGACCTTCACCTGGCCCGGGCCCAGCGACCCCGACAGCGCGAAGCGGAACGTGGTCCCGCCCGATGCGTCCGAGATGCGGAGCTTCGAGAGGTCCACCGCGGCGGTCCCGAGATTCACGATCTCGACCCATTCGTCGAGCTTCGAATCGACGGTGCCGTCGCCGTTCCAGTCGGTGGCCGGATCGGCCATGATTTCGTTGAGGTGAACCTGGGCCGTGCTCGCGGAGGCGAGCCCCATAACGCAGAGAATTGCAGAAAAGAAAAAGGCAACGTACTTCATCCTCACATCCTCCTCCCATCGTCCCATTCCGTTGCCGGTGGAATGAATCGTGGCGCGAATTCTATGACACGCACATCGCGCGAGCAAGAAATTGTCGCGGCACGTCGCGAAAATTATCTCGCGCAGCAGCCTCGACGATGGCCCGCGTCAACCACGATGACACCTGCGTAAACATGAGTGTGAACGCCCGGTGTGAAGGAGCAAACAGCCCGGGGGGACGCCAGTAGCAGACAACACCATCCGCTTTGTGGGTGACAAGAGCTTGACCACCCCGGTACGTACCTCTATTGTGAGGATCGAATTCCACACACGGGCCATTCAAGGAGGCCGCAACATGAGAGCCGCAATCCGTGTTTTACTCGCCGCGTTGTGCCTGGCAACCCTCTGGGGTTGCAGCAACGATGCGACCGCCCCCGAAGACAGGATTCCCCCCGCGCTTCCGCAGGTCTCCACCATGAAGCCCACGCTCAATTTCTACGGCGTGGCGATACCGACGGTGGATCCGCAAACTCTCGCGACCGGGAAAGCCGGCGACGCGTTGCTGCTGGACCAGACCGGCGATCATTCGAACTTCGTCAACGGCGTCGTGCGCGCCTTCCTCCTGATGTTCGGCGCGTACGATGTGCTCAACGAGCCGATCGGCGCATGGGCCGTTGCAGCGAACTCGCTGCCGACAGCGCTGGACGACGACTCGTACCTGTGGACGTACATCTTCATCGACCCGGACACCGGGTTCGAATACAGCGTGTTCGTCTACGGCAATACACACGACGGTGGGCCGCACGATGCGTACGTCGACTGGCGCATGGAAGTGTCATCCAACGATCCGGCCCAGCCCCTGGACCACTTCGTGTGGCTGACCGGTGAATCCCTTCGCGACCACACCGCGTGCTTCTGGCAGTTCTACTCGCCGGTCAATGCGACGGACGGCGTCGAATCGGTTCACGTCGATTGGAACTTGCTGGATGGGAAAGAAACCCGCCTCGTGTTGACGGTCAACGGCGCCGGCCTCCCGAACGAGGGCGACATACTGACCTTCAACGACAACAACCCGGAGAGCTCGATCGAGTACTACGACGCGAGCGAGGATTATCTCTCCACCGTCGTCTGGAGAACCAACGGCTCCGGAAGCCTCCACGTTCCCGACTACAACGGCGGCGCGACGGCGTGCTGGGACCAGCACCAGATCAATACGACGTGTAAGTAGCCCATAGTCGTCGGGCAGCCACCGGCTGCTCGCGATGCGGGATTTGACGGGACGGCCACGCTTCTTGCGTGGCCGTCTCTTTTTATGCGGCTACCCTGCGCCGGAGAACATCGGCTACTGACGAGATAAACGCCACACGTAGAGCAGACACGAATCACCCGTCACGGGATGCGCCTGCGGTCCCCGAACGTCACAACCCAGTCGCTCGGCGAGTCGAATACTTCTGTGATTGCGCGCATCGATGTACAGGTGAAACTCGCTCGCGATATCGTGGCGGAAACAGTAATCGACCAGGCCGGTGATCGCCTCCGTCGCGTAGCCTTCGCCTCGCGCCGCGATTTCCAGACAGCAGAAGCAATCACGTATCCGATCGCCGGGGAGGTTGGAGATGCCGCAGAGTCCAATTATTCGAGGATCGTCACGCCGGCATATCACAAGCAGGAAATACGGCGAAGGTGTTGCGTAGGAGCCGGTAATCGCACGAAAGAAGGCGCGGGCTCCGGCAATCGTTTTCTGTCCCTCATCGAACATGAACTCGGTGGTGGTGGCCGAGTCCGTCATGAGGGCCACGAAATCCGGTTCGTCCGCGGCCCGCAGTCGTCGCAAGAAGAGACGCTCCGTATCAATGCAATCCGGGACGGTCATGTGGAAATGGTCAAGGACCGTAACGCGCCTGGCAAGTCTCGACCGCCGTAACGGTCGTAGCCAGTTACTCGCCGCCGGCCGCGTCGAGCTTCGCCACGCGCCCGACGTGGCGGCCGCCTTCGAACGGCGTATCGAGCCAGATCTGCACGATGCGAAGCGCCAGCTCCTCGGGAACCAGGCGCGCGCCCATCGAGAGCACATTGGAGTCGTTGTGGGAGCGCGCTAGGCGCGCCGACTCCTCGCTCCAGCACAGCGTGCAGCGCACGCCCTTGATCTTGTTGGCCGCGATCGCTTCCCCGTTGCCCGAGCCTCCCAGCACGATGCCGCGATCGCACTCACCGCGCCCCACCGCGCGCGCGGCGGGCAGGATGAAGT
>DASVAK010000122.1:0-6067 GCA_036376395.1 Candidatus Krumholzibacteriia bacterium
GGTTCGCCGCCCCGCGCGCGGCCGACGCGGCGCCGGTGGCGCCGGAGAGGCACTGGAACGATTTCTTCGGCCGGCTGCTCGTGAACGCGGGACAGGCGCGGCAGTGGGGCCCCGCCGGCGTGGTTGCCAGGGAGCGCATGCTCGCCGGCACCACGCGCGTCGCGCCGGGCGCGGTCAAGATCCGCGTCTATGACACGGGCATTCACGGCGTGCGCGCCTCGCGCGCCATTGCCAGCGGGTTTCCCTCCGGGCAGTCCGTCGACCAGCTGCGGCTGTTCCGGCGTCTCTACGACGATGTCACCCTGAGCCCGAGCGAAACCGACGTCGTCTTCGACGTGATCGAGGACGCGGCGGGCACGCCGGGAATCTTCGACGGCGCGGATCGGCTGGTGTTCTACGGCATCAGCCTGCGCGACGAAGTCACCCAGGCCGACCAGCACCAGAATTACTGCAGCTACAATGTCTACTGGCTCGAGCCGGCGCCCGGCTCGCGCATGACGGTGCGCACCCCGCCGGCGGGCTTCGTCACGGCGGACACGGCGCTGGCCACGTTCCCGGCCACCCGGCACGTCGAGATCGACAACGCGTTCCGGGAGGGCACGCCGTCCGAGACCTACGATCTCTACTACTACAATTACGGCGACGAACCCGGGCCGGTGGACATGCCGTTCAAGATGGACACCGTCCAGCCGGGAACCAGTCTCACCCTCAACGCCGACCTGCACGGGCAGACGTATGATTCGCGGGCGGTGAGAGTCTCCCTCGTCAACTCGAAGGGAGAGAAGGTGCTGAACTCGTTGTTCCAGGTTCGCCAGAAGAACCGGTACACCTTCACCGGCGTCATCGCGGCGTCCGACCTGGACATCGGCACCAACCAGTTCCGCCTGGGCCGCCCCGATACGCAGAACCCGTCGGTGCAGGTCATCCTGAACTACCTGGACCTCACCTACAGCGCGCTGTACCGCGCGCGCGGCAACAGCCTGCGCTTCAACTCCGCCGCGCTGGCCGGCGATACGTCGCTCACGGTGACGGGAATCACGTCGACCACCGGCCTCCAGCTTTTTGATATCACCGATCCATCCCGGCCGGAACACCTCTCGCTCGACGCGAGGCATTTCACGGCCGTCGCCGGCGGGACCGCCGTCTCGTTCCGCGCCAGCCTCGCGGGCCGGCGCGAGTACGTGCTGGTGCCGGTCGCGAAGATGATCGACGTGGCCGCCGCCGACGTTGTCGCGGACATTCCCAGCGCCATCATCGGCGGCGGCGCCGAGAACGGCGTCGATGTGCTCGTGGTCGCGCACCGGGACTTTCTCGCCGGCATGAGCCAGTGGGTCACGTATCGCCGTGCGCAGGGATACCGCGTGCTGATGGCGGACGTCGACGACGTGTTCGACGAATTCAACGGCGGGGTGCGCAGTGCGCGCGCGATCCAGCGTTTCGCGCGCCATTTCTTCGAGCACGCGGATGCGAGCGCGCTGGTGCTGGTGGGGGATGCGAGCACCGACCACCGCAACCTCCATCCCGACTCGGGCCCGGACTTCGTGCCGACCTTTCATCGCATCGACAACGTGAGAGCAGGCCTCACCAAGGACGAGGTGGTGAGCACCGACAAGCGCATGGTGAAGTTCCCGGGCCCCGGCGGCGTCGATCCGGTTCCCGACATGATCATCGGTCGCCTTCCGGTGGGCGACACGGGCGAGCTTCAGGTCGTGCTGGCAAAGATCTTCAGCTACGAATCGCCCGGGCCGTCCGACTTCTGGCGCAAGCGGATGATCCTCGTCGCGGACGATTCCTTCAGCGAGGGCAACTCGTCGTTCACGCCCGGCTTCTCGTATTGCTGCAACAGCGCCGAGGTGGGCTTCCAGACCGGCACCGAGGATGTGGCCCAGACCATCGAGACGTCGCTCCCCGCCGGATACGACGTGGTGCGCTTCTTCTTCTCGCAGTACTCGAGCGCGTGGTACCCGACCTGCGGGCCCTCGAGCGACTGCGCATCGACCAACTATCCGCGCCGCGACTCGGTTCGCAACACCCGCAACGGCGCCAACAGCGCCACGGAGTCGTTGATGCGCGAGCTCAACGCCGGCGCCACGTGGGTCGCCATCCAGGCGCACATGAACCGCTACGTGGTGACCCACGAACGGCTCCTCTCCGGCGAGCCGGCGCAGCTTCTCGAATCGAACACCGGTCGTGACTACCTGCGCGTCGAGAACCGGTTCAAACCGTGGATCATCTTCGGCATGGGCTGCCATTTCAGCGAATACGCGATCTGGCGCGAGTTCGGGCAGGACCGGTTGATCGGAAACGACCCCAACGGCGATTCCTTCGCCGAACAGTTCCTGTTCCAGGACGAGCGCGGCGCGGTGGCCACGTACGGCAGCTCGGGGTTCGAGTATCTCGGACCCAACAACGACTTCATGAGCCGCGTGGCCCAGGTGTGGTTCTACTCGGCGCCGTACGACACCATGGTGAACCAGACCCAGGCGGAGTGGAAATTCGGCGAGATCATGTTCCTCGCCGAAGCCCAGCTCGCGCCGGTTTCGATTCAATTCGAACCGGTCGAGCGCTACACCATCCTGGGTGACCCGATGTTGCGGATCGACGCCGGTCCGCCCCGGTTCGACGTCACCGTGAACGGCCGGACGGTGGAGAGCGGCGACCTGATCGGGGCGGGCGGCGAGCGCGACAGCATCAGGGTGGTCGCCACGGTGACCGACGAGAACGCGCTGCACAAGTTCGGGCTCGAGATCGACGGCCAGGACATGACCGATTCGCTGACGGTCGAGCGCCTGACTGACCCGCAGCTTCCGCGCGCGCGCCAGTACCGGTTGAGCTTCCGTCACCTCGTCATGCCGCGCACCTACGACATCGTGCTGCGCGCGTACCAGGCGCCGGACACCACCGCGGGCGAGTACCACATGGCGGCGGAGTTCGTCCTCAAGGTGGAATCGAGCATCACGGTCTCGGTCAACGGCCGGGCCATCGAGAGCGGCGCCGCCGTTCCGGCCGACGCCAATTACCGCGTGGACCTCGCCTTCCCGGTGTACGTGCCGTCGTCCGAGATCGTCGTGTCGATCGACGACGTCGCCGTGGCCGACGCGCAATTCGCGCATCCCAGCGCCGAGGACTCGCTGGCGTGGATCGTCACCTTCCGCAAGAAACTCGATGCCGGCACCCACCACATGCTGGTGACCGCGGGCGACATCGAGTTCAAGTTCCAGCTGCGGGTGAGCGAGGCCGGCGGCCTGGAGCACGTCGTCAACTATCCCAACCCCTTCCGCGGCGACGGGACCCGTTTCGTCTACACGAACGAGGTCGAGATCACCGGCGGGACCATCGACATCTTCACGGTGCGGGGGAAGAAGGTGCGCCGGCTCGACATCCCCTCGACCGCGCGCCAGCCGGGGCAGAACAGCGTCTTCTGGGACGGCCGGGACGCGGGTGGCGGCGCGGTGGGCAACGGCACGTACCTCTACGTGATCAACGTGAAGCAGCGCAGCGGCTCGGCCACGGTTCGCGGCAGCCTCAGCAAGATCGAATAGGCCCGCCCAAATCCCTGTTGGGGCTTCTTTTCACCCTCTGATAGACTCCGGCCGCGCGAAAAACGCGCCGACGCCATGCCGGAAAACAACCCTCTCTTCGAACAGCTCAAGCAGCTCACCACCGAGCAGCGCAACCCGCGCACGGGCCGGATCGACCTTGCCCCCACCGAGCGCATCCTCGAGCTCATGAACGACGAGGACGCCACGGTGGCCGGCGCGGTGCGCCGGGCCATTCCCGACATCGCCCGCGCGGTGGACCTCGTGGCGGCCGCGTTTCGCGGCGGCGGCCGGCTGTTCTACGCCGGCGCCGGGACCAGCGGCCGGCTCGGGATCCTCGACGCGGCCGAGTGCCCGCCCACCTTCGGGGTGGACCCGGGGCTCGTCCAGGGGATCATCGCCGGCGGCCGCGAGACGGTGTTCCTTTCCCGCGAGGGGGTTGAGGATCACGAAAGCGCGGGCGCCGGGGACGTGGCCTCCCACGGGGTCGCATCGGGCGACGTGCTGGTCGGCATCGCCGCCAGCCGGCGCACGCCCTACGTGCTGGGGGCGCTTCGCGAAGCGGCGGCGCGCGGCGCGCGCACGGTGTTCCTGCGCTGCAACGACGGGCCGTCGCCGGAGGTGGACGTGGTGATCACGGTGGTGGTCGGGCCCGAGGCCATCACCGGCTCGACGCGGCTCAAGGCGGGCACGGCCCAGAAGATGGTGCTCAACATGATCACCACCGCGAGCATGGTGAAGGCGGGGAAGGTGTACCAGAACCTGATGGTGGACGTGCGGCCGAACAGCGAGAAGCTGATCGAGCGCGCCAAGGGGATCGTGATGATGCTGACCGGGCTGGGCTACGAGGACGCCGCGCGCGTGTACGAAGCCTCCGGCCGGCGCGTGAAGGTTGCGGTCGTGATGGAGCGGATGAAGGTGGGACCGGACGAAGCCGAGGCCAGGATCGCCGCCGCGGACGGATTCCTTGCCGGCGCGCTGGGAGAGAACGAATGATCCGCGCGGCGCGACTCCGCCTGCTCGCATGCGTGCTCGCCGCGCTGGCCCTTCCGGCGTGCGGGAAGAAGCAGGGCGGCGACGGCGCCACCATCCGCTTCTGGCAGTTCTGGGACACCGCCATCGTGGCGCCGGTCGTCGCGGAGTTCGAGAAGCAGAACCCGGGCGTTCACGTGGAGGTGGAGCAGCTCACGTGGGCGACGGGTCTCGAGAAGATCCAGGCCGCGCTGGCCTCGGGGACGCAGCCCGACGTGTGCGAGCTCGGATCGACGTGGCTTCCGCGCTTCAGCTACGAGGGCGTGCTCGAGGACGTGACCCCCGTATACGAGGCCGAGCGCGACAGCTTCCTCATGTGGGAGAGCGCGCTTTCGGGCGGCAAGGCCTACGGCCTGCCGTGGCTGCAGGGTTCGCGCGTGCTGTTCATCAATCGCGACCTGTTCCGCCGCGCCGGGCTCGACCCCGACCACGCGCCGCAGACGTGGGACGAATTGCTGGAGGCGTCGAAGCGCATCAGCGCGCTCGGCGAAGGAGTCTACGGCTTCGGCCAGAACATCGGCGAGAAGTACGTCCTCTACAAGAAGTTCATGCCCTTCGCGTGGGGCAACGGCGGCGATGTGTTCGACGCGCAGGGAAACGTCACGCTCAACAGCCCGCCCGTCGTCGAGGCGCTCGAGTTCTATCTCCGTCTCGCGCCGTACTCGCTGCAGGAAAAGCAGGAAGTGCTCGACCAGTACTTCAAGACGGGCAAGCTGGGCATGCAGATCTCGGGCGCGTGGAACCTCAAGAACTTCGCGCTGGAAGCGCCCGATCTCGACTACGGCGTCGGCCTCGTGCCCAAGCCGGCCGCCGATCGCGGCGAGCACGTGAGCTTTGCGGGCGCCGAGATGCTCGTCGTTTTCAGGGGCTCGCGCCAGAAGGACGCGGCCATCGCGTTCGCGCGCTTCCTGCAGTCGTACCCGCAGGCGCGCGCGGTCTCGCTCGCGGCCGGCAGCGTGTTTCCCGCCGCGCGGGCGGCCATGACCGACCCCACCTTCACCGGGGACCCGCGCGTGCGCGTGTTCGTCGAGCAGTCGCTCACGAGCCGCACCACGCCCGCGCACCCGGGCTGGGTGGAGATGGAGGAAGCCATCGATCGCGCGGTGGAAGAAGCCATGTACGGGCGACGGGCGCCGCGCTGGTGCCTGGAAGACGCATCCAAAGAGATAAGCACCATCGCGGCGCGGTTCCCGCCGAAGTAGCACCGTGAGCCGTTCCCGCCGTCCATCTCCGGTCGTCTGGCTGCTGCTCCCGTGGGCCATCGTCTACGGCGCGTTCTTCGTCTTTCCGTTCGTCTTTTCGTTCGTGCTGGGGTTTTTGCACTACAACCCGCTCAACGTGGCCAATACCACCTTCGTGGGCGGCGAGAACTTCGCGCGGCTCTTCGGTGATGCCGACTTCCACCGCGCGCTTCGCAACACCCTCTTCTTCGTCGTCGGCACGGTGCCGGTGACGACCACGCTCGCGCTCGCGCTGGCGTGGCTGCTGCGCGGGCC
>DASVAK010000129.1:0-14437 GCA_036376395.1 Candidatus Krumholzibacteriia bacterium
AGTTCGCACCGCGCATGAAGGGTGCGAAGCGCGAAGATCGTTTCTACGGCGCGACCGTGCCCAATTACTTCCGCAAACCATACGGCCCCGGATGGGCGCTGGTCGGCGACGCGGGTTACAACCGCGACTTCATCACCGCGCAGGGCATCCAGGACGCGTTCCGGGACGCCGAGCTGTGCGCCGGCGCGATCGCGAAAGCGCTCGCCGGCGCGGCGCCCTGGGAGCAGGCGATGGCGGACTACCAGCAGACGCGCGACGCCCAGGTGGGCGCGCTCTACGAGCTGACGGCGGGATTCGCGACCCAGGAGCCGCCCTCACCGCAGATGCAGCAGCTGATGGGAGCGGTGCACGGCAACCAGGCCGCCATGGACGATTTCACCCGCGTGATCGCGGGCGTCAAATCGCCGGCCGAGTTCTTCTCGGAGGAGAATGTCGGGCGCATCTTCGCGGCGGCGCAGAGTCGTTCATCGTCTTCTCCGCAGGCGGAACAGCGCCCCCGCGCCTGAGCATCCGTCATCGGGGCACGGCACCATGAGGGAGGCGTGGCGCCCGGGGCGGTTTCCCGCTAGAATGGTGCCTCCCCCGGTTGCACCGCGGGGCAATGCCGCATGCGCCCCGTCAATCCAGTCTGCATTGTCGCGCTCGTCGTCGCCTTGCTGGCGACGGCCGCGCCGGCGCGCGCCGGGCTCGAGCTGCAATCCCTCCAGACACCCACGCTGCGCGTCGTCTACTACGACCCCGCGCACGCGTACATCCTTCCTCACCTCGCGCGCTGCTACGAGAATTCGTACTCGTACTTCAAGCGCAACCTCGGCTACGTCCCGGGCGAGGAAGTCACGATCCTCCTGCAGGATTTCGACGATTACGGCTACGCCGGCACCTCGACGATCCCCAACAACTACATCACGCTCGGCATCGAGCCGTTCGAATACGTCTACGAGACCTGCCCGACCAACGAGCGCTTCAACTGGGTGATGAGCCACGAGCTCTTCCACGTGGTGGCCTCCGAGAAGGCGAGCCACACCGACCGCGTGTTCCGCTCGCTCTTCCGCGGCAAGGTGCTGGCCGACGCGAACAACCCCGAGTCGATGATCTACTCGTATCTGTGCAGTCCGCGCCGCTTCGCGCCGCGCTGGTACCACGAGGGCATCGCGGTGTTCATGGAGACGTGGATGGCGGGCGGCATCGGCCGGTCGCTGGGCGGCTACGACGAGATGGCGTTCCGCGCCATGGTGCGCGACGGCCGGTATTTCTACGACGTAGTCGGGCTCGAGTCGGAAGGCACCACCAGCGATTTCCAGATCGGCCAGAATTCGTACCTCTACGGTACACGCTTCGTGTCGTATCTCGCCGCGCAGTACAGTCCCGAAAAGGTGATGACGTGGGTGAACCGCACCGACAGCTCGGACGCGTACTACGCCTCGCAGTTCCGGCGCGTCTTCGGCCGCTCGCTCGATGACGAGTGGGAGCGATGGATCGGTTTCGAGCACGACTGGCAGGAACAGAACCTGGCCACCGTGGCGGAGTATCCCCTCACGCCGGCGCGCGTGGTCTCGAAGCAGGGGCTGGGATCGGTGTCGCGCGGCTTCGTCGACGGAAACACGGGGAAGCTCCTGGTGGCGGTGAACTACCCTGGCGAGTACGCGCACGTGGCGGCCATCGACATGAAGACCGGTGACATGGAGAACGTCCACGAGGTGAAGACGCCCGCGCTCTACTACGTCACCTCGCTCGCTTTCGACGAAGCGGGCCGGCGGCTCTTCTACACCACCAACAACGGCAAGCACTGGCGCGACCTGAATGCCATCGACCTCGACACGCGCAAGGCGACCCGGCTCATCACCGATTGCCGCATCGGCGATCTCGCCTTCAGTCGGGCGGACAGCACACTCTGGGGCGTGCAGCACCACAACGGCATCTCGACGCTGGTACGCATTTCGCCGCCCTACAACGCATGGAAGTGCATCCTGCCGCTCATGGACCTCACCTACGGCCGCGACATCTTCGACCTCGACGTCGCCCCCGACGGCGCGCACGTCACCGCGTCGATGCTCGAGATCAACGGCTCGGTGAAGCTGGTCGAGTTCGACGTGGCCGACATGCTCAAGGGCGGCGGCGCCTACCGCGTGCTCCACGAGTTCGACAAGACCGCGCCGGCGAACTTCGTCTACTCCGCGGACGGGACGCATCTCTACGGCACGGCGTACCAGACCGGCGTCTCCAACGTCTTCCGGTGGGACTTCGCGCGCGAGTCCATGGAGTGCGTGACCAACACCGACATCGGCTACTTCCGGCCCATTCCGATGGGCGACTCGCTGGTCGTCTTCACGTACTCCGGCACCGGCTTCCGTCCCGCGGTGATCGCCGACACCACGCTCACCGACGTGAACGCCGTCCAGTACCTGGGCAACGAGGTCGTCAATCGTCACCCGGAGCTGCGCGACTGGAAACTGGGCTCGCCGCGCGAGATCAACCTGGACTCGCTCACCACCTACCGCGGCGTGTACCACAACTTCCGCAGCATCACCGCCGCGTCGCTCTACCCGGTGGTGGAAGCGTACAAGGCGTACACCTCGGTCGGCGTGCGCTGGAACTTCATGGACCCGCTGGGCGTGCACGGAGGCGATGCCGTGATCGGCGTGTCGCCGGAGTCCCCCGACGACGAGATGGTGCACGCGAAGCTCCAGTTCCGGCACTTCCCGTGGACGCTCAAGGGCGCGTACAACCGCGCCGACTTCTACGATTTCTTCGGTCCGACGAAAGTGAGCCGCAAGGGGCACGGCGTGCTGCTGGAGCGATCGGACGTGATCATCGCCGACAAGCCGCGCTTCCTGGAGTACACCGTCAACGTGGCGTGGTACGGCGGACTCGAGCGGCTCCCGTACAACCAGAACGTGCTCGCGACCTTCGACGAGTACGGCGCCGCCACGGCGAGCCTGGATTACCGGCGCCTGCAGCGCACCATCGGCGGAGTCGACGACGAGAAGGGGATTCGCTGGGCGCTCGGCCTCGAGGCGAACCTGGTGAACGAGGACTTCTACGGGAAGGGAACCGCCGAGCTCGACGTGGGCGTGCCCACGCCCATCGATCACTCCTCGATCTGGCTGCGCGGCGCCGGCGGTTATTCGCGCGGCGATCGCGAAGACAGCTTCGCGAGTTTCTACTTCGGCGGATTCGGCAACAACTACGTCGATCACCAGGAAGTGAAACGCTACCGCGACTACGACCGCTTTCCCGGCGTCGACATCGACGAGATCGGGGGCACCAGCTTCACGCGGCTGATGGCGGAGTGGACGCTGCCGCCGGTGAAGTTCCGTCGCATCGGCTTCCCGCGCCTGTATTGCACCTACGCCCGCGCCGCGCTGTTCACGACCGGCCTGGCAACCAATCTCGACGACGACGTATTCCGCCGCGAGGCGATCAACTGGGGCGGGCAAGTCGACTTCCGACTCGTCATCTTCTCGGCGCTCGAATCGACCCTGTCGATCGGCGGGGCCGCCGCGAAGGAAGAGGGCCGCGACACCGAAACGGAGTTCATGATCTCGCTCAAGATCATGTAGTCACGCATGGACCTGATCATCCGCTTTCTCGTGAGCCTCGTGCCGGTGGTGCTGTTCCTGTTCACGTTGAACTACCTGGACAGCTTCCGGCTCGTGCGCGCGCGCAGCATCTTCATCGCCATGCTGGTGGGCGTCGCCGTCGCGCTGGTGAGCCTGACCATCAACGATCTCATCATGAACCAGACCGGCCTGTCGCGCAGCATGACGAGCCGCTACGTGGCGCCCTTGATCGAGGAGACGCTCAAAGCGTCGTGGGTGGCGTGGCTCATGTACCGCCGCCGCGTGGGATTCATGGTCGACGCGGCCATCACCGGGTTCGCGGTGGGGACGGGATTCGCGCTGATCGAGAACACCTACTACCTGAACGTGCTCGAGTCGCACAACATCGGGGTGTGGGTGGTGCGAGGGCTGGGCACGGCGGTGATGCACGGCGGCATGACGGCGATCTACGGCATCGTCACGCGCACGCTGATCGATCGCTGGGGCGGGCGCTGGTCGACGTACACGCCCGCGCTCGGTACGGTGATCGTGCTCCACTCGATCTACAACCACTTCATCCTGCCGCCGGTCACCGCCACCATCCTGCTCCACATCGTGCTGCCGACGACGCTCCTGCTCGCCTTCCGCGCGAGCGAGCGCGCCACGCGCCACTGGCTGGGCTCGCAGATGGACGTGGACGCGGAGCTGCTCGAGATCGTCGAGTCGGGGTCGATCGGGACGAGCCGGATCGGGTTTTACACCGCGGAAATGCAGCGCCAGTTCGACCCCGAGATGGTGGTCGACATGCTCTGCTACATGCGCATCCACCTCGAGCTCGCGATCGCGGCCAAGGGGCTGCTCATGATGCGCGAGGCGGGGTTCAAGCCGCCCGTGCCGGATGGAACGCGCGAAAAGTTCGCGGAGCTCAAGCACCTGGAGAAGAACATCGGCATCACGGGACTGCTGGCCATCAAGCCGTTGCTCCACAAGAGCACGCGCGACATCTGGCAGATCTACCAGCTCGATGCCTGAGGAGACGACCATGCGGACCGCATCCGCCGCCATCCTGCTCGCCACGCTGCTGGCATCGCCGGCCTCCCCCGGGCACGTTGTTTACCCGCCGGCGCCGCGCGGCAACCAGGTGGACGATTTTCACGGCACGTCCGTCGCCGATCCGTACCGCTGGCTCGAGGACTCCGACAGCCCGGCGGCGGTGGGCTGGATCAAGGCCGAATCGGAGCTCACCAACCGCTACCTCGAGGCCCTGCCCGGCCGCGATCGCATTCGAGCGCGCCTCGCGGCGCTAATGCAGTCGGGACGCGCGGGCGTTCCCTGGCGCGAGGGAAACCACGTCTTCTATCTCGCGACCCGCGAGGGGCAGGCGCAGCCCGTCCTGTACATGGAGGATGACTCGAACGCCGCGCCCGCCGTGTTCTTCGACCCCAACCTGATTTCGCCGGACGGATCGCTCGCCATCGGCGACTTCGTGGTTTCGCCCGACGCGCGCCTGCTCTGCTACGCGATGTCCGAAGGAGGCTCCGATGTGGTCGAGATCCACGTGCGCGATACGGCGACGGGGCAGGACACCGACGACGTCGTGCCGGGATTGAACGCATGCTGGACGCGCGACAGCCGCGGATTCTTCTACGCGCGCTCGATTCGAAGCGACAGCGAGGGCGCCGCGCGCACCGGAGTCGGCGCCTTCTACCACCGGTTGGGTGAACCCGCCGAATCCGATCGCCGGATACGGCAGTGGGGCGCGCAGGTCAGCTGGCTCTACTTCATGACCAGCGAGGATGGGCGCTATGCGCTCATGGTCACCGAAGGAACTGTGGGCGAGATGTATTCGATCGATCTCGGCGATCCGCAGAAGCCCGACGTGACCGCCGCTCCGGTCGAGCTGCTCGCGGGTACAAACGCATCTCACACGCCGCTGGACTGGGTGGGGAACACTCTGTACGTGCGCACCACCCACGACGCGCCGCGCACCCGCATCGTCGCGATCGATCTGTCTGCAGCCGCGGATGCGGCGCCGCGCACGATCGTTCCGGAATCAAAGGACGTCGTCGTCGACGCGGTTATCACGGGCGAACGCCTGGTGGTGCACTATCTCTCCGACGTTCACAGCGTGCTCCGGCTCTACACGCTCGACGGCAAGGCGAAGGGCGAGATCGCGCTGCCGGGCCTCGGCGCCGTCGGCTGGCCCCTCGGGGCAAGGCCTTCCACACCGGAGCTGTTCTTCTCCTTCGAGTCGCCGCTCTCTCCGCCCGCCATCTTCCGCTGCGACGTGAAGTCGCGTCGCACGACCGTCTTCAAGCCGGCGCGCGGCGCGTTCGACGCGGCGCGCTACGAGACGCGGCAGGTGTTCTACGCATCGAAAGACGGCACGCGCGTGCCCATGTTCATCACGGCCGCGAAGAAGCTCAAGCGCGACGGCTCGCACCCGGTGTTCATCACCGCGTACGGCGGCTACGGCGCCACCATGGAGCCAAGGTATTCCCCGGACATTCCGCTGTGGCTGGAAATGGGAGGCATCTACGTGCTCGCGAACATCCGCGGCGGGGGAGAGTACGGCGAAGAGTGGCACCACGCCGGCATGCTGGAGAAGAAGCAGACCAGCTTCGATGACTTCATTGCGGCGGCGGAATACCTGGTGAAGCAGAAGTACACCACGCCCGGGAAGATCGCGATCTACGGGCACTCCAACGGCGGGCTCCTGATGGGCGCGGTGCTCACGCAGCGCCCGGATCTCTTTGGTGCGGTGGTGGCGAACGCGGGGCACTACGACATGCTGCGCTACCACAGGTTCACGTCGGGTGCGGCGTGGACGACGGAGTACGGCTCACCCGACGATTCCACCGCGTTCCGGTACCTGCGCGCGTACTCGCCGCTGCACAACGTGCGCGAGGGCACGTGCTACCCGCCCACGCTGCTCCTCGCCGCTGACCACGACGACCGCGTCGTGCCGGCGCACGCGTACAAGTTCGCCGCGACGCTGCAGGCCGCGCAGTCGTGCGATGCGCCCGTTCTGCTGCGCATCGCCGTCAACGCGAGCCACAGCTACGCGTCGCGCGACGAGATGCTCTCCGAACACACGGACATGTGGTCGTTCATCCGCGCCAGTCTCGGCCTCTCGCCCTGACCGCTCAGCGGTACCCGAACTCGATATCCGCGGGCGGCAGGCACACGTCGGCCGGGTCGGTCGTGATCTGCGTCCATGTGTTCGTGTTGAACACGCGCAGACCGGGCTTTACGTTGGTGCGGTCCGAAACGAACAGCCGCCCGTCGCGCGAGAGCTCGGCGTCCTGGAGCACGTAGGCGCCCGGCGCGTAGATGGTGTCGATCTCCGTGGGGGCGGTGAGATCGAACCCCACCAGCATGGCGTAGTCCGCGCCGGTGACGATGGCGGCGCCGCGGTTCTCGTCGATCGGGACGACGTCGGACACGTCGCCGCCGAGCGTCGCCTCGGTGATCACGATGCCGCTCGTGGTGAGCGCCACCGGATCGACCACTTCGATGCCGCCATCGGCGACTCCCCAGTGGCCCGCAACCGCCACCCAGATCCGCTGCGAGTCCGTGTTCAGCACCAGCTCGGCGTACGGGTTCGCGCCCTCGAGCATGAGGGGCTGGAGGCCGGTCGTGAACGGATCGGCGTCGATGAACTGCTCGGTGTAGGGATCGAACACCGCGAGGTAGCCCGGCCCGACCGGGCCCCAGTCGGTGGTGCGGTTGAGCCGGTCGATGGCGACGAACATGCGCTCGCCGACGCGCAGGATGTGATCCATCTCGGGGATGTTGTCGCCGTCGGCGAACTGGTTGAAGTCGATGAGCCCCGACCGCCGACCCGTGTTGGCGTCGACGATCCACATCTGGTCGGTGTTGAAGCGCGTCACGAACGCGCGCGAGCGCGACAGAAACGCGATGTCATGCGGATCCGACCCGTTGCCCACGCTGAACTGTTTGATGGTGGCGAAGCTGCTGTACGGGTCAAGGACCTGGATGTTGTCGGCGCCGTTTCGGTTCACCACGTAGATACGACCCTGGTAGAAGCGGGCCACGGCGTCGCTGTGAATGGACCGCACGTTGCAGTACGGCGTCAACGTCGAGTCGGCCCGGACGAAGGCAGCCGCGCCGGTGGTGTAGTCGGTGGTGGTCACGAAAGCGTACTCGACCGGCAGCGGCGGCACGTTGACGCTGCTGGTGTCGTCTTCGCAGGCGGCCAGCGCCAGCGCTCCCAGCGCCGCGGTCCAGGCCGGAATTCGGAAATTCATCATCGCGGGTCGTCCTCCATTATATGGGCGCGCGTGCGCCCGGTCATTTCTGCCTAGTAGCGATAACCCAGGGTCGAGTAGACGCTGCGTCCCGGCAGGGGAAAGCCGGATACGTCGACGGCCTGCTCGTCGGTCAAGTTGCGCCCTTCCACCGTCAGTGACACGCCCTCGAGCGGTGTTCGCAGCGCGAGCACCAGCGAGTGCAGGCTGCGCGCGTGCGCCTGGCGCAGGTTGGCGCGGTCCATGTAGTTGGCGCCCAGGTACTGGAACTCCCAGGTGGCGCGCAGGGCGCGCCACGGGTACGAGAGCGACGCATTGAGATCGTGGCGCGGTCGCGACGGAAGGTCATTGCCGCGGTAGTAGGGGATGTCGCTGGTGTCCTCGCTGTCGAGCCAGGTGTACCCGGCGGATACGTCCATCACGCCGGCCGATGCGCTGACCGTGGTCTCGATGCCGCGGATGCGCGCCGCGCCGATGTTGGTCGGCTTGGTGGTGGACTGCGAGTTGGGGAAGAACAGGATCAGGTTGTCGACGGTGTTGTCGAACCAGCTCACTTCGACGAAGAGCGAGCGAGCGGGCCCGACCCGAGCGAGATTGACCACCAGGCCCAGGTCGCGATTTATGCCTTCTTCCGGTACGAGCGCGGCGTTGCCGGTCACCGATCCGACGTTGCCGAACAACTCGAGGAAGGTGGGCAGGCGATAGTACCGGCCGATGTTGCCCTTCGCGGTGAGCCACGAGGTGGCGCGCCAGCGCACGCCCGCGCTCGGCGAGCGCGAGGTGTTCGTGAACTCGCCTTCGGGCGACGGGGGCAGCCACGCCTGGGTGCTGTCGCTCCCGTATTCGTCGCGGTGCTGCTCGTAATGAAAGAGGCCCGAGACCACCAACGACTGGCCGATGAGATACGCGTCGCCCCCGAGCGCAATCATCATCGTCCGCCGCCAGCGGTCCGGGCCATTCGTGGGTTCCGGCAGCGTTTGTGCCGGATCAAATTGTTCGGTGGTGGCGCTCCCCAACGCCTCCAGCGAGATCGTGGTCCCCGGAACGAGGTATTTCAGGCGGGCATTGCCGCCGTATGCGTTGATCGTGTGGTCGGTCTCCTGCGGCGCTAGCGCGATTTCCCCGTCGGGATCGCTGAACTGTTCGTCCGCGCGGTGGTAGAAACCGACGGCCGACCACGACAGGCGCTCATCCAGCCTCGACTCACCGTCGATGCGGAGCTGCCCAAGTCGCCGGCGCCGTTGCGAGCGGGCCGTGGCCGACTGATTTGATCCCAGGCCGGCGACGCCGTTCTCGCGGGACGCATCGTAGTAGCCCAGCGTGAGCGCGCCGGCACCGGGAAGCGCAGTGCTTCCGCGGAGAATCGTGCTCCACGCATTGTAGTCATTGTTGCTCCGAAAAGTCCTCTCATCATCGTCAGGATTTTCCTGAGTGCCGTTGTCGTCGAGAAACGCGAAATCTCCCGCGGACTCGTCGTGTGTCGCATGGCCGAAGAAACGAAATCGGCCAGGTTTTAGCCAGAGAGAAATTGCCTCGCGCTGCGAATCGAACGATCCCGCCGACGCACTCGCCTCGAGCCCGGAGAGAAATCCGGGGTGCGGCCCGTCCATGCGCGTGATGAGCTGCACCGCGCCGCCGATCGCCGCGCCACCGAGTGCGGGCGGCGAAAACCCGCGGTAGACTTCCACGCGATCAACGCCGCCCAGCGGGAGATCGGCGAAATTGGTCACACCCAGGTAGGGGTCGTCGATGGGAACGCCATCGAGGAACGTGCGCACCTGGCTCGACGACGACCCGCGCACCGACACGGTGGCGAAGCTGCCGAGGCCTCCGTACTGCGTCACGCGCACGCCGACCATGCGCGAGAGAATGGAGGGGAGGTCCTCGACGCGGTCCTTCCGCATCGAGAGGTCCACCATCGCGACGAAGCCGGGCCGGTTGGTGATGTCGGCGCGCACGCCGGGATGCGGCGCCGTCACGATAACGGGCGGCATCACCGGCATCGAGTCCGGAATCGCCGGAGTCGTGCCGGCATCCGCACGCGCGGCGACCGGTGTCGTCACCGCGAGCAGGCAGAAAACAACCATGCCGCTTCTCAGCGGTGGTCCGCAGAACCGATGAAGGGGATTGATCGCGTCATCCCGTTCCTCTCAGCCTCGAAGAGGAGTTGGATGGTGGAGATCTCCGGCAGGTATCCTGGCTGATGGCTCGAACGCCGCCGTCCCCTTCCCGGTTCTTCACCAGTGGTCTGGACGGTTCGGCTCGCCAATCACAGTGGCGGGTCCGCGAGGGATTCACACCCTCTTCCCCGGGCCGCGTCGAAAGCGAAGGCGCGGCGCACGAAGATCAATATGTTGGGCGCGAGCCTAGCAGGGTGCCCGAAAGGTGTCAAGCAACGCAGGCCCGGGCCGCACGCGTTATCGCTCCGGCTGGCCGCGCGCAATTTCAGGAAAATAGGACGGGGGCGCGCGCAGGGGGCTTCATGTAGTCTCGGAGGAATCTTCGCCGGGAGCCATCGCATGCCACCGATCCGGACCCTGCTCCTGCTCCTCGTAATCGCCCCCGGTTGTACGATCGCCTGCACGTCGTTTGTGGAGCCGCGTTCGGTTCACGTTGACTCGTCCACATACGACGAATCCAGGCTCATCCCGTACCGCACGCTGGTTCGCGCCGACTTCAAGGCGCCCTGCGCCCCGGCCGCATTCGCGGGGAATGACGTCGACGTGGTGACCGCGGCGCTGGTGCGCACGGGATGCTGCAGCATCAGTACACGCGCTGCCGCGGATTCGTCCTACATCGAGGCCCTCGTCGAGAATCTCCACTTCGAAGCGCGCATGAGCCAGAACCACTCCTGGTGGAACCCGCACCGGCTGGTGACCGCGCAGGCGCTCGAGCACGAGCAGGTGCACTTTGCGCTGGCCGAGCTCGCCGCGCGCCGGGCCAACGCGCGCATCGTCGAGATCGGCGCCCGGATTCGTGCGCGCGCCTCCTCCGAGCCGGCCGCGGTGCGCGCCGCACGCGTTCACCTGCAGCGCGAAGTCGACCGCGTGCAGGAGGATCTGGCCGCGGCGCACGCGGAATTCGATCGCGACACCGCCAACGGTCGCCGGCTCGACCGCAACCACGCGTGGTATGAAAACGTTCGCGATGAGCTCGAACGCACTGCACCGCGCAACCCGCGCGCGCTCGCATCTCTCCACCGCGAAGATTTCTGACTCCTGATCGCTCCTCATCGCTCCGCATCCTGCGTGGCGGCATTCTTGCTTCTTGTGCCTCGAACTTCCCTGGAGGCACAGCATGATTCACAGCAAGTGCGCACACGGCGCATGGGTAATCCTTGCCGTCATGTTTCTCGCGGGTTGCTCGGAAAGTGGCGACCCGATCTCGTCAACGAACCTGGTACCTCCCGTCATTCCGCCCGGTGGCGGCAGTGACGTCGCCCTTCTCGAAGATTTCTCCAGCGCCCAGGTGTACCCGCGGAACAACTGGTGGAACCTCGACATCTCCGCCGCGCCCGTCGATCCGGGTTCGCAGTCGTACATCGACTGGATCAGCGGCCGCGATGCGGAGGATCCGGACTCGCGCCAGCGCCTGCACCCGGACATGGCGGCTCCGCCGTGGGGCATCCCCTATATCGGCGTGAGCGGCGACCAACCCCTCACGCCGGTGGCGTTCACGTCCTACGCGGGCGAGAGCGATGCGGGTGCACCGGGCGAGCGCGGCTATCCCATCCCCGACGCCGCCAAATCACACGCGAACTACATCGAGAACGCGGTGGCGGGCGGCAACACGAGCGGCGACCGCCACATGCTCATCATCGATCGTGACAACTGGATTCTCTACGAGCTGTACAAGGCGCGGTGGACGGGCGAGCGGTGGGAAGCCGCGTGCGGCGCGGTCTTCGATCTCAAGACCAACGACCGTCGTCCGGACGGCTGGACGTCGACCGATGCGGCGGGACTCGCGGTGTTTCCGGGACTCGTGCGCCGCGACGAAGTCGTGGCACCGGGGCCCATCACGCACGCGTTCCGTGTGGCGACACGCGCGACCAACGGCTACGTGTGGCCCGCGTCGCACGAAGCCGGCGACACGCCGGGCGCGCCGCCGCTGGGCACGCGCCTGCGGCTCAAGGCGTCGAAGGATATCAGCGGGTATCCGGCCGACATCCGCAAGATCTTCCAGGCGATGAAAACGTACGGTCTCATCATCGCCGACAACGGCGGCAACATGTACGTCACCGGCACGATGGATCCCGAGTGGGACAACAGCGTGCTCAACCCGGCGTTCCACAGTCTGTACGCGGACGATTTCGAGGTCATCAAGCTCGGCTGGGGCTCGACGCTGTCACCGTGATTGGTCGCGGCGATATCGCATGATCTTGGCGAGCCCGGAGCGGAAGCACGTCGGTCCAGAGCGCCGTACTGCTGGAGGTAGCGCTTCTAACGTGCGCTATCGCTGCGAATCCGGCGCGCGGGACCGACGTGCTTTCGCTCCGGCACAAAGCAGAAAGATCTTTATGTCCGGAGAAGTTTGTCGTGGATTCCCTACAGAAAAGGGTTGACGCAAAACGATCCGGTCGGCATTGTGCCTACGTTGTCCCCTGAAGTCGGCTTGAGAACACCCCAACCGGTTCTCCGCCTTCGACGACGACCAGCTCCTCTCGTTCTGGCGATCTCGTCGATACAGCCGGCTTGACTACGTGAATCCGTAGGCCCCCTCATTCGTCAACCAGAGGCGTATAGCCGCGCCTTGTAATCCCGGGCGCATCGACGTCCGACCGGGAGGCTAACCATGCGACATGTTTTTGCGGCCGCGCTCGCGGCCCTGGCCATCGGCCTGTTCGCCGGATGCTCGGAGGAAACCACGCCGACGACGGTGACGGCTCCGCGCAACCCCATCATTCCGCCGACGAGCACCACGGCGAATCCCGTGCTGTTGCTCGAAGATTATTCCAAGAAGCAGGTGCTGCCGTACGACAACTGGTGGAACCTCGACATCTCCAGAGCGCCGGTCGATGCCAAGTCGGCCACGTACATCGCGTGGATCAACGCGCAGAGCGGCAGTAACGACCAGCGCCTCCATCCCGACATGGCGCCGCCGCCGTACGGACTGCCGTACATCGGCGTGTCCGGCTCGCAACCGCTCTCCCGCGTCACATTCACAACCTACGCGAGCGAAAGCGACGCCGGTGCTCCCGGAGCGCCCATCGGGTATCCGATTCCCGAAGAAGCGAAATACCAACCCAACTACATCGAGAATGCGGTGCCGGGAGGTAACACGTCGGGCGATCGCCACATGCTTCTCGTCGACCGCGACCGCTGGCTGCTCTTCGAGCTCTACCAGGCGCGGTGGACGGGGTCGCGCTGGGAAGCGGCGTCCGGCGCCGTGTTCGACCTCAAGACCAACCATCGCCGGCCGGAGGGATGGACATCGACCGACGCCGCGGGGCTCGCGGTGTTCCCGGGGCTGGTTCGCTACGAAGAAGTGTATGACGATCAGTTTGCCATCACGCACGCGTTCCGCGTGTCGGTGAAGCGGACCAACGGCTACGTGTGGCCTGCCTCGCACGCCGCGGGCAGCACCGCCGGCGCGCCGCCGCTCGGCACGCGTCTGCGCCTCAAGGCGTCGAAGAACATCAGCGGCTATCCGGCCCCGATTCGTCGCATCTTCCAGGCGATGAAGACCTACGGCCTCATCATCGCCGACAACGGCGGCAACATGTATGTCACCGGCACGATGGACAAGCGCTGGGACAATGGTCTCCTCAATCCCGCATTCGAGAGCCTGAGCGCGAGTGATTTCGAAGTGATCCAGCTGGGCTGGGGAGCGCGCCCCGGATCGACAACGGGAGTCAGCGACTGATCTGATGAATTGGGAAAGAGCGGGTGGCGGACCGCGGGCGGCCCGTGGAACGCGCCCGCTCCTTTCCCGTATCGATGCCGGTGCCGCGCGCCGTTACCGGCTCACCACGAACTTGCCGATCTTCCGCTTGAAGGCCGCGTTGGTATCGGTCTCGACGGAGAAGATGTACACGCCGCTCGCGACGTCCTGGCCGTTGCGACTGACGAGATCCCACTTCGCGGTGCCATCGCCGTTGCGCCCGTCGAACGAGAGCTGCTCGACGAGATCGCCTGCCACGGTGTAGATGCGGATCGTGCCACGATCGGCGGGCAGGTTGTGGAACTCCACCTTGAGGCCGGTCGGGTCGTCGTTGTTGGGGGCGAGCGTCCACGGCTCCATCGACTGCGTGGTCGCGGGATTGGGAACCACGTACACGTTGGCCTCGTTGTAGCGGTAGTCGGCCTGGGCAAGCGTGTGGGGCTCGACGTACTGGAAGTTCGTCGACGGATCACCCGTCTTGCCCTCGAAAAACGTGCCGTCCACGTCGTCTATGCCGTGGTCGAGCGCGGTCACGGAGTAGAAGTACGGCCGTCCGCGGTGAATGGAGCGGTCGACGTAGCGGTAATATTGCCTCCCCTCGGGCAACCCGACGTTCCACGCGGCGAGCGCCCACAGCGTGTCGCACTCTTCCTTCGTGACGCCCTGCGGGCACGGAGGCTCTTTCCCGGGGAATTCCTTCAGGTACTGCTCGATCGATTCGATGAGATCGTGCCGGCGCGACGGATT
>DASVAK010000154.1:0-4658 GCA_036376395.1 Candidatus Krumholzibacteriia bacterium
GGGCCAGGAACGGTCGCAGATCGTCGATGAAATACGCAGGATCTTCGCTCACGGTGAGCAGCGCGACGCCGCGCGGATCGTTGATGTCCTCGTAGAGGACGCCGCGGATCTGCGCGGTGGCCAGCGCGTCGACGAGCGGGCGCGTGTCCATGCAGTCTCCGAACGCGAGCATCTGCATGAACAAACGACGGTCGCGCGAAAGCGTTTCTCCCGCCTCCGAGCGACCGTGCTCGAGAATATCGATGTGTTCCGTCACACCTAGAAGCGAAGGATCAGACCGCCGCCGACATCGAGCTGCGAGATCCCGGTGCCGCCGATCGAGAGTCCTGCGCCGCCCGTACCCACGTACGCGCCGCCCCAGGTGTCGGTGAAGGTGATGGGCCAGTTGCCCTGGATCATGATTCCCATCTTGGGCGAGGTGTATACCTTCACACCCAGCCCGAAGATCATGGAAAACTTCCAGCTGTCCTGGTCACCCGCCACCAGGCGTGTGCCGCCCAGCGTCACGGTTGCAAAGGGCATGTTGTTGCCCTTCATGATGCCGGTGACGCCGCCGATGTGCCAGTATTCGACGGCGGCATCCACGCTGATCGGCTGCCCGATGCCGGGCCCGGTCAGCTCGATATCGCCGTCCGAGCGACGATACATGAGGCGCACCTGCGCGGTCTTGTACGACCCCGGCGGGGCGACATTGAAATCAAGCGCCGCGCCGTAATACGCCGCGTCGGAAAAATCGAGCTCGCCCGGAAAGCCCCCGGCGATGACGTCCATCCCCATCGTCCACGCATAACCGCCCATCGGGATCAGTTCGACCCGGGGGTACTGCTCGGCGGTCATGGTTCGCGACGGCTGGCGGACCGTGTTCTGCGCAAAGGCCGACGTCGCGCTTGCAACGAGCACCGCGGCGACGACCATGAATGTCCTTTTCATTGAGATACCTCCCAACCCGCAGAGTAGACGAAAACGCATCCTCTGTACAGAGGACAGGAACGTCGCCTTCACCGCGTGATACAATGGATGCACCGTGCCAGCAGTTCGTCCACGGCTGCTTCCCCTCGCCATCGTTCTGATCGCCCTCTGCGCGTGCGATGAGGACGGCGGCGGCGCGTCCTCCACCGCGCTTCACTGCGACCCCGACGCCGTCCCGGTCCTGATCGCGTCCAAATCCGACGACGACGACGGCGACGGCAACATCCTCGACGAGCATTTTCCCGAAATCGACGACGAAGACGACGACATCGCCGACCACACCTGGATCCGCGACCATCACGGGACCTACCACCTCTTTTTCAACAACGAGGGCCGCGGCGCGCCGTGGTTCATCGAGCACTACACCACGCGCACGCTCGATCACATCGAGTACGCCGGCACCGCGCTCGCCGCCCAACCGGGCGCGTGGGACGCCGGCGGCATGTGGGCGCCACACGTGTTCGAGGTCGCCGGGATGTACTACATGACGTACACCGGTCTCGACCGCGTCGACGTCGGCGCGACGCAGCGCATCGGGCTCGCCGTTTCGCGCGACCTTGCGCACTGGGAGCGCGTGAAGGTGAACCGCTGCGCGGGCACGACCGGCGACGGGTGCATCTACGAGTGCGACGAAGCATGGACGCTGTGGGGAGACGACGGCAACCTGTTCAACCAGCAGTGCCGCGACGCCTTCGTCATGCGCGACGACGAGCACGACCGCTGGCTCCTGTTCGCAACGGCACGCAGCACGAACGGCTACGGCGTGGTCACGGTGGCGGAGTCGCAGGATCTGACGACGTGGACGGGCGCGGGCTTCGTCGACGCGACCCGGCGTCTCGCCGGCGGCGTGGGGGCGCAGACGACGGGCGGGCAGTGCGAGAATCCGTTCGTGGTGCGGCACGACACCACGAATTTCCTCCTCTTTACCGACTGGCAGGACCCCGAGGACAGCCTCGACGTGGCCATACCGCGCACCATCGTCCAGTACGCCACCTCATCCGCGCTCGACGTGGACGCCGGAGGAAGCCCGGGGTGGACCTACCGCGGCAGCATCCCCGACCCGGGCATCAACGCCATCGAGGTGATCGAGTACGGGCTCGGCACGTGCATCATGTCGCAGAGCATCTCGAACCGGCACTCGGGTTACAACCGACCGATCCGTCGCATGCTGCGTCTCAAATGCATCGACTGGACGGGCGCGACCACGTTTCGAACCGTGACCGTGGGGTTCGGCGAGGACGACGCAAGCTCACTGACGCGGCCGTAAGCGAAAGACCTCCGGTCCCGCGCGCCGGGGGCTCGCTCGCGTCGGCCGCTCCGCTCCGGGTCTCCGCGCGCAATGTCAACTGTCCGAAGCGCGCGTCGACAGTCGCGTTCGCCGGCCGACGCTCGGCTCGCTTTGTGGAGGGCGGCGCTTGGGCGCGCGAGCGGGTGGCGCCGGCCGATCCCGCGCAATGACATTGATAGCGCGGTCTCCCGGCAAATCGCCGCGATAACGAGCGCGGCGATTTGATCCGGGGTGGCCGGCGACAGGACCCGCGAGTGCAGACCGGCGCGCTGGACCGATGTGCTTTCGTTCCCGTCCGCGAGCCCTACGCGTGGATCTTCTTGTAGCGCATCCGGTGCGGTTGGCTCGCGTCCTGGCCCAGGCGCTTGCGGCGGTCCGCTTCGTAGTCCTGGTAGTTGCCTTCGAACCACTTCACCACGCCGTCGCCCTCGAACGCCAGCATGTGCGTCGCGATGCGGTCGAGGAACCAGCGGTCGTGGCTGATCACCACCGCGCATCCCGCGAACTCGAGCAGCGCGTCTTCGAGTGCTCGCAGCGTGTTCACGTCGAGGTCGTTGGTCGGCTCGTCGAGGAGCAGCACGTTGCCACCGCGCATGAGGAGCTTCGCCAGGTGGAGGCGGTTGCGCTCGCCGCCCGAGAGGTCGCCGACGCGCTTGTTCTGCTCGGCGCCCTTGAACATGAAGCTGGCGCAGTAGGCGCGCGAGTTCATCTTGCGCTTGCCCACCTCGATGATCTCGTTGCCGCCCGAGATCTCCTCCCACACGTTCTTCTTCGGGTCGAGTGAATCGCGGAACTGGTCGACGTAGGAGAGCTGCACGGTCTCGCCCACCTTGAGCTCGCCCGCGTCGACTTTCTCCTGCCCCGTGATCATCCGGAACAGCGTGGTCTTGCCGGCGCCGTTGGGGCCGATGACGCCCACAATGCCGCCGCGCGGCAGCGCGAAGTCGAGTCCCTCGATCAGGATGTTGTCATCGAAGCCTTTCTTGAGGCCGGTCGCTTCCACCACCACGTCGCCGAGACGTGGCGCGGGCGGAATGATGATCTCGAGCTTCTCGCGCCGCTCGTTCGCCTTCTCGCTGAGCAGCTCGTCGAACTGGCGGTAGCGCGCCTTGCTCTTGGCCTGGCGCGCGCGCGGCGACATGTTGATCCACTCCAGCTCGTGCTGGAGGGTGCGGCGCCGCGCCGATTCCTGCTTCTCCTCGACGGCGAGGCGCTCTTCTTTCTGCTTGAGCCACGAGGAGTAGTTGCCTTCCCACGGGATCCCCTTGCCGCGCTCGAGCTCGAGTATCCATCCCGCCACGTTGTCGAGGAAGTACCGGTCGTGCGTGATGGCGACGACGGTGCCGGAAAATTCCTTGAGGAAGCGCTCCAGCCACTCCACCGACTCGGCGTCGAGGTGGTTGGTGGGCTCGTCGAGCAGCAGCATGTCGGGCTTCTGGAGGAGGAGGCGGCACAGCGCCACGCGGCGCCGCTCGCCGCCGGAGATCTTCGACACATCCATGTCGCCCGGCGGGCAGCGCAGCGCGTCCATGGCAACTTCCAGCGTCCGATCCAGCTCCCACGCGTTGGCGGCGTCGATCCGGTCCTGGAGCTTGCCCTGCTCCTCGATGAGCGCGTTCATCTCGTCGTCGCTCATCGGCTCGGCGAACTTCGCGTTCACCGCCTCGAAGCGGTTGAGCAGGTCGCGCGTCTCCTTGACGCCCTCTTCGACGTTGCCCACGACGTCCTTGGAGGGGTCGAGCTGCGGCTCCTGCGGCAGGTAGCCGATCTTGAGGCTCGGCGGCGACTGCGCCTCGCCCTGGATCTCGTGGTCGATGCCCGCCATGATGCGAAGCAGCGTGCTCTTGCCCGCGCCGTTATGGCCAAGAACGCCGATCTTGGCGCCGGGAAGAAACGCGAGCGTGATGTCGTCCAGGATCACGCGATCCGGCGGGACGACTTTCTTCAACTTGTACAGCGTGCAAACAAACTGATGCGACACGGAAACTCCTTCGATGAGCGATGTAATGAAAATGGGAATCGCCGGAATGGTCGGGCAAAAACCGGCGGAGTATAGCAGAGCCTGAACTCGGTGTCATTCGCCCGGCACCATCGTGACGGCTCCGGTCATTCCCGGAGAACGCGCCGGAAACTCTACCCATACCGCCAATCGAACGCGCGTTGTTCGCTAACTTACAGGGTAGCCCCCTGAGCCGCCGGCAATTCATCGAACCAAAGCGAGAGCAGTATGGCCATACGACTTGAAGACCACAACCTGACCGACCGTGAGCTGACCATCACGCGCGTGCTCGACGCCCCCCGCTCGAAGGTGTTCCACGCCTGGACCGACCCGGTCCAGATGGCGAAATGGTGGGGACCGCATTCCGTCACCAATTCTTCCTGTGAGATGGACGCCCGTCCC
>DASVAK010000155.1:0-31197 GCA_036376395.1 Candidatus Krumholzibacteriia bacterium
ACTCGACGCTGACCTCCTGCTCGCTCTGCGTGGAGAACCCGCGCTGGTAACGCAGATAGATGTCCTGCCACAGGTATTTCTGCAGGCCGACGGTGGTTTCGGTCTCGCTCTTCTTGGGGTCGATGCGCCGCTGCCCCACCTGGACGTCCACGCCGCCGGTCATCTGTGAGTCGATCACGCGCTGGAGCGCGTTCGTGGCCACGCCGGCCCCGATGGTGTTGCGTCCGAGCATGTTCCAGATCTCCGCGTCGGAGTATCCGGGCGCACCCTCGTAGCTGAGCTTGATGCGCGGCTCCTTCTGGTCGTAGGGCCAGGAGAGCGCCAGGTAGATGTTGTCATCGCTCGAAGAAGACGGCGCGCCGGACGGGTTGTTGACGTCGCCGAGAAACGGCGTGTAGGCGTTGATCTGCATCGACGGGCGCAGCGTCTCCGACGCCGAGAAGTCGAAGGTGCCGTCGGTGATCTCGAACTTGTTGCCGGCCACGTAGTACGAGCCGCGCAGGATGCTCATATCGCCGCGGAAGTAGAGGCCGCGCTCGTCGCGATTCAGAATGAGGTCACCCTCCAGCTCGACGGTGAGGTCCTGGTTGCGAATCCACACGTTCTTGTCGGCGTCGAGGTCGACCGAGGCCAGCCAGTTGGGGCTGTCGGTCGGCCGTGTGAACTCGGCGCTGGCCGTGCCGCCGCTGGTCTGGGTGATATCCATGGTGATCTCGGCTTCCTTCACCGCGAGGCGGCCCGTGATCTTCGGGATGCGCCGGCCGTTGCGATAATCGACCAGCTTCACGCTCAGGTTTCCGTCCGTCTGGATCTCGATGTCGGGGATCGAATTCACCTGCAGGTCGCGAACGGTGAGATCGAGCTTGTAGTCCGCGGGCCGGTAGTTCGACATGCGCGACCAGCCCGACGCCACCAGCGAGCCCTTCTTGCCCGATTTCGCGGAGAGCGACGTGAGACGCACCACGTCGTCGATGAAATCGACCCGCATCGCGATGTCGCGGAAATCCTCCTCCAGCCCGACCACGCGCAGCTCGCCGCGCGTGAAGGCGAGGTTGCCCGACAGGCGCGGCGACGCGGGCGTTCCCGACCCGGCGACATTGGCGCTCACCACGCCGCGCAGGAGCGAGACGCCGTCGATGAACCGCCCGATCTCGATGGGTTCATTGTCTTTCGGCGTGATCTCGAGTTTGAACTCGAGCGGCCGGTCCTCCTCGACGCGCGCGCCTTCCTCGAACGAGAACGCGAGCGGGAAGGTGCCCGTGAGGCGAAGCCGTGATCCGTCGGTGGTATTGAACTGCGCCACGCGGAGCGCGTTGTCCTCGTAGCGGATGTCGACCTCGGCCGGCGGAAACTCGCGCCCTTCCCCCGCGGCGGGCACGATGGCGCCGCGCAGGTGCGCGGTCGGCGATTCCAGCGTGCCCCCCAGCTCCAGCGCGCCGTCGAATGCGGCCGCCACCGGCGAGGGCGTGTGCATGGCCTCGAACACCGTCGCCAGCGGGAAGTGCTCGAACCCGAGCCGGCCCTTGAGCGGCGCCTTCCACAGGCTCCTCGGCCGCTCCTTGTTCGCGATCTGCACCGGCGAGACGCTGCTCATCCACGACCCCTCGGCGCTCACGGTGTCCTTCCCCGCCACCACCTGCAGGTGATCGACGCGATATCCGCTCCCATCGAACTCGGCTCGCGCCGTCATCTGGTCGAACGCGACGCTGTCGACCACACCCTCGCGGATCGTGATCTCCAGGCGGCCGCGCGGATCATCCATCCTGCCCGAGAGGCCCAGGCGGAAATCGCCGTTTCCGTTGAGACGGAACGGGAGCTTGGCGACGTCGCGCACCACGGTCAGGTCGATGCCCTTGCCCCACGCGTCGAAGTCGAGCGTTTTGGAATCGGGGCGGATGGCGCCGTCGCCGCCCAGCTCGCCGCGCGGGCACGCGATCACCAGCGAATCGACGTAGAGCGAGCCGGGCTCGACGTGCATCACGCTCGGGTGCGTGGTGGTCCACACGTCGCTCGGCGTGCTCACGACGACGCGGCGGACGTCGATGGTCGCGTTCTTGCCTTTCGCTTTGACGTCGAGGTCCGCGACGATCGAGGTGTCGCCGCGCGCGAAGCGCGCGTTGCGGATCTCCACGTGGCTGGTGTCGATCTCGACGTGGACGATGGGCGACTCGAACCACTGCCCCGAGATGCTGCCCCGGCGCCCCTGGACCGCAACGCTCACGCCGGGGTCCAGGGTGCCGATGTGGCGCGCCTCCGCGGTCACGGTTCCGGAGTCGACCAGCGCCGGCTCGAACTCGAGGTTCGTGAACGGACCGTTCACGTTGACCGTGAAGTCATCGATCGGTCCGTGGATGCGCCCGTTCAGGTTGCTCGCGCCGCCGACGGGCGGGAGCTTGAAGTGCTCCCAGAAATACGTGAGGTCGGTGGCGTCGACCTTGAACACCATGTCGACGACGTTCTCCGGATCGACGGTGCCGTTGGCCTCGGCCCGGAAGCCGGGCCGGCGCAGCGACGCGCGCTCGATCTGGATGCCGGTCGCCTCCGTCTGGGTGCCCTTCGCGGCCACGTCGAAGGCCTCGAAGCCGTCCACCACCGCGCGGTCGAGCACACCCTCGAAGTCGAACCGCTCCTGCTTCTTGAAGTGCCGGACGTGCACGTTGCCGTTGAGCGACATGGGCGGGATCTCGTCGTCGGTGATGAATCCGCGCCCCAGGTCGAGGTTCGCGATGTGTCCGTCGTAGACGAAGTCCTCGGTATCGATGTCGAGGTCGAAGCGCCCGTTCACCGTGGCGCCGAAGACCGCACCGTTCATGTTCGCGAGCGCGAGACGCTTCGGCGTCACCGTGCCTTTGAACTTCATCCCCGCGAGCTCCACGCCCAGCCCGGCGCCGGACAGCTCGCCTTCGACCCCCAGCGAGTCGACGGTGCCGTTGAGCGTGGCGTGGCCGCTGAACTCGCCCTTCTCGTCGCCGATCAACCCCAGCTGGTGCAGCTCGGGCAGCGAAATGGGATTGACGACCACGTTGACGTCGTCGAAGGTGCCGTCGCGAAAGCCGCCGCGCGCGATGACGAACGATTCGTCGAGCTTCACCGCGAAGTCGTCCAGGTCGAGCGACGAGGCGTCGCCGTGGGCGTCGAGGCGGATCGACTGCACCGTCTTCTTCGAATCCACCAGGTACGCGCCGCCGTCGTCGATGATGAGGTGGCCCTTCCCGTCGGCGTACTCGAAGGCGCCGTCGAGGTGGACGTCGCGCACCCCCAGCTCCCGCTTGAGTCCCCCGAACTGCATCTCGAGCCCGTCGATGGCGAAGTTGCGCACGTTCACCACCGGCGACACGTCGAGCTTGCTCTTCTTGCCGGGGCTCTTCGGGAGCATGGGGAGCACCAGCTTGCCCTGCTCGTCCTGGCGCAGGTGGATGGCCACATTCTTCATGGTGAGATCAGTGACGATCAGCCGGAACGCGAAGACCGGCATGAGGTCGTATTCCACCGAGATCTCGTCGGCGCGAAAGACGTTATAGGAGGCGTCGCGCGACTGGTAGCGCAGCACGGGGTTGGTGAGCTTGATGTGCCGCACGAAGAAACCCGACACGCCGTCGACCGAGAACACGAAGTTCGTCCCGCGCAGGTAGTGGTCGTTCACGTAGGTCGAGAGCCGGCGCGGGAGCAGGCGCAGTTGGTGGACGCCGATGCCCGCGATCACAGCCGTCAGCACGATGGCGATGGCGTACGAGATGCGACGGCGCAGCCGCACGCGCCTGCGCGCGGCGAGCTCGGAGTCGGTTCTGATCGGCGTGTCGTCCATGCTGCTAGAAAATCTGGCCGAGGCTCAGGTAGATCCGTCCGCCCGAGTTCTCGCCGTCCGGCTTGAGCGGATATCCCCAGTCGAGACGGATCGGCCCGACCGGCGTGTTGTAACGGATCCCCACCCCCGCCCCGTAACGATAATCATCCACGGTGGTCTCGTCGATTGCGCTCGTGAATTCGAAGTCATCCGAGCTCACGTCGGACGGGTCCGCCCAGACGTTTCCCGAGTCCAGGAAGACCGACCCCGAGAAATTCCAGCGCGCCAGGAAGGGGAACGGGTAGCGATACTCCGCGTTGAGGAGCAGCATGAACGTTCCGCCCAGGGGGTTTCCTTTTTCGTCGAGCGGGCCCAGCCCCGCGTCCGCGTAGCCGCGCACCGAGTTGGCGCCGCCCAGGAAGTAGCGGTTCTCCACCGGCACTTCGGCGGAGCGGCCGTAGGAGTTGGCGTACCCGGCGCGGACGCGCCAGGCGAACACCTTGCCCTTGCGCACGTCGACGTAGTGCTGGAAGCCGGCCTCGGTGGTGTAGAAATCGTTTGCGCCACCCAGGATGCCGCCGGCCACCTGGGCGGAAAGAACGCGGTACGTGCCCATGCTCGGATTGAGGATGAAGTCGCGCGTGTCGCGGCTCACCGCCGAGCCGAGGATGTTCGAGCGCGAGCGCTCTTCCGGCTGGCCCTCCTGCGTGCGCTTGATGTCCTCCACCGAAAACGTTCCCGACAAGAGGCTCTCCCGCCCGAAATCACGGATGCGGCCGAACTCGTGGTTGACCCCGATGGCCGCACCGAGCCTCTTCACTTCGAGCCCCTGCACCGTATTGTCCCACTCGGTGTAACCGTTGAGGCTGGTAGGAAGTTTCAGGCCAAAAATGCGCCGCTGCTGGTAGATCGCGTCGTAGCGGTAATACGTGTTCGTGATCTCGATCTCGTTGGGGTCGATCTCGTCGCCGCGAAACAGGTCGAACGCATACTCCGCCTTGAGGCGCACCGTGCGACCCGTGCCGAAGAGGTTGCGCGTGCCCCACTCGGCGAAGACCTTGCTGCCGAGGACGTTGCCGACGCCGAAGCCGGCCTCGATCCACGATTCCTTGCGCTCGCGCACGCGGATGCCGATGTCCACGACGTTGGTCATGGTGTCCACCCGTTCGGGCACCACGTCCACCACCGAGAACAACCCCGTCTCGAAGAGGTTGCGCTCCGTCTCCAGCACCTTGTCGTAGCGGCACACCTTGCCCTGCTCCACGGTGATCTCGCCCTGGATGACGGAGGTGCGCACCTCGTCGTTCCCTTCGATGGAGATCTGCCCGACCTGGAGCTGCTGGCGCGGTTCGATGAAGAAGTCGATCTCCACGCGGTGGTTGTCGATGCGCACCGAATCCGCGATGGTCACGGCGAGGTACCCCTGGTCGAAGTACTTCCCGCGGATGGTGTAGACGTCGGTCTCGAGCAGCGACGCGTTGTAGGGCGCGTCGGGCTCGAGGAGAAGGTCCTCGCGCAGGTCCTTCTCCTCGAGGATCAGGTTGCCGTGGAACTTCACGCTGCGAACCAGGTTGGGCTCGCCTTCGACCACGCGGATATGGATGTCGGCGAACCGGTTCTTCTCGATCAGATCGATGCCCTCGAGCTTGACCGTCGCGTCGGGATAGCCGATGGAGTGGTAGTACGCTTCGAGCGCAGCAATGTCGCGGTTGAGCTGGCGCTCGTTGAGCTCGGGTTTCTTGAAGATGGCCCAGATCGAGGGCTCGCGCGTGCGCATGCGCGCCTTGAGCCGGTCGGCGTGGACGTGCTCGTTGCCCGCAAAGAGAATCCGGTTGATGAACACCGTGCGGGGTCTTTCTTCCTTGCGGGTGCTGTCCTCGTGAGCCGACTGCGCACGCGCGGTACCGGTCAGGAGCGGAATCGCCACGAGGAACGCAATCGCCGCACGGCGTGCAATCTTGACACCCGCGCGCGGGGCGGTGTATGGAGGGACTGGCCGGTTCAACCGCCCGAATAGGAGTGCCGTGCGATCCATCAGCTCCCGGCGACCGTGGCGCGTGTTCGCCGCGGTGCTTGTCGCCACCGTCATCTGTTGCGGTGCCGAAAAGAAGTCTCCGGACACCACGCTTTCACCCGACGAGCGCTACCTTGTCGACGCGTACGTGCGCGTGCGGCGCGCGGGCGCACTGCTTCCCGTGCAACCCGAGGTGGGCGACAGCATCCTGGCGCGCATGGCCGGCGAGGTCGACACGGTGCGCGTCGCGCGCACCATCGCGGCCCTCAACGCCACCCCCGAGCGATGGAGCTTCATCCTCCAGAAGATCGAGGAGACGTTGTCTCCTCATTCCGCCGAACCGTCAGAAAGCACCGGGAGTTGATCCCGAGCACCGCGTCAGGTCCAGCACCAGCACGAACGCCATCAACAGGATCACCAGCACGAACCCGCCCTGCGTGACCCATTCGCGCACGCGGCGGTTCACCGGCCGGCGCGCAATTCCTTCGTACGCGAGCATCGCGAGATGCCCGCCGTCGAACGGCGGAACCGGCATCAGGTTGAAGATGCACAGGTTGATGTTGAAGAACGCGAGGAACAGGAGCAGGTAGTCGAAGCCCCAGTTCGCCACGTCGCCCGCCATCTGGTACACCATCAGCGGTCCGCCCAGCGTCTTCACACCCACGCGTCCCGTGAACAACTGGCCCAGGTAACCGACGATCTGCGCGATCATCCGGTTCGCGGCGCCGAAACCGCTCTGGATGGCCGTGAACAGGCTTTCGCGCCGCCGCTCCGAGTACGGCCCGATGCCGATCACGCCCACCGTCTCGAACTCGGTGGTGGATCCTTCCTTGAGCACCTCGCGCGCTTCGGGAACGATGGTGTCCGCCTTCGCGATGCCGTTCATGGTCCAGCGCACATAGATGGGCGTGTCCGCGTGCGCGTTGACGATGCGGCGCACGTCGTCGTAGGAGGTCACCAGCGTGTCGTTGATGGCCTCGATCTCCGCGCCCGCGCGGATGCCCGCTTCGTACGCGGGCTTTCCCTTCTGCACGCGCCCCACCTTCGACGACACGTACGGGTAGAGGCCGAGCGTGATCTGGCCGCTGTCCTCGGTGCGCGGCTGGAACGACACGTCGCGTTCCCCTCCGCCGCTGCGCAGGCGGATCGTCTTGGCCTGGCCGGGCTCGGCGAGGAGCAGGTCCTCGATGTCGGACCAGTCCTTCACCGGCGTCGACTGGACGGAGAGGATGGTGTCGCCGGGCGCGATGCCCGCGCTCTGCGCGGGACCGCCGGCGAGCACGTCGCCGACGCGCGTGGTCGGCACCACCACCACGCCCTGGAACAGGAACACACCGATGTAGAGCACGATCGCGAGCACGTAGTTCATGAACGGCCCCGCGATGAGCACGGCGGCGCGGATCTTCTTGGGCTGCGTCGTGTAGTAGCGCGAGCGCGGGATCTCGCGATCGGGCACCTCGTCGAGCGGCCCGCGCGGCTTGTCCGGCTCGGGCTCGGTCTCGGGATCCATGAGCTCGCTCTCGCCCGCAAACTTCACGTAGCCGCCGAAGGGCAGCAACGAGACCGCGTAGACGGTCTCGCCGTGGCGCCTGCGCACGAGCTTCCTTCCAAACCCGATCGAGAAGACCTTGACGTACACGCCGGCGAGCTTGGCCACGATGAAGTGGCCGAACTCGTGGACGATGACGACAACGCCAAGAACAAACGCGCCCGCGACAATCGTTGTCAGCATGGAGTCCTTCTAGCGACCGCTCCCGGCCGTCGGGGTGACATGGTGTTCGTGGATCCAGCGCCGCGTGGCGCGGTCCGCCTCCATCACGTCGTCGAGCGTGGAGGCATCGTGGGTGGGGATGGCATCGAGCGCCGCGGCGATCACCCGGGGGATCGCGCCGAACGACCAGCGGCCGTCGAGAAATCCCGCCACCGCGACTTCATTGGCCGCGCTCAGCACCGTGGGCGCGGTGCCGCCCGCGCGCGCCGCCTGCCAGGCAAGGCGGAAGCACGGGTAGCGCCGCTCGTCGACCGGCGCGAACGAAAGCGCCGGAAACTCGAGCAGGCTCGCGCCCAGGTCGGACTTGAGCCGCTCCGGGTACGAGAGCGCGTAGAGAATGGGAAGCCGCATGTCGGGCTTGCCCATCTGGGCGAGCATCGAGCCGTCGACGAACTGCACCACGGAATGCACGATGGACTGGGGATGGATGGCGACGTCGATCTTCGAATACGGGAGCGCGAACAGCCAGTGCGCCTCGATGATCTCGAGGCCCTTGTTCATGAGCGTCGCGCTGTCGACGGTGATCTTCGCCCCCATGTTCCAGGTCGGGTGCGCTAGCACCTGGTCGACCGTTGCGTGTTCCAGATCGGACGCATCCCGCTCGCGCAGCGACCCGCCCGACGCGGTCAGCACCACGCGCTCGACGTCCTCGATGCGCGAGCCGGACAGGCACTGCGCGATGGCGACGTGCTCGCTGTCGATCGGGATCACCTCCGCGCCCGAGCTCCTCGCGGCGCGCAGCATGATCTCGCCGCCGGCGACGATCGACTCCTTGTTGGCCACCGCCGCGGGAATTCCCGCCGTGAGCGCGGCCAGCGTCGGCGCGAGCCCGACGAAGCCGACCAGCGCGTTCACCACCAGGTCGGCGCCGCTTCCGGTCGCCAGGTCGGCGAGCGCGGCGGCTGAATATCCGATACAACGATTGCGCATCAACGGTTCCGCTTCCACCGCCGCCCGGCACGATTCGTCCGTGACCACCACGCGGGCGGACGGGTACGCCGCCGCCTGCGCGCGCAGGAGGTCCAGGTTGCGATGGGCCGCCAGGCCGACCACGTCGAACGCGCCGGGGTGGCGTTCCACCACCTCGAGCACATTGCGACCGATCGAGCCGGTCGACCCCAGGACGACGACTCTCTTCATGCCTCGGTTCGAACCCTCGGATAAAGGGCTAAGTTACTGAAAAATCACGAACTTGAGGAAGTAGTATATGAGAGGAGCGGTGAAGAGTAAACTGTCAAATCGGTCCAGGACCCCCCCGTGGCCGGGGATGATCTGCGACGTGTCCTTGATTTCCGCGTCGCGCTTGAGCATCGACTCGAAGAGATCCCCCAAAAGCCCCACCGCCGAGCACACTGCGCCCAGCGCCACCCCCCAGGCCGGGTGCAGGAAGTCCGCGAACGTGAGCGCGCTGATGCCGCCCGCCGCCGCCGCGAACACCACCCCGCCCCAGGCCCCTTCCCAGGTCTTCCCGCGCGAGACGCGGGGCAGAAGCGGTCGTTTGCCGATCGTCTTCCCCACCAGGTACGCGCCGGTATCGGACGACCACGTCATGGCAAACGCCAGGAAGATGAAGCGCGCGCCCACGTCGTAGGGGCGGTCGATCAGCCACGGCAGCTCGCGCAGCAGCACGAGGTGCGAGCCGAGGAAGGCCACGTACACGACGCCGAACACGGTGGTCGAGACGTGGTAGACCGCGCGGCGGTTGTCGTTGCGGGTGAGCTCGAGCGCCATGATGGCGAGCAGCACGAAGGTGAGGAACGCGGTCGCGTACGTGCCGCTCGCCAGGTACACGTAGGTCGAGAGCGTGAGCCCCGACGCGATCCCGATGCCGCGGTACGGGTGCAGCCCCTTGACCGACATCATGCGGTAGAACTCGTAGAGGCCGAGCACGATGAACAGGTCGACGAAGCCGAGGAACCAGTAGCCGCCCGCGCGCGTCAGCAGCACGAAGAGCGGAATGAACACCACGCCGGCCATGACGCGCTTCACGATGCCGCGACGGGCGATGGGACTCGGGGGTGCTTCGACGATGGGATTCACGGCCGGATCGCTCACGCGTGTCCCCCGTAGCGGCGCTCTCGCTTCATGTAATCCTCGATCGCATCCAGCAGGTGCGCGTCGGAGAAATCGGGCCAGAGCACGTCGGTCACCCAGATCTCCGAGTACGCGATCTGCCAGAGAAGGAAGTTCGACACGCGCAGCTCGCCGCTGGTGCGGATGAGCAGGTCGGGGTCGGGAATCGACGGGTCGTACATGGCGCCGCCGAACATGGTTTCGTCGATGTCACCGGGTGCGATCTCTTTCGCCACCGCGCGCGATGCCAGCGCGCGCGCCGCGTCGACAATCTCCGCACGCCCGCCATAGCTCAGGCACAGGGTCAGCACCAGGCCGGTGTTCGCGGCGAGCGCCTCGATGGAGCGGTCGACCGTGCGCCGCGTCGCCTCCGGCAGCGCGTCGAGCCGGCCGATGGCGTTCAGGCGCACGTTGTTCTCGTTGAGCTCGAGCACCTCGCGTCGGAGCACTTCTTCGAGAAACGCCATCAGCCCGATCACCTCGGTGCGGGGCCGCGTCCAGTTTTCGATCGAAAATGTATACAGCGTCAGGTGGGTGACGCCGAGCTTCGCGCACGCGCGCACGCACTTGCGAACGGGTTCCGCGCCGGCATGGTGCCCGACGATCCGCGGCCGGTGACGCTTTTTCGCCCAGCGGCCGTTGCCGTCCATGATGATGGCAATGTGGCGCGGAAGGTCCCGGGTCGCTTTCAGCGCGCGGATGCGTTCGTCGATGTCGTTGGTCATGTCACGTGCGCAGTTCCGAACCGCGCGGGTCCTGTCGAAGCCGGCCCGAGAGCGAAAGCACATCGGTCCCGCGCGCCGGATTCGCGGCGATATCGCACGAACGAAGCTCTACCTCCAGCAGTACGGCGCTCTGGACCGATGTGCTTCCGCTCCCGGTCCTGCATTGCCCCGCTCGCGGCCACCCGCGCGGGCCAACGCGCACCATGACCGGGCCCTTCCCTTTCGCGTCCTAGCTCTCCGCGCCCAGCTGCTCGCGGCCACCCGCGCGTGCACCCTGGGCTCGCCCATGTCACGACCCAGCGCGCTAGATCTCCAGGATTTCTTTTTCCTTGGCGGTGACGGCCTCGTCCACCCGGTGGATGAAGTTGTCGGTGAGCTTCTGGATCGCGTCCTGCTTGTGGCGCATGTCGTCTTCCGAGAGCTCGTGCTCTTTCTGGAGCTTCTTGATCTTTTCGTTGGCGTCGCGGCGCACGTTGCGAACCGCGACCTTGGAGTCTTCGCCGATGCGCTTGACGACCTTCACCAGGTCCTTGCGGCGCTCTTCGGTGAGGGTTGGAATCGGCAGCCGGATGACGCCGCCGTCGTTCTGCGGGTTCAGTCCCAGCTCGGATGTGCGGATCGCCTTCTCGATCTCCTGGATCAGGGCGCGATCCCACGGCTGGATGGTGATCATTCGCGGGTCGGGCACGGACACGCTCGCGACCTGCTTCACCGGCACCATCGTGCCATAGGCGTTCACGCGCAGCGAATCGAGCAGCGCGGGGCTCGCCTTGCCGGTGCGGATGCCGGAGAGCTCGTGCTGCAGCAGCTCCAGCGTCTTCTTCATGTGGTCTTCGGTCTTGTGATAGAGCTCTTCCAACACCATGGGGGTTACCTCCGGGGCTACTTGACCACGGTGCCGACCGGTTCGCCGCGCACCGCGCGAATCAGGTTGTTGTCTCCCGTCAGTTTGAACACGACGACGGGCAGATGGTTCTCCATGCACAGCGAGATGGCGGTGGCGTCCATGACGCCCAGGCGCCGGTTCAGCACGTCGATGTAGGCCAGCGTGTCGAAGCGTTTGGCGTTCGGGTCGCGCATGGGGTCGCCGTCGTAGACGCCGTCCACCTTGGTGCCCTTCATCACCACGTCGGCCTCGATCTCGATGGCGCGCAGCGCCGCCGCGGTGTCGGTGGTGAAGTAGGGATTGCCGGTGCCGCCGGCGAAAATGACGACGCGGCCCTTCTCGAGGTGGCGGATGGCGCGGCGCTTGATATACGGCTCGGCCAGCTGCTCCATCTTGATGGCGGTCTGCACGCGCGTGTCGACGCCGGCGTGCTCGAGCGCGCTCTGGAACGCCAGCGCGTTGATGACCGTCGCCAGCATGCCCATGTAGTCGGCCGTGACGCGGTCGATGCCGTTCTCGGAAATCTGTCCGCCGCGGATGATGTTGCCGCCGCCGATGACGAGGCCGATCTCGGTCCCCATCTCCTTGACGGCGGCGATCTGCGTGCAGAAGGAGGAAAGCTTCGCGAAGTCGATGCCACCCCCGTCCTCACGGGCGAGGATTTCACCGCTGAACTTGAGCAGGATTCTCCGGTAACCGGGACCGCTCAAAATCGCTCCTCTTACTGGCCGAGCTGGAAGCGCGCGAAGCGGGCCACCTTGATGTTCTCACCAAGCTTGGCGATCGCTTCGTTGACGAGGTCCTTGACCTTCTTCTCGTTGTCGCGCACGTAGACCTGGTCCATGAGGGCGGCCTCGGCGTAGAACTTCTCGATGCGCCCCTGGATGATCTTGTCCACCACGGCGGCCGGCTTTCCCTCTTCGAGCGCCTGCGCCTTGAAGACTTCGCGCTCCTTCTCGAGAAGGTCGCCCGGAATGTCCTCGCGCGTCACGCCGAGCGGATTGGCCGCGGCGATGTGCATGGCGAGGTTGCGCACCAGCGCCTGGAACTCGTCGGTGCGGGCGACGAAGTCGGTCTCGCAGTTGACCTCGAGCAGCACGCCGATGCGGTTGCCCGGGTGGATGTACGACACGACGAGACCCTCGTTGGCCTCGCGCTCGGCCTTCTTGGCCGCCTTCGAGAGACCCTTGATGCGCAGGTACTCGATGGCCTTCTCGACGTCGCCGGCGCTCTCTTCGAGCGCCTTCTTGCAATCCATCATGCCGGCGCCGGTGCGCTCGCGCAGTTCCTTGACGATTCCGGCCCCGATGGCCTTGGTTCCCTCTGACATGACTCGATCTCTCCTGTTTGTTCCTGTTTGGCGCTCGCGGGTCCTGTCGCGGATCACCCCGGATCAAACCGCCGCGCTCGTTATCGCGGCGGTTTGCCGTGGTCCCCGATCCGCGCCACCCGCTCGCGCGCTGTGCTTCGTGCCGCTCGCGGACACCCGCGCGTGGGACGTCCTAGCCGTTCGCGACGTGTTCCTTGCTCTCGATGACTTCCGGCGTCACGTCGCCGCTGCTGACGTCGCGGCCCTCGGTGAAGCGCAGGCGGCCGTCGATGCACGCATCGGCGATCACCCCGGCGAACAGGCCGATCGCGCGCATGGCGTCGTCGTTGCCCGGCACCGGGTAGTTCACTTCTTCGGGATCCGCGTTGCTGTCGACCACGCCCACGATGGGGATCTTGAGGCGGCGCGCCTCGTTGACGGCGTTGATCTCTTTCTTGGTGTCGACCACGAACACCATGCCGGGCAGATCCGTCATGTTACGGATGCCGCCGAGCGTTTTCATGATGCGCCCGCGCTCCTTGTTGAAGCCGGAGATTTCCTTCTTGTTGAACTGGTTGATGGAGCCGTCGGCTTCCATCTTCTCCAGGTACACGAGGCGCGAGAGACTCTTGCGCACGGTGTTGAAGTTGGTCAGCGTGCCGCCCAGCCAGCGCTCGGTGACGTAGGGCATGTTGCAGCGCTCGGCGTGCTCCTTGATGGCGTGCTTGGCCTGGGGCTTGGTGCCGACGAAGAGCACCGGCTTGCCCGCCGAGGACACGGCACGCGCGGCGTCGCGCGCGTCGTTCAAGCACTGCAGCGTTTTTTCCAGGTCGATGATGTGGATGCCGTTCTTCTCGGCAAAAAGAAAGGGCTTCATCTTCGGGTTCCAGCGCTTGGTCTGGTGGCCGAAGTGAACGCCCGCTTCCAGAAGGTCCTTGAGGGTGGTCTCACCCATGGTATGTCCCCTTTCCTTTCGGTTGTTCCGCCACTGCGCGGACCCTCCAACTCCGGTCACAATCCGGAGCACCGGGAGGACCCTGTCGGTGCGCAGTGTGTGTCAGTAATTCAAGCCGCGTGCTTCCTCCTGAGGCACACGCGACCGCTGTCTAGCTTCCTGTGAACGATTGAGAAATGCAGGGGCCGGCGCAAATGCGACAGCCGGTGCAGAAATCAGCGTTTCGAGAACTGGAAGCGCTTGCGACGGCCGGCAAGACCGTACTTCTTGCGCTCCTTCATGCGCGGATCGCGCGTGAGGAGACCTCTTGACTTGAGCATGGGGTGGAACCGCTCGTCGATCTTGACCAGGGCGCGGGCGATCCCGAGCCGCAGCGCGCCGGCCTGGCCGTTGACGCCGCCGCCCACCGCGCGCGCGTCGACGTCGAACTTGTCGTGCGTCTCCGTCGCGTCGAGGGGCTCGCGCACCAGCAGCACCAGCGTGTCGCGACCCAGGTAGTCGCGGACTTCCTTGCCGTTGATGGTCATCTTGCCGCTGCCGGGCGTCACGTAAACGCGCACCACGGCTTCCTTGCGGCGTCCCACCGCTCCGATACGTGCGACCTTCGCGGCCGCTTCTGCTTTCTTCGCCGTCATTCTTTTTCCTTCGCGGATCAGTAGCCGGTGGGCGGCATGCCCTGCGGCTTCTGCGCCGAGTGCGGGTGCTCCGGACCGGCGTACACCTTGAGCTTCTTCAGCATCCGCCGACCGAGACGCGTGTGCGGGAGCATCTTGCGAACCGCCTGGCGGACGACGGCGGTCGGATCATCGTTGATCACGTCGCGCATCGTCCTGACCTTGAGGCCGCCGGGATATCCCGAGAAGCGGTAGTAGAGTTTCTTGTCCCGCTTGTCGCCGGAGAGATAGATCTTTTCGGCGTTGACGATGATCACGTGATCACCGAGCGAGAGGTGAGGCGAGAACTCGGGGCGGTGCTTGCCGCGAAGCGCGTTGGCGACTTCGCTCGCGAGCCGGCCGAGGGGACGCTCTGACGCGTCCACCACGTACCAACGCTCTTTGATCTCGCTGGCCTTGACTGTATGGGTCTTCATGAACATAGAAAATCACCTGCGCGCAGGGCGCTCCAATCCAAAGTCTCCCTGGGGAGAAAGAAGGCAATTTATAGCAACTCCGGGCCGGGTCCGTCAAGGGGTGGACCGGGAATACTTTAGGAGCGTTTTGACCGGCCTCCCCCGCCGCGATGGAGGCTCTCCTCGGCTGGCAGAAAATTTACCGCCGCAGCGGCAGTAAGCACTTATTTCACAAGCGGCTGCACCGTCAGGACGACGGCGTGAGCTCGATGACGACGCGATCCTCGCGGGTCGACCAGTTCGCATCACCGTCCACCGTCCACCAGACCCGGTCCACCTGGAGGGTCCGGTCCGTGATCCAGAGCGGGTCGGACTGGTCGTGGTCGGTCGACTTGACCAGGCACCACGCTGCCCCGGTGGCCGCCTCGGCGATCCACAGATCCGAGACCATGGTCTCATCGAAATGATTGATGCTCCGGGGCTTCGAGTAGACGATCCAGCGGCTGTCGGGGCTCCACGAAAAATCGATGTCGCCGAGCACGCGGGTCGTGTCGACGACGGAGACGTTCCCTTCCGGAATCGTGACTGAATACAGGACGATCGCCGTGTCCGTGTGCGAGTATCCCGCCCCGACAATCATTCTCGAATCCGGCGACCACTTCGTGTCACTCGCCTGTGCCAGCTTCACGTCGACGATCCCCTTCCACGTCGCCACGTCCAGCACGCGCAGCATCCCGCCTGTCGTTTCCTTCGTCCACAGATCGACGCTCAGGTAACGGCCGTCGGGCGACCACGCCGGAAGGCACGCGCCCGGCAACACGAACACGCTGTCCTCGCCCGTGTCGAAGTTCTCGATCTCGAGGTAGCCGCGACGACGTTCCGTGCGCACGTACGCCACCAGCTTTCCCGGACCGAATACCTTGTTGCGCTCCTCCCACTGGCCCGGGCGGAGGTAGTGCGTCGCTTCCTCGTACGGAAGCTCGCCTGCGCGCGGTTCGCGAATCGCCGCGACTTTCCACGGGCATGCGGGAGCGCGAACCAGCGTAGAAGGCGCCGAGTCCGCGAGATCGGTGCAGAGGAGTATGGAGAGAAGCGTGACGAGCGCCGGTTTCTTCATTGCGGGCGACTCCCTCGCGGCATGGGTGAAGGATATGCCCCATTGAACCAAAAGAAAACGGCCGCGTTCCCACGCGGCCGTTGGCCAGGTCCGTTACGGTCCTGAAATTTCCGCTACCCCGACACCTGCCCGCGGTGGGCCGCCACGTGGGAGGTATCCACCGGCTGCGGTCCCGCCAGCGCCGGCACCAGGTCTTCCTTCGAGCGGACCAGCGCGGCGGTCAGGAAGGCGAGCAGCGCCATTTCGATGGCCAGCAGCGGGATGTTGACGTGCACCACCGGGTCCAGCATCAGCCAGAACATCATGGTGACGCCGGTCAGGATGATGACGCCCAGCGCGCTGGTGACGAAGGCGCGCGTCTTGTTCTTGCGCGAGAGCAGCACGATGAACGGGAACATCCAGATCATGACGAAGATGACCCATCCGATGGGATGGTAGGCGGACGTCTCGTCGAGACGCCTCACCGCGTAGCCGGTCTCCTCCGGGATGTTGCCGTACCAGATCACGATCAACTGCGAGAAGAAGAAGTACGCCCAGAAGGTCGCGAAGCCGAAGATCAGACCGCCGATCGACTTCTGGATCAGCTTCGCCGGCGCGTCGGTGCGATGCCGCCAGCCGAGCAGGATGATGGCGATGGTGCAGATGCCGGAGAGGAACGCGCTCACCATGACGAAGGCGCCGAAGAGGGTCGAGAACCAGGGGCGCTCGATCGACATGTACCACTCGATGCCGATCATGGTCAGGTGCCACACGAAGAAGAAGGTCAGCAGCACGCCCCAGAAGCGCGTCGACGACGAGCCGCGCAGCGCGTGGGTGATGAACGTGCGCGCGAGGACGAACATGAGCGCCATCACGGCCAGGTGGCGCGCGACGAAAAAGTTCCTGTTGAACCACACCCCCGGGTGCTCGATCCACGGGTACATCGTGAGCTGCGGAATATTGATGATGAACAGCAGCATGCTGACCGGGATCAGGTACTGCAGGACGCCCACGCTCGGTAGCAACTGCTTGTGCCAGTGGCCGTCGGAGATCTCGGCGCCCGCCATGAGGACCAGGGCGCCCTCGGCCAGGCCCAGGAACACCGTCATGGCAATGGTGAGCGACCCGCCCGTGCCGGGTTCGAGCAGACGTTCGGCCGCGAAGACGATCGCGGCCACGATCACGCTCAGGATGAGCCAGCTTCTGCTATTGAGACGGATGCCCATGGGTCAGTCCCTCTTCACGTAGATTTCGAACATGTCGCCGAACTCGTCGTTGGAGATGATGGTGCGGATGCCGGGCATGCGCGACGTCACCAGCAGCCCCAGGAAGCCGCTGAGCCCGCCGAAGAGCACCATCAGCTCGAACGCAATCACGGTGTAGGGCGGGATGCCCACCAGCGGCTTGTTGCCGACAAAGAGCGTCCAGTCGAGCGCGGTGAGCGACGGGAACAGGTAGCCCGTAGCCACACCCGTGATGCCGCCAACCAGGGCGAACAGCCGCACGTTGCTCGGCTTCATGCGCAGGATCTCCTCGGCGTGGTGGACCGGGTGCGGCGTGCGCGTCTCGATATCCTCCGGCTTCACACCGCTCTTCACCAGCTCCTCGAGCTTGTGCACGAAGTCGTGCTCGCTCGCGTACACGTGGCGTTCCATCACTGCACCTCTTCCTTCTTCTCGGTGATCGCGACCACCGGGAGGAATTTCGCAAAGAGCAGGAACATCATGAAGAAGAAGCAGAACGTGCCGATCATGATGCTGATCTCGACCCCGCGCGGCTGGTAGGTGCCCCACGCGTACGGCACGTACTCGTGAGCGAGCGAGGTGATGATGATCACGAAGCGCTCGAGCCACATGCCGATGTTCACGAAGATCGACGTGACAAAGAGCCATTTGAGATTGCGCCGCAGCTTCTTGATGAACAGCGGCAGGGGCACGATCATGTTGCAGAACACCATGCCCCAGTACTGGAACTTGTAGTAGCCGGTGGCGCGGTCCTTGAAGATGCCGAACTCGTACACGTTGCCGCTGTAGTACGCGAGCAGGAACTCGATCGTGTACGCGTAGCCGACGATCATCGAGGTGAACAGCATGGTCTTGGCCAGCTTCTCGAAGTGCTCGATCGGCATCACGTTCTCGAGGCGCTGGATCTTGCGCATCGGGATGCACAGCGTCAGCACCATCGCGCAACCCGAGAAGATGGCGCCGGCCACGAAGTAGGGCGCGAAGATGGTGGTGTGCCAGCCGGGGACGATGCCCATCGCGAAGTCCCAGGACACCACCGAGTGCACGGAAAGCACCAGCGGAGTCGCGAGGCCGGCGAGCAGGGCGTAGAGCATGTTGTAGTTGCGCCACTGTCGCTTCGAACCCACCCATCCCAGCGACAGCACGCTGTAGATGTGGCGGCTCACCCCGCGCGTGTAGCGCTTCACGATCGCGAAGTCCGGGATCAGGCCCACGTAGAAGAACACCACGCTGATCGTGAGGTAGGTGCTGATGGCGAACACGTCCCACTCGAGCGGCGACTTGAAGTTCGTCCACAAGAGGCGCTGGTTGGGGTACGGGAACAACCAGAACGCGTACCACACGCGGCCGAGGTGGATGAGCGGGTACATGCCGGCGCACATGACGGCGATCACCGTCATGGCCTCGGCGGCGCGGTTGAAGCTCGCGCGGAACTTGGAACGGAACAGGAACAGCACCGCCGAGATCAGCGTCCCGGAGTGCGCGATACCAACCCAGAAGACGAAGTTGACGATATAGATACCCCAGCCGACCGGGTTGAGCTGTCCGCCGAGACCGATGCCCTTCGCGATCTGGATCCCCCACGCGCCGAGCAGGAACACCGCGAAGCCGGTCGCGAACAGGCCCACCAGGGCCCAGTACAGGAGCCCCGGCTTCTGCATCGCCGAGATCACCTCGCGCTCGATGGCGAGGCGCTTCATGGCGGCCGGATGCGCGGCCGCCGACGTGGCTACGGCCTTATGCTCCATGGCTCCCGTTTCCCTTCACGTGGTTGTCGCTCAGGTAGTACACGCCCGGACTCGTGCCCAGCTCCTCCAGGATGCGGTTCGACCGTGAGTCGTGCGCCCACTTGTGCACTTCGGAGTTCTCATCCAGCAGGTTGCCGAACACGATCGCCTTGCCCGGGCACGCCTGCGCGCACGCGGTGGTGAGATCGCCCTCGCGGATGGTGCGCTTCTCGTCCTTCGCGACGTCGCGCGCCTTGCGGATGCGCTGCACACACATGGTGCACTTCTCCATCATGCCCTTGCCGCGCATCGAGACGTCCGGATTGGTCATCAGGTTCATCGGGTAGGGCCGGTGCTCGTAGGAGAAATAGTTGAAGCGGCGCTGCTTGTACGGGCAGTTGTTGCCGCAGTAACGGGTGCCGACGCAGCGGTTGTAGACCTGCGCGTTGAGCCCCTCGTCGTTGTGGTACGTCGCGTACACCGGGCAGACCGGCTCGCACGGCGCGAAGTCGCAGTGCTGGCACATGGTCGGAACGAAGTGTCCCGCGCTGCCGTCCTTCTCGTAGTACTGCTCGAGTCGGATCCACGCCATCTCGCGGCCGCGCAGGTGCTGCTCGCGACCCACCATCGGAATGTTGTTCTCCACGTAGCACGCCGCCACGCACGCGTTGCAGCCGATGCACTTGTCGAGGTCGACCGCCATCGCCCAGCGGTAGTTCGGGTACTTGGGCAGCGGGTAGAACGACACCTCTTCGTGCTTCGGCTCGCCATGCCCGGAGTGGTCACCGTTGAAGTGCTCGGGGTGCGTGCCCGGCACGATGCCCCGCCCTTCCTGGTAGAGCGACCCCGACACTTCCGACAACCGCTCCTTGCGACCGGTCGCGGCGGCGGTGATGGCCACCACGGCGTTCGCTTCCCCGCCCGAGCGCGCCCAGCCGACGGCCGGGTTCGCCGCGCCGCGCTGGACCACGAACACGTCCTTCGCCAGGCCGGGCTGCGGACGCACCGTAAGCGGCACGCTCCAGCCCTCGCCGCGCAGCTCCACCACGCTGCTTTCCTCGATTCCCATGGCCTTGCAGGTCTCCATGCCCACGGACACCCAGCTGTCCCAGGTGACCGCGCTCAGCGGATCGGGGACCTCCTGCAGCAGCGGAAGCACCGCGCTGCGTCCGTCGTACCAGCGCACCGACGGCGCGATGACGAGCACCTGGCCCGACGGGGCGGTGCTCTGCGCGAACGTGAACGTGTGGCCGGCCGCTCCCGCCGAACCGCCTGCCGCCTTTGCCGGGCCGGTTCCCCAGCCCTGCTTGAGCATGGCCGCGCCCGCGCCGGCGCCGAGGTCGCGCGTCCAGCGGTCGTAGACGTATTGCTGGTAGGTCGTGCCCGCCGCGGCCGCGCCCAGTTCGATCATGAGGCTCAGCAGCACGTCGCCGTTGGAGCGCGTGTCGAAGAGCGGCGCGATGGCGGGCTGGATCGCGTTGACGACGCCGGACGCCGGCTCGGCATCGCCCCACGACTCGAGCGTATGCGAGAGCGGAAGCACGACGTCGCAGCGCTCCATCGTCGGCGTCAGCATGTCGGAGACACCGATGGCGAACGCGGCCTTGTCGATCGACGCACCGAACTTGTCGCCCATCGGCAACTGCGCGACCGGGTCCGTGTCGAACAGGATCAGCGCGCCGACCGTGCCGGCGTCGAGCTGTCCCATCAGCCGCTCGACGTCGGCCATGGTGCCGACGCGCGAGTAGTCCTGCGCCTGCGCGAAGTCGAGGGTCTTGCCGTGCATGCCGCACGCGGACTGGATCAGCGCGGCGAGGCGCGCGGTATCGAGGCCGCTCTCCTGGGCGGTGGACACGCTGCCGGCCACGAGCAGCGGCGACTCGGCGACGAGCAGCGCATGGCGCAGCTCGTCGATCTGGCTCGTGGTGAGTCCCGTCTTCTCCTCCGCCTGCTGCGCGCTCACGGCCGGCACGGAGGCGATTTGCGCGGCGACGCCTCCCGGCAACCCGACCTTTCCGGAGAGCCCCTGCAGCAGGTAGGCCAGCAGGTACGCTTCGCTGCCGGGCCTCACGACGAACCGGTGGTCCGCCTGGAATCCGGTCATGGATGCGTGGGGCTCGACGTGGAACCAGGTGTTACGACCATGACTGCCACGGCGCTTCGAGAGCAGGGTCGAGAACTGGACCGGGTTGCCGAACGTCTCCACCACATCGGCGCCCACCGTGATCACCACGTCGGCGCGGTCCGGGTGGAGCAGCGGCACGACGTCGGCGCCGAAGATCGCACGGTTGGCGGCGCGCACGGCGGCGTACGAGAACAACTCGAACTCGGGTTCGCGACGAACTCCGGTGCGCGTCGCAAAGTCGCTCATCAGGGCCGAGAGCGAACCCGTCGTGCGGCCGGACAGGAGCACGTTCTCGCGGCCGGCGCGCAGCGCATCGGCCGAACGCTTGAGCGCGTCGGCCCACGTGGCCGGAACAAGATTGCCTCCCGCGTCCTTCACCATCGGCTGGCGGATGCGGTCCACGCTGTAGAGCCGCGAGAGCGATGACTGGCCGCGCACGCACAGCGCGCCGTCGTTGATCGGATGCTTCGGCAACCCGTCGACCTTGACCGGGCGTCCGTCGCGGATGCGCGCGGTCATCCCGCACTGCGCCGGACATTCCGTGCACGACGTCGCGACGAAGGTGGCCTCGCCCGGCAGCACGCCGTCCTCGGGCGGCACCAGGTACGGGATCAGCTTCTCCGTCTTGCGCGTGAGGTCGCAGCCGGCCAGCAGCGATGCGCCTGACGCCAGGCCCAGCAGTCCCAGGAATTCTCGCCTGTCCATCGTGTGCTGCGTCCTTTCCTACATGTGGCAGATCAAGCAGTCGGTGGGCGCGTGGTTGGCCTCGTGGCACGACACGCAGAAGCCCATCTTCATCGACTTGACCTGGCGAACCTGTGTCATCGCGCGGAGTGCGCCGTGGCAGTGCTCACAGTCCGCGCCGGCCGCGATGTGCCGCTTGTGTGAAAAATAGACGTGATTGCGAATCCGGATCCGGTGCACGCGCTCCCAGGGCACCGGCTCCTTGTCGTTCCAGTACTTGGTGAGCTTCTGGATCTCCGGCATCTCGGTTTTGACCGCCTGGTGGCAGCTCATGCACTTCTGCACCGAGGGCACGCCGGCGTAATACGACTTGTCGGCCGTGTCGTGACAGAACAGGCACTGCAGGTTCAGCTTGCCGGCGTGGGTGGCGTGGCTGAACGCGATCGGCTGCACCGGCGCCTTGCGGTGCGTGTGCCACCGGAAGCCCAGCAGCAGGATCAGCACCATCATCAGCGCGAAGTACCCGAACACCGCCGAATCAACGATGCGCTTGATCAATGCTGTACCCCCGGCTGCGTCTGGGTGGTGTCGGCCGCGCCCGGGGCCGGTGCGGTGCCCGTGGCGGCGCCTCCCGCGGCGGGAGCGCCGCCGGTCTTGTAGTTCTCGAGCACGTACTTCGAGACCGCGTCGATCTGCACCGCCGACAGGCCGGGGTTCGGCATGGGCGGATAGTCCGGGCTCTTCTTGGTCGGGTTGGCGATGAACGCCTTGAGCGATTCCAGGTTGTAGCTCGGCAGGCGCTGCGCGAGCGGCGGGCCGACCAGCTTCTCATTGAAGCGGTGGCACTGCATGCACACCTTGTTGAACGTCTCCTCGCCCAGGTTGGCGCCCGACGCGGCGGCGATCGCCTGGTCGATGCCCGCCTCGCGCTCGAGGCGCTCCTTCTCGGCCGCCTGTTCGAGCAGCGTCGCGTGCTCGCGGTTGGCATTGGCCATCGCGCGCACGTCGAAAACGCTCGAGAGGATGAACACGCCGAGGATGGAGACGAAGGCCAGCGAGGTGAAGCGCGGGCCCGGCGAGCGCAGCGTGGCCAGCATCATGAACGCGACCAGCATGCACACGAACACGTTTGCCACCGCGATCAGGTACACGGTCGAATCGAACACCACGTCCGGCGACGTGAACACGTAGAGCAGGTTGAACACCGGCAGCGCGAAAGTGAACGCCAGCGCCAGCCCGGCGCCGAACTTGCGCACGAACGCCGCGTAGTCGGGATCGCCCGTGGTGGGCCGGTCGGACCAGCGGAACAGGAAGAACAGGATGCCCACGCCGGTGATCGCAAAGGCCGCGTGGACGAAGAAGAGGAACTTGTAGATGACGTTCCAGTTGAGCAGCAGGATGACGAGGTTCTTGAGGCGGTACCACTTCTCCGGATCCTGCAGGCGCACGACCGAGCTCAGCAGCACGAAGTACGACCCCATCATCACCATCAGCGCCAGCGTGCCCAGCCCCATGTGCCGGTTGAACGAGTTCTTCCGCCCGACGAACGAGCTGCGGTAGAGCCACAGCAGCACGTAGCCGATCAGGATGCCCGGCACCGGCAGCATGATGTACGTGATGGGCGCGTACGGCACCCCGTCGAACCAGATCCCGTACAGGAACGGGAGCGCGAGCAACGGGAGCACGCCGAGCACGAGCATCTGGAAGCGGCTGCCCAGGAAGGTGCGCAGCAGATCCTCCGCCAGGCGCGCGAAGCGCGGGTTCGGAATCTCGTGGTCCGAGAACGTGAGCCACATCGCCACCGCCGTCGAGCCGATCACCAGACCGACGTACGGCAGGTGGATCGTGTAGACCACGATGGCGAGGAATTCGAGCAGCTTCAGATGCTGCCCGCTCGGCGCGATGATGTGCTGGCTCAAGAAATCCATGAGTCGCCTTCCCTGTCTTCTAGCCGGCCAGTCCGCTGATCGAGAGCAGCGAGATGACCACCAACGCGTACAGGTTGATCTGGTGGAACGCGAGCATGCGCCCGTTCGTCCACACCATCCGGGTGGCGTGCCACCCGAGCCACAACGACGAGAGAATCAATCCCGCCTGGATCCACGGCTGCGACGACACGCCGAAGAGCGGCATCGACACGCACGCCACCATGGTGGTGATCATCCACACGTAGATGATGCGCGCGAACTGCGCGCGCGTGAACATGCGCGTGAGCGTGGGCAGCCCGGCGCGGTCATAGTCGTCGCCGATGCGCATGAGCAGCAGCCAGAAGTGCGGCACCTGCCACACGAAGAAGAAGTACGCGACGGCGAGGATGCGCGGGTCCACGGCCGATCCGCCGCCGGCGACCCACCCGATCACGGGCGGGATCGCGCCCACCACGCCGCCCGGGATGGCGGCGAAGGCGGTGACGCGCTTGAGCGGCGTGTAGATGGCGTTGTACCAGAGCACGGTGACGAATCCGAGCAGCATGGCCACGGGGCTGGCCGCGTAGAGCAGCGCCGACCCGGCGGCGAGCAGCGCGATCGCGACCACGAATCCCTCGCGCGCGCGGATGCGGTGGGACGGAACGGGACGATTCATCGTGCGGCGCATCAGCGCGTCGATGTCGCCCTCCTGGGCCTGGTTGAGCGCGCCCGCGCCCGAGGCGAGCAGGAATACGCCCAGCAGCGCCGGCACCATCACGGCCGACACGCCGTGCGCGGCGAGCACGAAGCCCGCGGCCGCCGACGCGGTGGCGAGGCACGCGATGCGCACCTTCGACAACTCGATCACGATGCCGATGCGACCCATCATTTATTGCAGCGACTTGATGTACGCGGCGAGCGCCTTGATCTCGCCCTCGCTCACGAGGCCCTGCTGCGACGGCATGAGGGGCTGGAAGCCCTTCACCACGTCGGCGGTGGGATCGAGGAGCGAACGCTTGATGTAGGCGTCATCCACCGTGAGCGTGCGATCGGCGCCCGCCGTGACGACGGTCACCTGATGGCCGTAAATGCCCTTGAACGACGGGCCGATGAGCTTGCTGCCGTCCACGCTGTGACAGGCGACGCACCCCTTCGACTTGGCGAGCTGTTCGCCCAGGATGTGGAGGTTCTCTCCCCCGCCGCCGGTCTCCGCCGCGGCGGTTGCCTTCTGGATCTCGGCCACCTTCGCGCCCTCGGTCTTGTACCACTCGTCGAACGAGGTCTGGGGCAGCACGTGCACCTGGCTCAGCATCTTGGAATGGCTCATGCCGCAGTACTCGGCGCAGAAGATGTCGTAGTCACCGATCTCGCGCGCGATGAACCAGAGGAAGAGGCCGGGCACGTTGGGGACCGCGTCCTGCTTCACCTTGAAGGCCGGGATGTAGAAGCTGTGGATGACGTCCTGCGACGCCAGGTCGATGCGCACCGGCTTGCCCTGCGGGACGGTGAGCTCGGCGGCCTGGATGCCGTTCTCGTACTCGACCAGCCACGACCACATGCGTCCCGTCACCTTGATGTGCATCGCGTCATCGGGCGGCGACTTGATGACCTTGTAGCCCTCCCAGCCGTACCAGAAGAAGGCGAAGGCGAGGATGGTCGGAATCACCGTCCACACCACCTCGAGCACGGGGTGGCCGTGGATGTCCTGGCCCACCGGGCTGTGGCGGCGATGGTACTTGATGGTGAAGTAGATCATCACGCCCGTGATGGCCACGAGCATGAACAGCGACGTGGCCGCGATGAACAGGATCGGGCCGTTGACCGCGTCGGAAATGTTGGAGAGGCGACTGAGCATGCGTCTACCTGAACAGCGTGTCGGTGAAGGTCAACCCGATGAAGATCGCCAGCGCAACCATCATGACGGCGATCAGCCGGTGGAACGTGGCGTCCTCGTACTTCATGTGCATGAACAACCACAGCACGATCGACGCCTTGACGGTCGCGATGAGCAGCGCGACCAGCACGCTGATGGCGCCCAGGTGCAGCCCCGCCGCCGTGACCGTGATCGCGGTGAGGAACACCAGCGCGAACCACGTCATGAAATACTGGCCGTAGCCGACCGGCTCGTGGTGCGCTTCTTCGTGATGACCCGCGTCGTGACTCATGTCGTCCTCCGAGTAACTACGTGATCAGATAGAACAGCGGGAAGAGGAAGATCCAGATGATGTCGACGATGTGCCAGTACAGGCCCGCGTTCTCCAGCTGGTTGAAGTCCTCGACCTTGAAGCGCTGCTTGACCGGCCAGTACTTCGTCTTCACGTCGATGCGCTGGATCGTCGTATCGATCTTGTCGCCCTTCCACAGCGGCGTGCCCTGCTCGTCGATGATGGCCAGGCGCGCGCCCTCGGCGTGCTGCAGGCCGTGGCCGGCCACGAAGGAGAGCTTCGCGTGCGGCTGGCCGAGCACGCGGAAGAACATCACCGTGAGCAGCACCGCGCCCACCAGCACGTGGATGCCGTGCACCCCGGCCATGGTGAAATAGAGCCCGAAGAAGAGGATCTCACCCTTGGGGAACGCGGCCAGCCGCGCCGACCCCGGGTAGATGCCGTGGTGTATCTTGGCGCCCCACTCGAAGTACTTGATCACGAGGAAGCCGCACGCGCACAGCACCGTCACCGCGAGCATCCACAGCGCGAGCTTGCGGTTGCCGTGGTGCGTCCCCGCAATGGCGAGCGCCATGGTGAGGCTCGACGTGAGCAGGATGATGGTATTGATGCTGCCCAGAAGCGTGTTGAGCTCCTCGGCGCCGCGATGGAAGTCCGCCGCGTGCTCGGAGCGGTAGACCGAGTAGAGCAGGAACATCCCGCCGAACAGGATCACTTCCGTGATCAGGAAGAGCCAGATGGCGAACTTCGATCCGCGGTAGTCCTTGTGGTGCGCGAGGGCAATCGAATGGGCTTCGGTGCTCATTTCGCCTCCGAATGTGGCGCGAGGTCATAGGGTCCGCGGTCCACGACGGGGACGTCGCGGAAGTTCTCGAGCGGCGGCGGCGACGGCACCGTCCATTCGAGTGTGCGACCACCGCCCCAGGGATTGCGATCCGTGCATTCCTCTCCGTGCTTGATGGAGTGGATGAGGTTGATGAACATCATCAGGATGCCGGCGACCATGATCCACGAGCCCACCGTCGACACCTGGTGCCAGTGCGTGTACTGCGGCAGGTAGTCCCAGTAGCGGCGCGGCATGCCCTCCCAGCCCAGGATGAACATCGGGCCGTAGAGCACGTTGAAACCGACGAAGGTCAAGAACCACGCGATCTTCGACGGCACCTGGTGGTACATCCGCGCGAACATCTTCGGGAACCAGTGGTGGAGCGAGGCGAAGAAGGCGAAGCCGAGCCCGCCGAAAAGGATGTAATGGAAGTGCCCGACGATGAAGTAGGTATCGTGCACGTGCACGTCGACGGAGAGCACGCCGATCATCATGCCCGTGAAGCCGCCGATCATGAAGATGAAGATGAACGCCAGGGCATAGAGCATCGGCGTTTCGAGCTGGATCGAGCCCTTGTAGAGCGTCGCCACCCAGTTGAACACCTTCACCGCGCTGGGAATGGCGACGATCATGGTGAGCAGCGAGAACACGAAGTTCGCGACCAGGCTGTTGCCCGAGACGAACATGTGGTGCGCCCACACGATCGAGCCGAAGAGCGCAATGGCGATCGACGACATGGCGATGAAGCTGTAGCCGAAGATGGTGCGGCGCGCGTGCACCGTGATGACCTCGGAGATCGCGCCCAGCCCCGGCAGGATCATGATGTAGACCGCCGGGTGCGAGTAGATCCAGAACATGTGCTGGTAGAGGATCGGATCGCCGCCCTTGGTGGGGTCGAACACCCCGATGCCGAAGCTGCGCTCGACCATGATGAGCACCAGCGTGATGCCGATGACCGGCGTCGCGACCACCTGCAACCACCCGGTCGCGTAGATCGACCACACGAACAGCGGCATCTTGAAGAAACCCATGCCCGGCGCGCGCATGCGGTGGATGGTGGTGACGAAGTTGAGCCCGGTGAGAATCGACGAGAAACCAAGCACGAACACCGCGAACGCGGCCAGCGTCACGTTGGTGCCGGTGCGGATGCTGTAGGGCGCGTAGAACGTCCAGCCCGTGTCCGGCGGCCCGCCGCCCGTGAACAGCGCGGTGACCGCGAGCAGTGCGCCCGTCACGAACAGCCACCACGAAAGCAGATTCAAACGCGGGAACTGCACGTCCTTGGCCCCGATCATGATCGGGAGCATGAAGTTCCCCATCGAGGCCGAAAGCCCCGGAATCACGAACAGGAAGATCATGATCACGCCGTGCAGCGTGAAGAGCGAGTTGTAGGTCTGCGCCGAGACGAACTGCTGGCCGGGCTTGAACAGCTCGAGACGGATCATGAAACCGAGCGACATGCCGACCGTGAAGAAGACCAGCATGAGGGTCAGATACATCAGGCCGATCTTCTTGTGATCGGTCGAGAAGATCCACGAGGCCAGGCCGTGCCAGCGGCCCTGGTACTGGTAGAAATTCACCTCGTTGGCGTCGGGCGCGCCCGGATGCACGTGCTCGTCGTGCCGTGGAATCGCCATGATCAATGCACCTTCTTGTCGCGCCGGCGTCCCGACACGAAGACAAAGCCGACGATCGCCATCACGCCGGCGAGCGTCCCCAGACCCACCAGGCGGGTGATGTTCAGAACGAACCGCTCGCCGCTGGGGTCATAGCTGTAACAGAACTTGTAGAACTTCGCGATGGTGGGCCCGATGCGTCCCTCGCGCGCCTCGACGAGCGCCATCTTGATGTCCAGCGGGAGATACTCCGCGCCGGTCAGGTAGCGCGTGATCTTGCGGTCGCGCGAGAGCACCACCAGCGTGGTGGGATGCGCGAAGTCCTTGCCCGACTTCTTGAACGCGAAGCCCACCGCGTCCGTGAACGCCGCCACCCCGGCCGAATCGGTGGTGAGGAACGTCCAGCCGTCGCGCGGGAAGCCGTCCGGGAGGGAACGGTAGTATTCCTCCTTCACGCGCGCGGATCCCGCCGGGCTGTCGGTGGGATCGAAGCTGATGGTGATCATGCGGTAGTCGCGGTTGGGCTGCATGTCGATCTTCTCGAGCTTGCCCAGCATCGACGTCACCTCGGTGAGCAGGGGCCGGCACACCGACGGGCACGTGTAATAGACGAGGGACACCAGCGTGGGACGGTCGACGAGCTGGTCCAGGCGAACCGAGTCGCCGTGCTCGTTGACGAACGTGATGTCGCCGGGAATGCGGGAGCCGAGCTTCTCATTGATGCCGACGCCGAGCGTGGGAAGCTCCTTGCGCGCGTGCACCGACGGCGCGATCGCGATGATCGCGGCGAAGCAAACGAGTCCTATACTAAGGAGTGTTCTGGCAGACCGAATCAAAGCTACCCTCATGGCGGCAGCCATCCGGAAACTAGAAACGGGATTTTTTTACGGGATTTTTGCGGCCTCGTGCCCGGATTCACAAAGCGTTCGGAGACTTTATCGGCGTGTCTCCACCCTGTCAACCCTGATTTCGCGGAGACTCTTTGCCCGCGCGGATTTAGTAATGGAATGGCGCCCAGCTTTTTCCGTTATTCGCGCGGCGCCGCCAGGAGGGCGAGCATTTTCGCCGGATCGGTGGTGGGGAGATCGCAGGCGAACTGGCGGCAGACGTACGCCGTCGCGTGGCCGTCTTCGGCGGGAGCCTGCGCGCGGGTGTAGGGGGCGATTTCCCCGATCGCATCGGGGGCATCGGCCGGTCGAAAGAGGACGACCCGGGCCGGAACGTACACGGTCTCGAGCGCGGACGAAAGAGCGGCAACATCGGGCGCGCCACGCGTCCCCGAAAGCACCACCTCGGCGGAGGGGCCGAGCAGGAAGTCGACCGCGAGCAGGAGCCCGCAGTGCGCCATGGGCGCGCGTGACACCTGGGCCCCGAAGGCCGCGATGACGTCGCGGGCGCGGCGGTCGTAGTCCATCTCCCCGGTGAAGCGAGAGAGCCGGGCCAGGTTCAGCGCGGCTACGGAATTTCCCGACGGCGTCGCGCCGTCGTAGACCTCGCGCGGCCTGGCCACCAGCGCTTCCCCACCCCGCGGCGTCATGAAGAAACCGCCCGCCCCGTCGTCGTGGAAATGATCGATCAGGTAGCGCGTGTGCGCGATGGCGCGACGCAGGTAGTCCTCGTCGAAGGTGGACTCGTAGAGCTCGAGGAGTCCCCACGAGAGGAACGCGTAGTCATCGAGCATCCCGTCGATGGCGGCCTCGCCGTCGCGGAAGCGATGGCGGAGCGAGCCGTCGTCGCCGGCCATCCTGCCGGCGATGAATTCGGCCGCGCGGACGGCGCGCGCCACGTGGTCCGGCTGCCCGCACACGCGTCCGCTCCGCGCCAGCGCGCCGATCATGAACCCGTTCCAGTCGGTGAGCACCTTGTCGTCGAGGTGCGGGCGCGCGCGCCTGGAACGAATCGCGAGCAACCGCGAACGGACCAGCGCCAGGCGGGCGTGGAGCGTTCCCACGTCGATCCCGAGCGCCCGGGCCGCCTCGTCATCGGGGCGCGGCAGGTGCAGGATGTTGGCGCCGGTCCGGTGCCCGGTCGCCTCCTCGATGAAGTTGCCGTCGTCTTCGACCCCGAAGCAGGCGATGGCGAGCGCCGCGTCATCGCCGAGCGCGGTCGCGAGCTCGTCGCGCGTCCACACGTAGAACTTTCCCTCCACGCCCTCGCTGTCCGCGTCCTCGGCGCAGAAGAAGCCGCCCTCGGGCGCGGAGAGATCGCGCATCACGTACTCGGCGATTTCGATCGCGGTCTGCTTGAAGTCCTCGCGCTTCGTGGCCTGGTACGCCTCGGTGTACGCGAGCAGGAGCAGCGCCTGGTCGTAGAGCATCTTCTCGAAGTGCGGGACGAGCCACATCGCGTCGGTCGAGTAGCGGTGGAAGCCGTAGCCGACCTGGTCGAAGATGCCGCCGCGACGCATGCGCTCGAGCGACTTCTCCACCATCTCGAGTGCCTGCGCGTCGCCGGTGCGTTTCCAGTGGCGGAGCAGCAGGAGGAACGTGTGCGGCGAGGGAAACTTCGGGCGCGCGCCGAAACCGCCGTAGCTGGCGTCGTAGCGCGCGGCGAGCTCGTGGTAGGCGCGGCGCAGGACGTCGTCGAAGGGCAGCTCGCTGCGCGCCGTGTCCATGGCGCGGGAGAGCGCGTCCGCCATCTGTCCGGCGTTCGCGAGGACGTCGTCGCGCTGGTCGCGCCACGCCGCCTCGACGCGCGGGATGAAGGAACGCATCGCGTCGGGCGGAATGTAGGTCGCGGCGAAGAACGGCCGGCGGTCGGGTGTGAGCAGGAGGGAGAGCGGCCAGCCGCCGCTGCCCGTCATCATCTGGCACGCCATCATGTACACGTGGTCGACGTCGGGGCGCTCCTCGCGGTCGACCTTCACGCACACGAAGGCGCGGTTCATGAGCGCCGCCACGTCCCCGTCCTCGAACGACTCGCGCTCCATCACGTGGCACCAGTGGCACGTCGAGTAGCCGATGGAGAGGAAGACGGGACAGTCGCGCTCGCGCGCGGCGGCGAACGCTTCGTCGCCCCAGGGGAACCAGTCCACCGGGTTGTGCGCGTGCTGGAGCAGGTACGGGCTTTTTTCGCGCGACAGACGGTTAGCGGAGCCGGACACGGCGCACCTCGAGTCCATTCGGGCGCACCGTGACGTCGTCGAAGCTCCGGTGCACCAGCAGCAGGCCGCGTGGATCGACGACGTCCACATCGATTCGATATTTTCCGGGCTCGAGGTC
>DASVAK010000157.1:0-39881 GCA_036376395.1 Candidatus Krumholzibacteriia bacterium
GGTTCCGAACGGGTGCTCGCGCAGTCCGTAGAACGCCTCGTACATCACGAACCATCCTCCGCGCGCTGCTTGCGGCGCGACCCGCCGGTTTCGCTGATGGTGGACAGCACGGTGACATTCAGGTATTCCTCCGCCTCCGCCCGGCTCTTGACGGAGTGGTCCATGCTCTCGAGGAAGAACGCGATGCCGAGCCCCACGATCAGACTGAGCAGAGGACCCAGCGCGAGACGGACGTAGTCGCGCGTCTTCTTGCTGTAGGGCTGGCCCGCGCGGGCCAGGATCGACACGTCGTTGGTGGGGCTGCCCGCTGCCGAGATCTCGGCCGCGCTCTGCTGCTGCATGAGGAACTTCTCGCTCTGCCCGAGGGTCTCGATCTTGGCGTCGATCTCGGCCAGTTCGCGCTCCTTGTCGGGCACGCGGTCGAGCTCGGCTTTGGCCTGGCTGAGCTCCGCCTGCGTGCCGGCGCGACGCGCCTGCAGCTCCTCGAGCGACACCTTCTCCACCTTGTACGCGTTCTCGACCTGCAGCTTCAGATCGGCGTGGAGCTCGGCGATTTGCGCGTTCACCGCGACCACGTCGGGATGCTTGTCGGTGTACTTCTGCGTGAGCTCTTCCTTCTTCATGTTGAGCTGCTGCAGCGCGTACTTGATGTTCTGCACCACGCCCGACTGCAGCACGTGCTGGGAGACCGAGAATGAAAGCGAGCCCTCGAGCTCGGGCCCGCTTTTCTTGGTGAGCTCTTCCAGGTTGGCGACGCGCAGCTCCTGCGAGGAGAGGTCGCCGTTGATCTCCGAGAGCGACTGCTCAAGGTTGCCGATCCTGCTGAGCAGGAACCGGCTCGTCTCCTCGGTGCCGTAGAACTTCTTCTGGTTCATGTAATCGTTGCGGGCCCGGCGCCACTGTTCCAGTTCCGCCCGGGTATTCTGGAGGCCGTTGAGGAAATAGTCGCTCACGGGAGGAGGCGCGAAATGCTGGCGGTAGAACGCCTGGAACGCCTCGGTGGCGACGTTGCAGCCGAGCTCGCAAATGCCGGCGCGCGGGTCGGAATAGCTGATCGCGAACACGTTCGACTCGCCGATGACGGAGGCGTGCACCGACCCCGGGTTGAATTTCCAGTCGGCCGGAAGGTGCTTCGCCTTCACCGAATCGGCGAACGCGATTTGGGCATGGCGGAACACCTCCTCCGAGAGGATGAGCTGGATCACCGATGCCACATCTTCCGCCCACGGCAGCACCTTCACCTGGGCGGGATTGAGAATGGTCTGCTGCTCGCCGCGGCGGATGATCACGCGCGAAGTCGATTCCCACGTGTCGGGCTGGCGCGCGTCGAGCACGAACACGAGCAGCGTCGTGAACGCGACCACGCCGAGAATGACCCACTTGCGCCGGAAGACGACGTCGAGGAAGTCACGGATGCTGGTTTCCTGGCGGGTATTGACGCGGGTTTCCATCAGCGATTCGTCTGCACCGGGCTGGTGGCGCGGAAATACTCGTACGACGCGGACAGATTGGCGATCTGCCAGCCCTTGAACACGGCGTCGAGCGGGACGGAGATGATGTCGTTGATTGCCTGCATGAACTCCGCGGCCGTGAAGATCGGGTGCTGGGGAATGAAGACGATGTCGTAGTTGCGCAGGCGCAGATCGTTCGTCATGCGCGCGCCCGCGGTCACCGACTTCAGATCCACTTCCACTCCCACGATCTTCGAAACGCTCTGGCGGCGGATGAGCACCGCGTGCTGCGGCAGGGCGCCCCTGTCATAGCCGCCCGCGGAGGCGACGGCCTGTACCATGCTGAGCTCGTCTTCGAATTCGACCTTGCCGGGGCTTTTCACCTCGCCCAGCACGTACACCTTCTGCCGCGCCGGCCTCTGCACGATGACCGAGAGATTGGGGTCGCGGAGAATCTCGCTGAACTGGATGGTCAGCATCGAATCCAGGTCCATCGGCGTGATCCCCGCGGCCAGCTGGTCGCCGACGTACGGGAGCGAAATCTTGCCGTCACGGCGCACCACGATGTCGCGCTCGGTCAGGTTGGTGTGATACGGGAAGACCACCTCGAGCAGATCGCCCACACCGATCACGTATTCCGACTCGAGCATCGGCGCCGGCGGAGCCTGCGTGTCGGTGACGAACTCGGCCACCGACTTGCGGTCGTACCATCCCTCGGAACGATCCGCCCCCCGGATCCCCGACGAGCAACCCGCCGCCGCGAGGGCGGCGAGCGCGCATCCGGCCACCATGGACACGCGGAGAATCGGTGAAGTTCCAGCACGGCGGATGCGCCGGCTGACCCAGCCTGAATGTTGGTCTGAAGCGTAAATCATTGCAATACCGTGCGCGGCGCAGAGGTAGTGGAGCGCGCCAGCCAGGAACGGCAAAGCGCGTGCCACGCCTGCGGTCAAAAACTCAATAGGCCCCGCGTCGCGCCATCACGGCGGGAAGCGTCCTGGCGAAAATCATGACGTCGGTGCGGAGCCCGCGCGTGCGCAGGTACTCCATGTCGAGGCGCATCCATTCGTCGAACCCGATGTGGCTGCGGCCGGCGATCTGCCACAGGCACGTGATGCCGGGTTTCACGTCGAGCCGGCGCCGGTGCCACGGCTGGTAGCGCGCCACTTCCACCGGAAGCGGCGGGCGCGGTCCCACGATGCTCATCTCGCCCCGCAGCACGTTGATGATCTGCGGGATCTCGTCCATGCTCGACCGGCGCAGGAACTGCCCCACCGGGGTGATGCGCGGGTCGGCCTTGATCTTGAATATCGGCCCGTCCTGCTCGTTGCGACTCTGCAACTCGTCGAGGCGCCGGTCCGACTCCCGGTACATCGACCGGAACTTGTAGAAGCGGAACGGGCGCCCGCCGCGTCCCACGCGCTCCTGGCGGTAGAACACCGGACCGGGGCTGTCCAGCTTGATCATCAGCGCAATCAGCGGAAGGATGGGGGTGACCAGACCGAAGACGAGAAGTCCGATGGCGAGGTCAAACACCCGCTTGCCCACGGTGTAGGCCAACGTGTCGCGGATCACCACGTCGCCGGCCGCCGCCGGGTCGCTGTCAGCGTCACGCGCCTTCGTCTCCAGTTGCACAGGATGCTCCATCGCGCGAGTGCGGTGTGTTCGCGCGACTCCTGCGGCAACAAAAAACCGCCGGGGGGCGGACCCACCCGTGCGGCGAAATTCGCCCGAGAAGTCTTGCGAACGTTGTACCCCGCCGACACGGCCGGGGTGATCAGTTACAGACGCAACACACGTTAGCAGACGACGCGGGTAACCTCCTGAAAGTGCGTATAGTTTAGCAGTTGCGAGGGGGCCCTGTCAAGGCGCGGGTAGCGACCCGGCGGCGGCGACCGCGCCGGTCAGGCGATTCCCGACCCGGGGGGCGTCGGTCTCAGTCGCGCAACAGCATATAGAGGAGCGGCAGCATGATCTCGTGGTGGCCCGTGATCATGTGACTCTCGCACGCGCCGCGGAACGGGCGCGAGAGCACGTTCTCACGCACCCGGTACTGCGGCATCATGTCGAACGCCACCGCGAACACGTCGCGCGGCGTGCCTCCCAGGTGGTAGGCGATCGACGTCGCCTTCAGGAACACCTCCGGCAGCACGACGGCCGAGCCCAGCAGAAGGACCACGCCCCCGTCGAACACGTTCTGGACGCGCCGCGTGAGAATGCGGAAATCACGCATGGTCAGCCGCGCCGCCGCCTCGGCGGGAAAATCCGGATGCTGGTGGGTGATGTCGGTGCCGAAGGCGACGTGGACGGTGGCCGGAATGCCGGCCCGGTTCGCGGCGGCAAACACGCTGCGGTCGGCGTGCGGGGCCCGCTCGGCGTCGACGTGGCGCCCAAACGCTCCGCCCAGGCCGGTGCCATCCCGGTCGCCCGCGCGGATGGCGGCGTTGAAATGCGCCGATGTCTCACGCGCCATGCCGAACCGCCCCGCCGGCAGCTCGGCCGCCACGTCTTCCGACGTCTTCCCGAAAAACGCGAGCTCGAGGTCATGGATCGCCGCCGAGCCCGTGGTCGAGAGACACGTGATGTAACCCGCATCCACGAGCGCCGTGAGGTAGCCCGAGAGCCCCACCTTCACGACGTGCGCTCCCATCAGGCAGATGATCTCGCGCTTTGCGTCGCGCGCCCGCCGCAGCGCGGCGACGGTGCGCTTGAGCGAGCCAGCCGCGAGCAGGTCGGGAAACGCCCGTGCGAGATCCGCCGCGTCCACCACGGCGCGCGTGCGCGGATCGACGATGTCCTCCACGCGCACCTTCGATGCGCGTGTCGCGATCGCAATGGGCTCGATGCGCGAGAGATCGGCTTCTTCGAAATGCCGGTCCATGTCAGTCCCCCGGTTACTTCTTCGGCTCCTGGTACGACTTGAGGATGGCGGCGACGTGGCCGATGACCACCTTGCTCTTCATCATCACCGGCATGCGACGGTGGTCGTCGGTGAGCCAGACCGTCAGCCGGCCCTTCTGCGTGAACACGCCGGGCCCGCGCAGGATCGGCTCGACGACGATGCAGTCGAACTCTCCCGCGTCCACTTTCACGTGCTCGCGGCCCAGCACCTTGACGATGAGCGGGTAGTTCTTGCCGTCTGTGTGATTGGCGAGCGAGATCGACTGGCCCGGTTTGAGCGGAAGCGTGCGCACGTAGTACATCGCCGAGAGCACGTCCTGCGTGCGCGGCGGGATGGGGACCTGCTTGGTCTTGTAGATCGCGCGGTGCGCGGTCTGGTCGAAATCCACGACCTCGTCGCGTTTGAACTTTCCCTCGCGCACGTGTTTCTCGTAGCGAAGGGTGTAAAGGTTGGTCGTGTCCATGTACGATTCGTAACGGTCACGCACCTCGAAGAACTTCGAGAAGAAGTCATTCGTGCGCGCGTCGGACACGATGCGATAGCACGGCTTGCCGCCCAGCGACGCCAGGTTGCGTACCTCGAGGGTCGCCTCGCCCGCCGTCACCAGCCCGTACTGCACCGAGAACACGAGCTTCTCCCCCGCCCCGAACGGAACGAAGGCCGGCTTGACCACGGCGAAGGTGTCGGGAGGAAGCTCGCCCGCGTAGAGCGAGTCGTAGAACGTGACGGCGGTGTCCGCCGGTGCGGCCGGCTTCGGCGGCGCCGCCGCGGCGGTCGAGAGGGCCCACGCGGTGCACACGGCACCGAACACAAGAAATCGCGGCATCATCGGGATGAGTTCCCTTCCAGGGGAGTGTCAACGTGGCACAGGCGACGATACACGTCCAGCGTTTTGTACACCGTGTGACGGTAATCGTACCGTCCCGCCCGTGCTTTCGCGGCGCGTGCCATGGCGGCGCGGAGCTCCGCGTCGTCCAGCATGCGGCCGATCGCATCGGCCCGCGCGGGCGCCTGTCCGGGAGGCACCAGCAACCCGGTGACGCCGTCGTCGATCAGCTCGGGTATGCCTCCCGTTCGCGTCGCCACCACGGGAGCGCCCAGCGCCTGCGCGTCCATGATCGACGTGCCCAGCCCTTCCAGGCGCGAGCTCATCACGAACACATCCGCCAGACGGATGAACTCGAGCGCGTCGGTTCGAAACCCCGTGAACGTGACCATGGAATCGATGCGCAGATCGCGCGCCATCCGTTCCAGCGACGCGCGCAGCGTGCCCTCGCCGACGATGAAACAGCGCAGCCCGGCGCGGTCCCGCAACCGGGCGAGTGCTTCGAGCAGCACCGATTGCGCCTTGTGCGGCGCGAGCGCCGCCACGTTCACGATGACAGGGGAGTTGTGGCCCAGGGCGAATTCATCGCGAAGATACGACGGATCGCGCACGCGCGCGAACTTTTCCAGGTCGATGCCGCTCGGCACCACGGTGATGGAACCGGCGTCGACTCCGCCCGCCAGCAGCACGTCGCGCACGCCGTTGGAGATGGCGATGTATGCATCCGCGCCACGGTGATATTTCCAGCGCCCCCACGGCGATGTGCCCACCGCGAAGTCGACGCGCCGGGACACCACGTGCACGGGTCGTGCCCGCGCGCCGATGCCGGCCAGCGCCACCGCGCCGTGCGCGCGCGATGCGTGCGTGTGCACGACGTCGAAGCGATCCGCGCGCAGCAACCGGCGCAGCGCGAGCACACCACGCGGGCCGCGCCCGCTCCACGGGAAACGCTCCACGCCGAGCTCCGCCGAGCGCGCATACAGCGCACCGTTCCCCGGCGCCGCCAGCGCGACGCGCTGTCCCGCCTCGACCATGCCGCGCATGAGCAGGAACACCTGCGCCTGGCCTCCCCGCCAGGAGTATTCCGAATCCACCATCAGGATGCGAAGCGCGCCCGGCGTGCTCACGACGCCATCGCCTCCTCGCACAGCGCGACGAAGCGGCGCGCGATGGGAACCGGCGAGAAGGATTCGCGCGCGAGCGCGCCTCCCGCCTCGCCCAGCCGGACGCGCCCCTGCGGGTCGCGCGCCAGCGCGAGAATCCGCGCCGCGAGCGCGGCGGGATCGCCCGGCGCCACCAGCGCGAGGTGGCGGCCGTCCTCGAAGAACTCGCGCGCGGCGGGGGTATCGGCCGTGATTACCGCGCGGTCCATGCCCAGGCACTGGTAGACCTTGTTCGGCACCACGCGCGCGGCTTTTTCGGTCCGGCCGAAAATGCCCAGGCAGAGGTCGGCGTCCGCGATGCGGCGCGGGAGCAGCGACGCCTCGACACGCGGCTCCAGTGCCACGTTGCGAAGCCCGGCGCCGCGAACCCGCCCCGCGACGTCATCGAATGTCTGTCCGCCGCCGATCAGCGTGAAATGGATGTCACGCTCATCGCGCAGCAACGCCGCCGCCTCGACGATGACGTCCACGCCGTGCAACGGCAGATACGATCCGTAGAAGAGCACGCGAATCCCGTCGCCGTCGCGCGCCGGCGCGGGGCGAAACACCGCGTCGTCGTACCCCACGGGCAGCACGCGCACGCGCGAGCCGGGCGCGGCCACGGCGGCGCGGTAGTACCCGGCGTGCGCACCGGTGTCGGCGAGCGCGAGATCCGGAAGCGACATGGAGAGCCGGTCGAGGTTCAGGTTGTGCCACGCCTGCATGCCGCCCTCGTCCACGTCGCGGCGGTCGCGCACGCGCGTGTCGTAGCGCGACACCAGCGGGTCGAAGACGCAGAGCGCGTGCGACGCGCGCGCGAGCGCCCATGCGAGCGGGACATCCTTGTGCCGGAATTCGGGCACGAAGATCACGTCGAAGTCCTTCGGCGCGCGGCAGTACTCGCGCAGCAGCCGGGCATAGCGTCGCGGCGCCTTGTACTTCGGCGATGCCACGCACTCGGTGACCGGGATGCCGAGCCGGCGCAGCCCTTCGAGGATCACTGCGCTGCGCGGGTACCCGCGATGATGCCCGCCCAGCAGGCAGACCCCTCTCATGACGCGCGCTTCATTTCCCACGCCCGCGCATACTTCATGAACACGCTCGCGGCCGCGAGCAGGCACAGCACCAGTCCCGGATATCCATCGCGGACACCGAGTTGCAGGAGGTACATGCGAATGAACCTGAAGGGCGGATGGAACACCAGGTACAGTCCCGGAAGGGCCAGGCCGCGGTCGAGCGCCTGGCGCGCGCCCTTCGCGGTGTAGGCGTCGATCTTCTGCAGGTGGTGGGCCACGTCGCGGTAGGGGCGGTGTCCCAGCCGCGCGCGCAGGTGCCCTTCGCGGCCGTCCAGCTCGACCTCTTCGTGGACGAGCGCCGCCGGGTAATGCCCGCGCCGGCGATCGTAGAGACGCAGGACGCGATCGCGCTGCCAGCCGCAGCCGCGGATGGGCCGGCCGAGGTACTCGCTGCGGCGATGGATCCAGTAGCCGTCGCACTCGCCCGGCTCGAGTGCTTCGATCTCCGCGCGCAGCGCGGCATCGAGCCACTCGTCCGCGTCGAGCACGAGCACCCAGTCGTTCTTCGCGCGCGCCACGGCCCAGTTCTTCTGGTCGGGCGGCGATGTGTACGCGCGCTGGAACACCGTCGCGCGCGTGCGGCGCGCGATCTCGACGGTGGCGTCGCCGCTGAACGAATCGACGACGATGATCTCGCCGAAGCCGCGCGCGCTCTCCAGGCAGCGGCCGAGGTTGTCCTCCTCGTCGCGCGCGGTCACGATCACCGAGATGTCGCGCAGCTTCATGCCGCCTCCCCGGTGGAGTGCGCGAGCATCGCGACCACCTCATCCACGCCGATGTCCATGCACGGCGTGCCGAACGGACACAGCAGGCGCCGGCACGGCGAGCACGACAGCCCCTTCCAGACCAGCGCATCGCGCGCCGCGCCCATGTGCCATTCGCGCGGATCGGTCGACCCGAACAGCGTCACCGTCGGCGTGCGCGCGCACACCGCGAGATGCTTGAGGCCGGAGTCGATGGTGACGAGCACCGCGCACGAGCGCAACGCGCCCACCATCTCGGGAAGCGAGAGCGACGGCGCGCACACCGCGCCCGACTCGCGAGCGATGCGATTCGCGTCCACCTCTTCCCCGGGTCCCCAGAAGACCATGACGGGATGCCCCGCCGCGCGGAGCCGTCGCGACAGGTCGATGAAGCGTTCCACCGGCCACGACTTCGACGGCACCGGCCGGCCCGGGTTGAGCGCGATCACGCCGCGGCGCGCGATCACGTCGGCGGAAAGACCCGCCGCGCGCAGGCGATCGCGCGCGCGCTGCGACGTATCGTCGTCGACGCGGAGCTCGGGCGGGAGCGTGGAGACCGGGTCACAGCCGGCGTGGCGCGCAAGGCGAAAGCCCCACGTGATCGGGTTGTGAGGCACGCGACGGCCGTCAGTGAATTCGCCCCGCGGCTCCACCACGGTGTACGCGCGACGGCGCAGGCGCAGGTCGTAGCCCACGCGCTGGCGCGCTCCCGACGCCAGCGTGATCAGCGCGGCGCGCGCGCTGCCGTGGAGATCGATCGCCGACGACGGCGACAGCGCGCGCACATCGCGCAGGAAACGCGCCCACGCGAGCGTCCCGCGCGCGGGCGGAACCAGCACGCGATCAATGTAGGGCTCGTGCTCGACCAGCGGCGCGTACGCCGCGTTCACCACCAGCGCGACACCGCGCTCGGGCCGGTGCGCCTTGAGGGCGCGCATCACCTCGAGCGACGCGAGCACGTCGCCGAGCTGGCGCAGGCGGATGACCAGCACCCAGTCCCGGTTGTCGCGCGCGCTCATGGGGCCTGCTCCGCGCGCGAGCCGAGCAGCGCGTCCACGTCCGCCGCCACCCGCGCCGGGGTGAGGTCGTTCAGGCAACGCGTGTGGCCGAGCGGACAGACGTGCCGATGGCAGGGCCGGCATTCGACCTGGATCTCCGCGGCGCGAAACGGGCCCAGCCCCGCGTACGGGAACCACACCGACGACTGGCTGCTGCCGAAGATTCCGACCGTCGGCGTGCCCACCGCCACCGCGGTGTGCATGATGCCGCCGTCGCACGCGACCATCGCGTCGAGCCGCGAGATCACCGCGGCGGTGGTGCGGATCGGCAGCGGCGCGAGCGCCGGCACCGGCCGCGCCAGGAGCGCCTGCACCGCATCCGTGGCGTCGTGCTCGTCGGGACCGGTGAGCAGCACGACGCGCGCCCCGAGAGATTCGACGCGCGCGACGAGCTCCGCGAAGTGCGCCGACGGCCACCGCTTCACCGGCCACTTGCCGCCCGGATGGATGCCGACCCGGGGCGCGCCGAGCGGGCGCACGCCGGCCCGCGCGAGCAACTCCTCGGCGGCGGCGGCCTCGGCGTGCGCAATACCGAGCACGGGTTTGCCCGGCCGCCCCTCTACGCCGAGCGGCTGCGCGTAGCGCATGAACACCTCGCTCACGGGAAGCCCCGCGGGGGGCTGCACGCGGTGGGTGTAGAGCAGCCGGCGCCCGCGCCGGTTGCCTCCGATGCGAACGGGCGCGCCCGAGAGCCACGAGAGCCACGCGCTGCGCGGGTTCGAGTAGAGATCGATCACGGCGCGGTAGCGCCGCGCGCGCAGACGCACAACCGTGCGCAGCGCGTTCATGGCGCCGTCGCGCCACGCGATGACCTGTCCGAAGCGGTCGTCGCCGGCGAGCAGCGACGCCGCGGGCTCGCGCGCGAGGTAATCGATGACGATGCCGGGATGGGTCGCACGCAGCGCGTCGACCATGGACAGCGACAGCACGACGTCGCCCAGGTAGTTGAGACGTGTCACGAGCACGCGGTCGCCCGCGCGCAACGCGGTGGCCGCGTTCATGAGCGCGCGGACCCGCCCGGAGTAGATCGCATGCGCGCGACGATCTCGCGCGAGGCGTGCGCCTTGGGGTCGCCGGCGATGACGGTGCGGATGCCGAGCCGTTTCGCCGCGTCCGCCTCGGGCACCGTCTCCGCGGTGTAATCGGTTCCCTTGGCGTGGACGGCGGGCCGCAGCACATCGAGGATGGCCTCCACCGTGTCCTCGCCGAAGAGCAGCACGGCGTCGACGGCGGACAACGCCGCGAGCAGGCGGGCGCGCGCGTCCTCGCCCACGACGGGGCGTCCGTTGCCCTTCAGGCGACGGGCGCTGGCATCGTTGTTCAGCGCGACGAGCAGGAAATCGCCGTGGGCGCGCGCATCATTGAGATAGCGGATATGACCCACATGAAGCGGGTCGAAACAGCCGTTCGCCAGCACGACGCGTCCGGCGCCGCGCGACCGGGTGTGGTCCCGCGCCTCGACTGCGTCCGTGAAGATGGGTGCGCTCGATGCGCGCATCAGGCGCGCGCCTCCCGTTCGGCGGCCGCGCGCTCGATCACGTCGCGCACTTCGTCGGGCGACGCGGTCGCGGTGCCACGCTTCATCACCACGACCGACGCCGCGAAGGTCGCCATCTGCGCGGCCTCGGCGAGCGTCGCGCCCGCCGCCAGCGAGAGCGCAACCACGGCCGATACCGTGTCGCCGGCGCCGGTCACGTCGGTGGCTTCGTTGGACCCCGCGATCCCGAGCGTGGTGAACGGCGCGTCCGTGCCGCACACCACCATGCCCTTGCTCCCGCGCGTGATGATCAGATTGTGGAGGCCGGTATCGGCGATGCGTCGCGCCAGCGCACCCGCGTCGGTGAGCTCGGATTCGCTGCGCAACCCCAGCGCCTCCATGGCCTCGACCTCGTTCGGCGTGGCGACGGTGGCGCCACGGAACTCGCGCAGCCGGTGACGGCTGTCGACGACGGTGCGACGCCCCTGCGCCGCGCAGCGCGACAGCACGTGCGCGGCGGTCTCGGATCCGAGTACGCCGAGCCCGTAATCGGCGAGCAACACGACGTCGCAGGCGGCGATGGCCTCGTCGACCATGCGCTTCACGCGCCCCGTCAACGACGGCTGCAGCACCAGCCGGTGCGAACGATCCACGCGGGCCACCTGCTGCTTCTGCGCGTTCATCTCGCCGGCCAGGATGCGCAGCTTGGTCGACGTCATCGCCTCCGGCTCGCGCACCAGGCCGGCCGTGTCGACGCCGCGCGCGCCGAGCAGCTGGAGCAGCACGTCACCCTCGCGATCCGCGCCCAGCACGCCCACCGCGCTCGCGCCCGCGCCCAGCGCGGTGACGTTCTGCGCGGCGTTGGCGGCGCCGCCCGGGTGGTACACGGTGTCCTGGTAGTCCACCACCACGATGGGCGCCTCGCGCGATACGCGCGCGCTCGTGCCGATGATGTACTGGTCGAGCAGGAAGTCGCCCAGCACCGCCACGCGGCGCGAGCGAAACTCGTCGAGAAGATCAAGATGTCGTTGGCGGTCCATGGGAGAGGATTCTATCCGACCGGGCGCTCCGGCGGCATCGGGTTTCTGGGAGCGGATGCGGCGGGCGCCGGGCGCATGAATTCGCCCGCGGCGGCGAGCACTTCCTCCACCGCGATCCCGTTGAAGCACTCGAGCTGCGTCGGGCAGGTGCGGCGGAAACAGGGGTTGCAGTGGACAACGTGCTGGAGCACGCGCACGCGCTCCCCCACCGGCGCCGTCCACGCCGGCGAGGTCGATCCGAACAGGACGATGGCGGGCACACCGAGTGCGGCCGCCGCGTGGGGCGCGCCGCTGTCGTTCGCGACCACGAAGCGCGCCCCTTCGATCAGCGCGAACAACTCGCCGAGCGAAGTCTCCCCCGCCAGCGTGTGAACACCGGGAAGCTCGCTCGCGATGCGCTCGCACCGCGCGCGATCACCCGCGCTGCCCGCGAGCACGACGTGCATCTCGCGCGAGAGCCGCGCGCACAACGACCGGTAACGCTCCTCGGGCCAGGACTTCGCGGGTCCGAAGGCCGCGCCCGGCACGACCACCGCGTACCCGTCGCGCGCGAACGGGCCGAGGCGCTCTCGCACGGCCTCGCGCTCCCCCGCGCTGACGTGCAGGCGCGCCGGCGGCACGTCGCGCGGCGGCTCGACGCCGGCACCGCGCAGTGCGGCGGCCGCGAGGTCGACATACGACCGCGCGAGATGAGTCGACCTCGACGGCATGGCCGGCGCGTCGGTGAGCCACGCGCGCCGCCCGTCGGCGCGATATCCCACCCGGGCCGGAACCCCGGCGAGCCATGGCGGCAGCGCGCTCGAAAACGACGGCGGAAACACGACGGCGAGGCGCGCCCCGCTCGCCCGCAGCGCGCGGGTGCGCGCGTGAATGCGCCTCCAGCGTCCTCCGGGCGCGTCCGCGTGCAGGTCGTCGATCCCGGGCTGGAGCATGAACACGCGCGCGGTGTACGGGCGGGAAAGAACGGCGAGCGAAACGCCGGGCGCGGCGGCGAGCAATCGGAGCGCGGGCAGGCACATGACCGCGTCGCCGAGCCAGTTGGGCGCGACGGCCGCGACACGCAGCGGCGAGCGCTCAGGCGCGGGCATTGCCGAATTGCAGCTGATACAGGCGGTGGTACACGCCCTCGCGTGTCATCAGCTCGGTGTGCGTGCCGTGCTCGGTGAGGCGGCCCCGGTCGAGGACGAGGATGCGGTCGGCGTGCCGGATGGTGGAGAGCCGGTGCGCGATGACAAACGTGGTGCGTCCCTTGAGGAGCCGGTCCATCGCCTCCTGCACCAGCGCTTCGCTCTCGCTGTCGAGCGCGCTCGTCGCCTCGTCGAAGATGAGGATGTGCGGGTCGCGCAGGATGGCGCGCGCGATGGCGACGCGCTGGCGCTGGCCCCCGGAGAGCTGTGCGCCGCGATCGCCGACCACGGTGTCGTACCCGTGCGGGAGCTCCAGGATGAAGTCGTGCGCGTTGGCCGCGTGCGCGGCGCGCTCCACCGCGTCCCGGTCGGCGGACGGCGAGCCGTAGCAGATGTTGTTGTACACGGTGTCGTTGAAGAGGATGGTCTCCTGGGTCACGATTCCCATCAGGGAACGCAGCGACGCCAGCGAGAACTCGCGCGTGTCGACCCCGTCAAAGAGTATGCGCCCGCGCGTGCACGGGTAGAAGCGCGGCAGCAGGTCGACCAGCGTGGTCTTGCCCGCCCCGCTCGAGCCCACGATGGCAACCACGTCGCCGCGCTGCGCGGTGAACGACACGCCGCGCAGCACCGGCTCGCCGGCGATGTACTCGAAATCCACGCTGTCGAAGCGGATCTCGCGCTCGAACGACGCCGTCCGGCTCCCCTCGCCCGCGGGTTCCTTCGCCGTGTCGAGCAGATCGAATACGCGCTGCGCCGATGCGATCGCCTGCTGGATCAGCACCGACAGCTTGCTCAGGTTCTTGAGCGGCGTGATGACGAAGAGCATCGCGGCGACAAACATCACCAGGTTCTCGGCCGGGAGCCCGCCGGAGAGGACGCGGTGCCCGCCGTACCACAGCACCACCGCGAACGAGAACGTCCCCAGCAACTCCGACGTCGGCGCCGAGAGCGCTCCGTAGAGCTTCATGCGGATGTAATGCATCATGTGCCGGTGGCTCGCGCGGCCGAAGCGCTTCTGTTCGTGCTCATGGGTGCCGAAGGATTTCACCAGCCGCACGCCGCCGATCGTCTCCTCGAGACTCGCGGTCATGTCGGCCATGCCCTCCTGGGCGCGCTGGCTGCGCCGCTTGAGCTTGCGCCCCACCAGGTCGACGAGGAACACGTTGACGGGAATGATGCACACCACCAGCAGCGTCAGCCGCCAGCTCACGTTGAGCAGGATGAACACGGCCACCAGCGTCATGAGCAGGTTGCGGAGGGCGCTCGAGGCGACGCCGATCACCGCGCCGCGCAGCTGGGTGACGTCATTGGTCACCCGCGAGATGAGGTGCCCGGAGCGCTCGCGGTCGAAGTACGACAGCGGCAGGTCGAGGATGTGGGCGTAGATATCGCGCCGGATGCGGTAGAGCACCTGCTGCTCGAGCCATTCCGTGTAGTACGTCTGGATGTAGCCCATCACGTTCTTGACCAGCATCAGTGTGACAAGGAGCCAGATGAACCGCACCAGGCGGTCGTCGGAGGTGCCCGCGTACATCCACGACTCGAAGTGCACCTTGGCGGCGACGCGCGCGTGCTCGACGAAGGCGGGCAGCGGCAGCCCCTCGCGCGGTTGCGCCGCCACGACCGCCGTTTCGACGGGCGCGCGATTGAGGATCACGCGCAGGAACGGCGGGATCAGCGTGAGCGACACCCCCGAGAGCGACGCGAACAGCGCGATCACCAGCGAGAGCATCGTCATGCGCTTCCAGTAGGGGCGCACGTAATCGAGAAGTCTGCGGTACGCGTTCATGGGAGACCCGCCTGGGACGCGTGTGGAGTCACGAGTCCGGGAGCGGAATCACGTCGGTTCGAAAGCGCCGTACTGCTGGAGGCCAAGCTCGTACGTGCGTTGTGCGGGCAAATCCGGCGCGCGGTCAAAGACTCAGGCCCGGGAGCGGCATCACGCCGGTCCAGAGCGCCGTACTGCTTGAGGTAGAGTCCCACACGAGCGCTATCGGGGCGGATCCGGCGCGCGGGACCGGCGTGGTCCGCGACCGGGCAGGCCCCATACCGGCTAACGACGGGCAGCCAGGTGGAGCAGCGTGTCGATCTTGGAGCAGACTTCGTCGACCGACACCTGTTGTCCACGCACGCCCTGGATGATCTGGACCCAGGGGGCGGATTTTGGAAACCAGTTGGCGGCATCAAAGCGCGTGAAGAAGCCGATCGTGGGCCGGCGCATGCCGACCGCAAAGTGGAAAAAGTCGGTGTTGCCAGCCAAGACTAAGTCCGCGCGGGAGAGCAGCGCAAGCGCTTCCTTGACATTCTTGGGCTCGATATCGAGCACGCAGTTGGGCAGGAGCGCCTTGAACCGGGCCATTCCCTTCGCGTCGAGGTTGTTGGAGAGGAGGAGGATCCGGGCCCCGTTGCGCCGCGCCACCTCGGTGGCGATGTGGGCCAGCGCGTTCTCGACCAGGCGATGGCCGCCCTTTCCCATCCCCGGGTCGACCACCATGAGCATGGTGTCCTTGTCGGGCTTGCGGAAGTGCACCATCTGCTGCGCCCAGCGCACGTCGTTGTCGGGGAGCCTCCAGTTGAGCACGTTGTCGCCGGGCGACTGGCCGAGCACGTTCAGGAAGCTCAGCGCGCGGGGCGCCTCGTACGTGGTCTCACTCGAGGTGCGGATCTCGCAGTTGAGGAACGGGTACGTGAACTTCTGCGTGAATCCCACGCGCAGCCGCGCGCGCGAAAACAGCGTCACCAGGGAGCGCGCGAAGTTGAACTCGTGCCCCAGCATGAACACCACGTCGAACCCGCGCGCCTTCACGCGGCGCAGGAGGTTCAGATACGTGGTCGAGAACAGGGTGAGGTGCTCGGGCTCGTACGAGATCATCTCGTTGATGGGCTCGAGCGTGCGGATCAATTCGCCGTTTCCGGAGCGCACCAGCACGGTGACGCGCATGCCGGGGTAGCGTCGCTTGAGGTGGTTCAGGACGGGCGCGAAGAACAGGAGCTCGGTCAGGTCGCCGGAATCGACGACCAGGATGCGGCTGTGGTCGTTGATGTCGCCGGGAAGGGAAAAAAATTCCCGGCGCACCATGCGGCCGAGGAAGGGCGCCAGGCGCCCCACCATCTGGTCGCGTCGCTGTTGCGTCAGTTCGGTGGCCAATGTGCGTCTACCCGTGGGAGCAATTTACCCGGCAGTGCAAATCGAGGGCCAGCCCGCCCGCATCATCACGCAACCAGCGTCTTTTCAATTGCTTCCGCCGCCCGGGCCATCGGTATCAGGTTGAGATCCTTCTTGATGATGTCTGGAATCTCGTCGAGGTCGCGCTTGTTGCTGTCGGGAAACAGGACGGTCTTGATCCCGGCCCGGTGCGCCGCGATCACCTTGTCCTTGAGTCCCCCGATGGCCAGGACCTGGCCCGTGAGCGTGATCTCCCCGGTCATGGCGACATCGTTGCGAGCCGGTCGGTCGTAGAGCATGGAGGCTATGGTGCAGGCGATGGCCACACCCGCGCTGGGGCCGTCCTTGGGCACCGCGCCGGCCGGCACGTGGATGTGAATGTCGTACTTGTCGAAGAACTGCTTGTCCGGCGCGCCCGTCAGGTAGTGCGACTGGACGAACGACATCGCCGCTTCCGCGCTCTCGCGCATCACGTCGCCGAGCTGCCCGGTCAGACGCAGGCGGCCTCCGCCTTTCATCTTCACCGCCTCGATGAAGAGAATCTCGCCGCCGTCGAAGGTCTTCGCGAGGCCGGTCACAACCCCGACCGTCGGGCGCTTGCGCGCGATCTCGCTGCGGTACTCCTCCTGCCCGAGATACTGCACCACGTTGCGCTCGCCGATGGTCACCGGACGCTTGTTGCCGCCCGCGATGCGGCGCGCCACCTTGCGCGCGATGCTGCCGTACTTGCGCTCGAGCTCGCGCACGCCCGCCTCGCGCGTGTAGCGCCGGATGATGTGGCGGTGGGCTTCGTCGCTGATCTTGAGCAGTTTGGGCGGGATGCCGTTCTCGTCGATCTGGCGCGGCAGGAGGTACTTCTTCGCGATCTCCACCTTGTCCATGGTGATGTAGCCCGGGATCTCGATGATTTCCATGCGGTCGAGCAACGGCCGCGGGATCGAGTCGAGGATGTTCGCGGTGGTCACGAACAGCACCTTCGACAGGTCGAAGGGGATGTTCAGGTAGTGGTCCTCGAACGAGTCGTTCTGCGCCGGATCGAGCACCTCGAGCAGAGCCGCGGCCGGATCGCCGCGGAAGTCGGAGCCGAGCTTGTCGATCTCGTCGAGCATGAAGACGGGGTTGTTGCTCCCCGCCGTGCGCAGGCCCTGGATCACGCGCCCCGGCAGCGCGCCGATGTACGTGCGCCGGTGGCCGCGAATCTCGGCTTCATCGCGCATGCCGCCCAGCGAGATGCGGACGAACTTGCGCCCCATCGCGCGCGCGATGGACTTGCCGAGCGACGTCTTGCCCACGCCCGGCGGTCCCGCAAAACAGATGATCGAGCCCTTCATGGTCTGCTTGAGCTTCTTGACGGAGAGGAACTCGAGGATGCGTTCCTTCACCATGGCGAGGTCGTAGTGATCCTCGTTCAGGACCTTCTCGGCCTCGACGATGTCGAGGTTGTCCGGCGTGCTCACCGACCACGGCAGGTCGAGGATCCAGTCGATGTAGGTCTTGGAGACGGTGTACTCGGCCGCGCCCGGTGACATCTTGGTCAGGCGGTCGAGCTCCTTGAGGGCGATGTCCTTCGGCGCCTCGGGCAGGTTGGCCGCGTCGATCTTCGAGCGCAGGTCCTCGGCGTCGACGGTGCGGTCGTCGTCTTCGCCCAGCTCGCGGCGGATCGCCTTGAGCTGCTGGCGCAGGTAGTACTCGCGCTGCTCGCGGTCCATCTCGCGCTTGACGTCGGCCTGCAGCTTCTTGCCCAGCTTCTGCACTTCCATCTCGTCGGCCAGGTAGCGCGCGAGCAGCTTGAGCCGCTCGGTGGTGTCGACCTCCTCGAGCAGCTTCTGCTTCTTGTCGAGCTCGATGTTGAGGTTGGTCGCGATGACGTCGGCGAGCCGGCCGCCTTCCTTGATGTTGTTGACGATGATCTTGAGCTCGTCGGCGAGCGTCTCGGATTCGTCCACCATGCGCGTGAACGACCGGATCACGTTCTGCATGTACGCCTTGTGGAGGTCGGTCTCGCGCTCCACTTCCTCGAGCACGCTGACGCGACCCTTGAGATACGGCACCACCTGCGTCACGTCGGACACGCGGATGCGCGAGATCCCCTGCGCCAGCAGGCGCATCTCCCCGTTCGGGAAGCGGATCATCTTCTGGATGTGGATGGCCGTGCCGACGCGGTAGATGTCCTCGGGGCCCGGCTGCTCGGTCTCCTGGTTCTTCTGCGTGAACGCGCCGATGATCTTGTGCTCTGCCAGCGCCTCGTCCGCCAGGCGCAGGAGGTTGGGGTCGCGAAGGATGAGCGGGACCATCATGAGCGGAAACACGACCGCGTCATTGATGGGCAGGATGGCCAGCTCGCCGGGAATGCTGGATGTCTGGACGCCGGGTTCCTCGAACTCGACGTTGCTCTTTGATTTCACCCGTTGCTCCTTCAGAAGCAGAGGTTCGCGTGCATGGGCATGGGCCCGGGGATGGGCATCCTGCGACGCCGTGCCCTACTTGACGTCGATGCGGCGCCGCGTCGGCGCGTCGCCTTTCTTCTTGAGACGGATCTCCAGCAGGCCGTTGGCGTACCGGTTGGTGAGGCTGTTGGGCTCGATCGGCACGGGGATGCCGATCAGCCGCTGGAACGGGCCGACCTGGATCTCGAGCGCATGGAACTGCTTGCGTCCCTGCGTGGTGAGATCCTTGCGCACGCCGCTGATGCGCAGGATCGATCCGTCGGTGAACACGGCGATGTCCTTGGGGTCCATGCCCGCGATGTCCATCACGATGACGAACTCGTTGTCGGTCTCGAAGACGTTCATCGGTGGCTCCCAGCCGAAGCTGGTCTTCATCTTGATCTGGTGCTTGGCGGGGGTGTGCTCGGACATGAGCATCTCGAGCAATTCGCGAATATTGTCGAATTCGCTCAGCGAGTGCTCGAGGGAAACGTCAGGGCGGGTCTTCGGCAACATGGCACACCACTCCTCGCACGCGGTTCGGTAAGCGTCAGGAAAGCTGCGCATTTACAGGCGCATATGGCAAACTTTACGCGCCGCCATGCGCAGGTGTCAAGGAAAGCCCGTGCGGCGCCGGCCTTCTCGGGGTTCCACGGTATGGTACCCTGCGTGCATGCGAAACGCCCTCTTCGCCGGCGGGTTGGTTTGTTCGCTGGCCATCGCCGCGCCGGCGCGCGCGACGCCCGCGCGGGAGCCGGTGGTCGGCCTCCCGTGCGAGAATTGCGAGATCGTCTTCGAGGGCATGCCGGATTCGCTGGCATCCCGCGTGCGCATTGCGCCCGCCGGCGAGCCAGGCGAACCACTGCGCATCGACGGCGTGGTGCGTGACGGGGCTGGCCGGCCCCGGGCCGGCATCATCGTGTACGCGTACCACACCAACCACGACGGTATCTACCCGCGCGCGCAAACCCGCCACGGCGCATTGCGCGGATGGGCGCGAACCGACGAGCAGGGCCGGTACCGCTTCGATACCATCCGGCCCGGAGGCTATCCCGGGACCGACATTCCACAGCACATCCACATGCACATCATCGAGCCCGGTCGCTGCACGTACTGGATCGACGACATCCATTTCGACGACGACCCCCGCCTGACCGACCGGCTGCGGCGCGAGTTCTCGTCGGCACCACGCGCAGGCAACGGCGTGGCGAATCCGGCGCGTGATCGCGACGGGTCGTGGCGGGTCACGCGCGACATCGTGCTCGGGCTGAACATCCCGGGCTACCCCGCCCGGAACAAGTGACGCCACGGATTTCCCCGCCCGCGCGTGGTGTTTTGTATTCGTCGCGCGGCGGGCGCTCGCGTATGCTCGCCCGCGCATGCCCGTCACGCTCGAACCCGTCGGCCCGCACCACCAGGCCGGCTTTCTGTCCGCCGTTCGCGACAGCCGTGCGCTGCACCGCCCCTGGGTCTCGCCGCCCTCGACCCCGGCGGCGTACCGGCGGTTGCTCGAGCGTGTGCGCGACGAACGCTTCATCGCCTGGCTCGTCCGCACCAGTGACGGCGACCTGGCCGGCATGATCGAGGCGTCGGAGATCGTTCGCGGCGTGTTCTGCTCCGCGTACCTCGGCTTCTACGCGTTCATTCCGTTCGACGCCCGCGGCTTCATGCGCGCCGGACTCGCGCGCGCCGTGCGCGAGTTGTTCACGACGCACGGACTGCACCGGCTGGAAGCAAACATCCAGCCCGGCAACGAACGGTCGATGGCACTGGTTCGCAGCCTGGGATTCCGGCGCGAAGGATACTCGCCGCGTTATCTGAAGATCGGCGGTCGCTGGCGCGACCACGAGCGCTGGGCGGTCACGCGCGAGGACTGGTCCGCGCGCGGCGCTCGCTCGCGACGAAGGAAAGGAGCCCCATGATCTTCACCCTGCTCGCCGTCACGCTGGTCACCGCCATCCTGGTGTCATTCGGCGTGGCCATGCTGTTCCGCCGTTCGCTCAAGACGATACTGAACCGCATCCTCACGCCCGAGCTCGCGGTGGCGTGGTTTCGCTACATCACGTTCGCGGTCTACGTGGTGGGTGTGTCGGGTGGCGTGCGGATCTGGGAGATCGAGAAGTACATCACGCCGCGCTCACCCGATGAAGCCATCATCGTCCTCAACTCCGACCGCTGGCTGCTCGAGCTCTACCGCACCGTGATCGCCACGCTGCAGAGCACGGCGTGGATGTTGCTGGTCGTGTTCGCGGTCGCGCTGATCGCGGTGGTGATCGTGCGCGGACAGGAGCTCAAGCACGGACGCCAGGCCCCGCCCCGCCAGGACTAGCGCACCGGCGGTCCGGTCCGCTGGCTCGACGATGCCCACGCGGGCAGTGTGAGCGGGTCGCGGCGCAGGTCGGGCGAATCGAGCGGCAACCCGTTCGCGACGTTGCGCGTCGTGGTCCATTCCACCAGCGCGTTGCTCCGGAATTCGTACTCGTACGCGATCCAGTCGAGGCTCAAGTCGTCCTGGACGACGTAGATCCAGCTCTCCTTGTTCTGCTCCGGCGCGACGACGCGCGCGTCGGGGATTCCCCACGACGCCAGTACCTCGTACAGGGACATCCCCCGCACCACTTCTCCGCGGCGGATGTGGTCGTTGTTCGGGCCCTCCGGGTAGGTGCGGAAGTAGTCGGCGCGGAGGTCGTGAATGGCGGCCGTCTCGGTGCGCTGCGGCGGCGCCGCCGCGCATGCGGCCAGTCCGGCCGATGCAACGATCCAGAAGAGGAGTGCAGAATGTCCGCGTGAAGTGCGCCGGTGCATGGGGTTCTCCTTGGCTGCAATGTCCCAACGTTGCGCGCGCTGGAGCGCGCGGGCTCATGATGCCCGCGCGTCCGCGCCGCGCATCACGGCACGTGATCGATTGCACAAAGCGTCCCAACCGGGACCGCACCGGATCAGTTTCTGGGAACGAAGTGAAGGGCGGTGACGCCGGGGAATTCCATCACCGCGTCACGCCGGTATTTCGATTCGAGGGTGGAGAGCACGTAGCCGTCGGCGTCGTCGACCCACGGTCGCGCGCGCAGGTACCAGAAGGACGGACACGCGGCAAAAAGTTCACGGAACTCCCGGTCGGTCAATTCCCGGTTGCCACGGTATATATAATGAAGCGGCGCCCCCGTTTCCTGGTAGTGCGCGACGATGTGGAACACCGTGGGCGCGAAGATGCATTCGCCCGGCGCGAGGCGCGCTTCGATGGCCCGGGTCGCGCCGCGCACGTCTTCTTTCCAGCGCGCCGGGTCCGTGTAGTAATTGCGGAGCGCGACCGCCGTGGTCGCCAGCACGAGTGCGCCCGCGATGATGGTGCCGTCCCGGCGCTTCCCGCCGGCAATCCCCAGCCCCACCAGCGCCAGGTACATGGGCAATCCCACCAGCACGTAGCGGACGTTGAACGCCTTCGCGTTCTGCCAGTTGAGCAGCAGCGTCGCGGCCAGCGGAACCGCGACGTAGAGGACCGGCTCGAGCGCGCGCCAGGCGCCGTCGTCGCGCCGGAGCGCGCGCCGCACGCCGAACAACGCCAGAGTCCCGAACACGAGCGCCGTCCACGCAATCGCGCCGCGATGCCCGGACAGCACCCGGTCGAGGTCGCCGTGCATCTCGGCCAGCGTGGGACCGAGCGCGAAACCGACGCTGTAGGCGTAGAACGCGTACGGGATCGACTCGATGCGGAAGGTGGTGTCGCCGCGCAGCCGTTCGGTCTCGGCGAGCTCGCCGGGACGGACCGGGGTGGCGAGCTTGCCGAAGTCGACGTAGGTGGTGACGCGGTAGATCCACGGCGACGTGATCAGGATCACCAGCCCGGCGATCACCAACCATCGCGCGAGCGCGCGCCCGCGCGCCGGCTGCGCCCGGAAGAACACCAGCGACTGCACGAGAAAGGTGAAGCAGGCCGAGAAATTCGAGAGCACCGCTCCCGCGACGCACGCGGCGAATCCCGCCGCGCGCGGGAACGACCACCGCGCGCACACGCGGTCGAGCATCACACACCCGGCGAGCACGAAGAACACGGTGAAGGCGTAGTTGCGGAGCTCCTGCGAGTAGTGGATGTGAAGCGGGTTCACCGCGAGGAGCAGGGCCGCCCACGCGGCCGCCCGCGCGCCGAAGCGCGGGCGCACCCAGGCATACAGGAGCGGCACCGAGAAGGTGCCGGCGACGGCGCTGGGCAGGCGCAGCCACCCGTCGTTCTCGCTCACCAGGCGCATCAGCGCCACCACGAAGGTGTGGAGCGGCCCGTGGATATTGTGCAGGAGGAGCTGGAGCAGCGAAATGCCGGGCTTGGGCGTCGCGACCTCGAGGGTCAGCATCTCGTCGACCCAGAGGCTCTGCGCGCCGATGCGGACCAGGCGCACGATCGCGGCCAGCAGGGTGATGGCGACGATCACGCGCCGGCCCGACGCGCGTGATATACTCGCGGTCACTTCATTCACGTCGCTTCGCCGTGTCAATTCCACTCGAGAATCGCGTGCACATCGGTCCCGCCGGATGGGACTACCCGGACTGGGACGGCATCTTCTATCCTGCGCGCCGACCGCGCGGCTTCGATGCGCTGGCGTACGTCGCATCGTACTTCACGCTGGTTGAAATCAACAGCACGTTCTACCGGGTGCCCGCGCCGCACGTCGTGCGACGGTGGGCGGAGCGCGTCGCGGACCGGCCGCAGTTCACCTTCACGCTGAAGGCCCACCAGTCGCTCACCCACCACGGCTTCGCCGGCACGCCCGCCGAGCTCGACCCGCTGCGCCGCGCCATCGATCCACTCGCCGATACGGCACGGCTCGGCGCGGTGCTGCTGCAGTTCCCGTGGTCGTTCCGCTTTGACGACGAATCGCGCGCGCACCTCGACGCGCGCGTGCGCGAGCTCTCACCGTATCCGCTCGCCGTCGAGGTCCGTCACGGAAGCTGGGCGTCGGAGGAGGCGGCGCGTTACCTCTCGTCGCTCGGCGTGTCGGTGTGCGGGATCGATCAGCCCGTCATCGGTGAATCGCTGCCGCCCTACGTGTATCGAGCCGGCTCCGCGGGCGCCTACTTCCGCTTTCACGGCCGCAATTACCGCAACTGGTTCGCCGAGGATGCGGGGCGCGATGCGCGCTACGATTATCTCTACTCGCCCGGCGAGCTCTCGCCGTGGGCGGGGGTCATCCGCGAGGCGGCGAAGAGCTCCGCCGTCCACGTCGTGCTGAACAATCATTTCCGGGGACAGGCCCCCGCCAACGCGTTCGAGATGGCGTTTGCGCTCTTCGGACGCAAGCCCGACGCGCCGGTCACGCTGCGGCGCGCGATCCCGCAGATCGCGGAGTGCACGGTGGCGCGCGCCGCGCCCGGCGGCGAACCCACCCTGTTCGACGTCTGATCAGCGCGCGAAGAACAGAAACACGACGAGCAGCAGGAGCGCCGCGCTGCCCACCGCGAGCACGGCGGGCGGAACGGAGCGGAACCACTCGACCACCTCGTTGGGTGGCGCCGGGGTGTGCTCGAGAAGCGGATTCTCGGACGGGTTGTCGACCGGATCGAGCGAGCGCAGGCTGAGCTTGTCGGTCTTGTTGAAGCGGCGCAGGCACAGCGAACAGAACTTCGCGTCGGCGTCTTCTTCCCATCCGCAGCGCGGGCAGAGAATGCCGCCCGACGACGTGCGGCGCTCGGCCTGGCTCTGCTGCGCCGCGTCCTGCTTGGGCTCGCTCGGCGTCTTGCGCGGCGCCTCTTTGGGCTCGGTGAATTCCTCCATGTGCACTTCTCCGCCCAGTTCCACCAGCACCGACTCGAGCCACTTCGCCTTCTTGTAGGGCAGCCGGTTCGCGACCGTGCACGGCGTGCGCGCCACCAGCGAGCGCATGCGCGGGAGCGGCGATTTCAATCGCATCGAGAGCTTGAGCGCGAAGGTTTCCGTGTTCTCGACGTTGCGGTCGATGGCGGTCAGCACGACACGGTACTCGGCGCTCTCGCGCAGCTTCGCGGCCGCGGCGTGCGCCGTCGATCCCGGCGCTTCGAGCTGCGGCGTGCCGTCCGACACCCCGAGCCGCCGCAGCGACGCGCGCGCACCCTCGTCACCCGGATCGAGGTAGAGAATCTTGCGGTAGTGGTTGATCGCCGCCTGCCGCCCCTGGTTGAGCGATCCCGACGCGGCGGGCTGTTCTCCCATGAGGCGCTCGAGCACCACCTGTGCGGCGGCCTCGGTGTATCCCACGGGGTCACCGAAGAACTCCGCCAGCACGCGGCGATCGCGGCGGAAGCCGTGGCGGTCCATCAACTGCTCGAGGTCCATCACCACTTCGGCCACGTGCGTGTAGCGCTCGTCGGTGCGCTTGCGCAGCATGCGCGCAACCACCTGCTCGAAGGGCGACTCGATCATGGGGTTGAACGAGCTCACCAGCGGCGGCTCCTGGTTCTGGATGTGGTCGATGACCTCGGAGTAGCTCCCGCCGTCGAAGGGACGGCGGCCGGCCAGCATCTCGTACGCCACCACACCCGTCGAGAAGATGTCGCTGCGCACGCCCACCACTTCACCGCGCGTCTGCTCGGGCGACATGTACGCCGGCGTTCCCACCACCTTGCCGAGGTGGGTCACGAAGTTGAACTTGTCGATGGCCTTGGCCAGGCCGAAGTCGGCGATCTTGATGCCGCCCTGGCGCGTGAAAATGATGTTGGCGGGCTTGATGTCGCGGTGTACGAGGTTCTCCGCGTGCGCGGCTTCCAGCCCGTAGCACACGTTGAGCACCACCGAGAGCGAGACATCGATGGGCAGCCGCGGCTGCGTGCGCATCAGCTCCTCGATGGTGAGGCCGTCGTAGTACTCCATCACGATGTAGTAGGAGCTCTCCGACTTCCCGTAGTCGATCACGTTGACGATGTTCTCGTGCTGGACGCGCGCCGCGGCTTCGGCTTCCTGCTGGAAGCGAGTGATGAAGCGCGGATCGGCCGCCAGGTGCGGGAGCAGCACCTTGATGGCCACGTTCTTCTTGATGGATTGCTTGCGGGCCTTGTAGACAACGGCCATCCCGCCGACAGCGATCTGTTCGAAGGAGTCGTAACCGCGTATGCGAAAAACTGCCTGCATGACGTGAAGGGACGATGCCCGCGGCGGAAATGCACGGATCGTACCATCACGCCCCCGCTCGGCGGCGGTTCGCGCGGTGGCTCAATACATCACGATAACTTACTGTTAAGTAACGACTTGGTCAGGGGTAGGCAGGGATGGTCGCGACCGTCATGGCGCTCTCGACCGCACCGGTGCTCACGCTCGAGAGACCAAACTGCAGGCCCTGGCCGTTGTACGGCAGGGTGACCGGCAGGGCGAGGGCGTCGGTTTCTGACGGCGTCGTCTCGTAGACCAGCTCCGGTGTAAAGCCCGCGCCCACCAGGTAGAGGCGATAGCGGTCGACGACGGAGCTGTCGGCGATTCTCCAGGTCAGGTCGTAGTCGTAGTTTCCGTCCCCGTCGATGCCGTGGGCCGTGACCTTGAACGAGTCGGGCGCGGCGGCCTCGACAACGTCGAGCGCGGTGGGGAGGTTTTCATGCTTGGGACAGCCGGCGAGAACTCCCGCCAGCGCAGCACACACCGCGAGCAAGAGTCCCTGCTTCAGAATCCGCGTTGATCTCATCGTGACTCCTAGAAGTGGAACGTCCGCACCACGCGGAATCCGTCTTTCTCGATCTGCATCGACGTCGCCGGCTCCTCGATTTCGCCCGTGTTGGGGCGCGAGAGCAGGATGTCGACGAGGTTGAGTCCGTAGGTGACCACCAGCGCGCCGACGAAAACGTCGCGATATTTCTGCTCGTCGTCGGCCTGGCTGAAGGCATCGTTCATGGACTGGAAGGTCCCGTCGATGTCGGACTGCTTCACCACCGTACCGTTCTCCAGTTGATCCGCGTACCCGAGGTAGACGCGCTTCTCGGCCTCGTACTTGTCGACCGAGCGGCTGTAGTTGATCTGGGTCGCAAACAGGCCCACCCAGGAGATGATTGCCGCGGAGGCGAAGACGGTGGCCTTTCCGTAGTGGCCATCCTGCGCCTGGCCCAACCCCGGCAGCAGCGCCGAGAGGAGCACCGAGTTGGCCGCCATCGCGGGCGACGCGACCGAGAGAATCAGCGCGGCGGCCGCGGTTGCCGCCGTCACGCGCAGGGTCTTGCCACGGATCATGGATGTGCCTACGTTTCGGACGAGGTAAGTGTGGCCGGCGGGCTCGCGCTGCCGGCATCGTATTTCGAGTAGTCTTACGTGTTCAGGGGCCGAATGTTACGGCCTTATCCCCACCGGTTCAATTTTTTTCTGGCTCGCCGCGAGGCGGCGGACTGGCGCGTTGACGCCCGGCCCCACGCGGGATAGCATCGCCCACCACTGCGCTCCCGCCGGGCTGTTTGGCCCGCCTCGCGCGGACAACCCCGGATGATCGAAGTCTCCAGCCTGTCGAAACGCTACGGCGCCCGCGATGCGGTCGTCGATTTGACCTTTCGTGTCCCCGCGGGCGAGATCGTGGGCATCCTCGGGCCCAACGGCGCGGGCAAGACCACCACGCTGCGCATGCTGACCGGATACCTTCCACCCACGGCCGGGTCGGCCCGCGTGGCCGGCCACGACGTCGCCACCCAGTCCATGCAGGTGCGCGAGCGCATCGGCTACCTGCCCGAGAGCGTTCCGCTCTACCGCGACCTGACCGTGTCCGCCTACCTCGACCTGGTCGCCACCCTCAAGGGGATGCCGAAGGCGGGACGCCGCGACCATATCGCGTCGGTGGTGGACGCCTGCGGCCTCGCCGAGGTGTATGCGCGCCGTATCGGCGCGCTCTCGCGCGGCTACCGCCAGCGCACCGGGCTCGCGCAGGCCCTGCTCAACGACCCCGGGGTGCTGTTCCTCGACGAGCCCACCGTCGGTCTCGACCCGCGCCAGATCGTCGAGATCCGCGAGCTGATCCGCAGCCTGGCCGGAAAACGCACCATCATGCTGAGCACGCACATTCTTCCCGAGGTCGGGCATCTCTGCCAGCGCGTCCTCATCATCCACCGGGGCCGGCTGGTGAGCGATGGCCCGCCCGACGAACTGCGCGAGCGCGTGCTGGGGTCGGCGCGCGGCGGCGCGCTGGTCGAGATCGAAGCACGCGGCGAATCCGGCGCGATCGCGGCCACCCTCCGCGCCGTCGCCGGCGTGACCGATGTCGAGGTGGTCGACACGCACGACGGGATCACGCGGCTGCGCGTGCGCGCCGCGACCGACGCCGATCCGCGCGAGGCGATCGCGGACGCACTCTCGGGCGCGCGCATCGCGCTGCGCGCGATGACGATTTCCGCCGCCACCCTCGAGGACGTCTTCATGCACCTCGTCACCCGCGAGGACACGCCGTGAACAAGGTCTTCGCCCTCTACCGCCGCGAGCTCGCGTATTACTTCCAGTCGCCGGTGGCGTACGCCGTCACCACGCTGTTCCTGCTCCTCGGCGGCTACTTCTTCTACAACTATCTCGGCTACTTCAATCTCGAGTCGCTGCGCGCCATGCAGAGCCCGATGCAGTCGCGCATGCTGAGCCTCACCTCGTCCGTGCTGGCGCCGCTCTTCGGCAACCTTAGCTCCGTGATGCTGCTCATGCTGCCGCTCATCACCATGCGCCTGTTCGCGGAGGAAAGACGGAGCGGCTCCGCCGAGCTGCTCTTCACCTACCCGGTGTCGGACGCGCAGGTGATCGCCGGGAAGTTCCTCGCCGCCGTCACCGTTCACGCGGTGATGCTGGCCATGACGCTTCCCTATCCCGCGCTGCTCTATTACTTCGCGCGCCCGGAGACGGGGGCCATCTTCTCGGGTTACCTGGGACTGTTCCTGATGGGCGTGTCGTTCGTCGCCATGGGCGTGTTCTTCTCCGCGCTCTCGGAGAGCCAGCTGGTCGCGGGGGCGCTCACCTTCGGCTGCGCGCTGCTCTTCCTGGTGATCGGCTGGATCACACCCTTCGTGGGCGGCGCGGCCGCGGCCGTGCTCTCGCAGCTCTCGATGATGAAACACCTCGACGCGATGTCGCGCGGCATCATCGACACCAACGACCTCGTGTTCTACCTGAACCTGACCGTGTTCTTCCTCTTTCTGTGCGCGCGCGTGCTCGACTCGGCGCGCTGGCGGAGCTGACGTGCGGATCACGGCGACACGGTGGATGGCGATCGCGGGAGTCGCGCTGCTGGTGTGCGGCGCGGTGTTGACCGCCGCCGGCGTGGCGGGAGCGGGCGTGCTCGCCGCCGTGTTCGTGGCCGGCGCCGCGCTGGTCGGCGTCGCCGCGCTGCGCTCGGGTTACGACGCGCGCTCGCTGTGGCGCAACCGCGCCGGGCGGCGCGGCGCCGATGCGTTCATCGCCACCCTGTTGCTGACCGCGGTGCTGGTCGTCCTGCAGGCGATCTCGCTTCGCCACACCGCGCAGCTCGACCTCACGCGCAACCATCGCAACACGCTCTCGCCGCAGACGCTCTCGCTGCTGGGGTCGCTCGATCGCGACGTCACCGCCACCGCGTTCGTTCGCCAGACATCGACGACGCGCGCGGGCGTCACCGAGCTGCTCGACCTCTACGCGCGGCGCTCGCCGCGTTTCCGCTACCGCCTGGTCGACCCCGACCGCCAGCCCGACCTCACCGAACGGCTGCACGCCGCGCCCGACGAAATCGTGCTCGAAGCGGGCGACCGCCGCTCGACCGCGCGCAACCCCGGCGAGGAATCGCTGACCAGCGCGCTCATTCACGTCACCCGCGAGCAGGAGAAGGCGGTCTACTTCGTCACCGGCCACGGAGAAAAGAACATCGCCAACACCGATCGCGACGGCTACTCGGCGGTGAAGGCGGGCCTCGAGCGCCAGGGTTACTCGGCGCGCCCGCTCTCGCTCGTCGGCGCCACCGTGCCCGGCGACGCCGCCGTGGTGGTGATCGCCGGTCCGCGCGACGACTATCTCGCCGAAGAGGTGAACGCGCTCGGAGATTACGCGCGCACCGGCGGCTCGTTCCTGGTGCTGGTCGACCCGCGCACCAACGTGCCCCGGCTGGCGGCGCTGCTGGCCGGCTACCGGCTGTCGCTGCGCGACGAGGTGATCCTCGATGAAAAGGGCGTGCGCGCCGGCGACCGCACCTTCGACGCCACCGTGGTCAAGGTGCGCCGCTACGAGCGGCACCCCATCACGCGCGCCTTCAACTACGTCACCATGTTCCCGCGCGCGCGGCCGGTGTTCATCCTGCCCGACTCGACCGTCATCGGAATCACCGTGCAGTATCTCGCCGTCTCCGATGACGGGTCGTGGGGCGAAACCGACATGTCCGGCTTCGCGACCGGCAAGGCGTCGCGCGACGGCGTCGACATCGCGGGCCCGCTCCCGCTCGCGGCGGTGGCGACGCGAAAACCCTTCGGCGAGACGGACGCGCGCACCAGCCGCCTCGTGCTGGTGGGCGACTCCGATTTCGCCAACAACGTGTTCTACGGCGTGCTGGGAAACTCGGACTGGTTCGCCAACGCGGTGTCGTTTCTCGCCCACGACGAGACCCTCATCAGCATCCGGCCGCGCGAAGCGCTCGGCGACCAGGTGTACCTGACCGACCGCGAGGGCCGGCTCGTCTTCCTCATCTGCATCGTGCTCCTCCCCGCCGTGAGCCTGGGCGCGGGCGTGGTCGTCATCGCGAAACGCGCGCGGCTCTGACCATGCTCTCGAAAACCACGCGCATCCTGCTGGTCGTCGCCGTGCTCGCCGCGGCGGCGTGGCTGTGGGTGCAGCGCGGTTCGCGCACGCCCGAGGGCGACGCGCCCGACCGCCTGGCGCAATTCGACCGCGCCGCCGTGGACGGCGTCGTGCTCCGGCGCGGAGAGGAAACGCTGCGCTTCGTGCGCACCGACAGCCTCTGGGAGATGACGGAACCGGTGTCCGATCGCGCCGAGCCATCGGCCGTGATCTCGCTCCTCGACGCACTGGAACGCGCCGACATCGCGCGCGACCTCGGCCAGGCGGATGACCTGGCCCCGTTCGGTCTCGATCCGCCCCTGGCGCGGATCACGCTCTTCGCGGGCGCCGATACCGTGCTCGACGCATCCATCGGCAAACGCACGGTGGACGATGCGTGGAGCTACGCGCGCTCCAAACACCGCGACCTCGTGCTCGTCCCCACCGACGTCGCGCGCGCGGCGACCCAGCCCGTCGCGGCGTACCGCAACCGCCGCGTGCTCGACTTCCAGCTTCGCGACGTGGCGCGCTACGCGCTCTCCGCGCCCGATCACGCCACGGCGTGGAGGCGATGCGGGGACGGGTGGTGCGCGGTCGAGCACGGTGACACCGTGGCCGGGGACTCGGTCGCCGTCGACGCGGTGCTCCGGCGGGTGCGCGGCCTGCGCGTCGCGTCGTTCATCGATGCACCCGACACCCTGCTCGGCGCGGCCGGTGCGACGCTCACGCTGGTGCAGCCGGACGGGGCAAGGATCGCCACCGTGCGCTTCGCGAAACGCGGCGCGCACTGGGTCGCCGCCATCGACCGCGACCATCGCACCGTCACCATCGACGATGACGTCAGCGATCTCGTCGCTCACACGACCACGGACCTTCGCGAACGGCGCTTGCTGCAGTTCTCCCCGACCGATGCGATGCGCATCGTCATTTCCCTTCCCGGCGTATCGGGAGAGCTGGTGCGCGCCGCGGGTCACTGGGCATTTCCCAACCCGTCGATGGGCCGGGTGGACGCGAACCGCGCCGCCGACCTGGTGCGCGCGCTCCGTTCGCTCAAGTGGGACGACCCATCCGGCCCCGCCGTCGCGATGGATTCTGGCTTCAGCATATTGATCGAGGACACGCGTGGTGGCATCCTTGACGAGGTGTCGTTCCGGGCGCCCGCGACGGGAACGCTCTGGGTTGCGCGCAGCCGTTCGGACGGCACGACGCGCCGGATCGACGCCGCGAAACTCGACCACCTGGCCGCGCTGTTTCAACAGCTCCGGACTCCATCCGGCTCACCATGAAGACTGGATCCGCCATCCGCGAACCGGCCGTCGCGGGTTGGTTCTACCCCCGCGACACGCGCGAGCTCGCGTCCATGGTCGACACGTTCATCGGCGGCGACGCAGCGACACGCGCATCTTCCACGACACGCATGCTGCTCGCGCCGCACGCCGGCTACCCGTACTCCGGCGCGATCGCGGGGCGCGGGTTCGCGCGCGTGCGCGCCGGCGGAACACCCTCGCGCGCCTTCATCATCGGCCCGTCGCACGTCGAGGCCTTCGACTACACGTCGGTGTTCGCGGGCAGCGCGTACCGCACGCCGCTCGGCGCCCTCGCCGTCGATCGCGACGCGGCGCTCGCGCTCGCGCAGGGCGCGGGCACCATCCGCCTTTCCGGCGCGGGGCACGATCTCCCGTCCCACGGCCGCGGCGAGCACGGCATCGAGGTGGAGCTTCCCTTCCTGCAGCGGTGCTTCGGTGACGTGACCATCGTGCCCGTCGTGATGGGCCGGCCGTCGTGGGATGCGTGCGAGGAGCTGGGCCGCGCGATCGCCGCGCAGGCCGACTGGAGCCGCGACATCGTCATCGCCAGCTCGGATCTTTCCCATTTCTACGACGATGCCACCGCGCGCGCTCTCGATGGCGTCTTCTGCGACACACTCGCGACGCTCGATGCGCGCGCTCTCCACGAGCGCCTGGCGCGCCGCGAGTGCGAGGCGTGCGGCGCCGGACCGGTGGTCGCCGGCCTGATCGCGACGGAGGCGCTGCGTGACCGCGCCTGCGAGTTGGTCTCCACCGGAAACTCGGGCGATGTGAGCGACGACCGCTCGAGCGTCGTCGGCTACGCGTCCGCGGTCGTGACAGGGAGCGCGGCATGAGCACCGACATCGACACGCGCGCGCTGCTGCTGGGGATCGCCCGCGCCGCCATTGACGCGGCGGTGCGCGGGGGCACACCACCTCCCGTCCCGGAGGCGCCGATCCTGGCTGATTATCGCGGTGTGTTTGTCACGCTGCGACAGGGCGGCCGGCTGCGCGGATGCATCGGCCGCATCGAACCCGACGCGCCGCTCGCGTCGTTGCTCCCCGAGATCGCGGTGCTATCGGCGACCGACGACCCGCGCTTCCCGCCCGTGTCGGAAGCGGAGCTTGCGGGACTCGAAGTCGAGGTGTCGCTGCTCAGCGTGCCCGAGCTCATCACCGGACCCGCGCAGGTGGAGGTCGGCCGCCATGGGTTGATCGTGACCGCGCGCGGCAGGCGCGGGCTCCTGCTTCCCCAGGTCGCCACCGAGTGCGGCTGGAACGCGCTCGAATTCCTCGCCCAGACCTGTCTCAAGGCCCGCCTCCCGGAGAACGCGTGGGAACACGCGGGCACCCGGCTGCAGGTGTTCGAAACCGAGATTATTTCCGGCTGACGGAGTCGCCTACGCGGTGACTTCGGAGGTCAACGCGCGCTCGCTGTGGCGCGTGCCGTCGTAGGAGAGCAGCAGTGGCGCCTCGGAGGCGATGGTCTCGATGTGCACCGGTCGCGACCAGATGCGTTGCAGCGCCTCCAATGTAGCAGAGGCGAAGTCGCGCCGGAGCTCCAGGCCATCGAAGCGGTGGCGCAGGAGCAACTCGCCGCGGTTCTCGTGGTTCGCGTCGACGACCGTGATGGCGGGGTGCCCCATGTTGGTGAGCGAGAAGAGCAGCTTCTCCTTCACCGCGGCGAAGCCCCGGTCGGCGATCTCGTAGCGGCTGTTGCGCTCGTTGAGCGAGTACGTGAAGAGCTTCTGCTCGCGGCAGAACTCCTCGGTCAGGAACTCGTCGATGAAGGTCATGTCGTTGTAGATGGCGCGCACCTGGAAGATCTTCTCGCGCCCGAGTCCCGTGTCGCGGTTCCACGCCGCCCGCGCGGCGATGTCGTCGCACTCGTCGTACTCCTTCCCGAAACGTCCCGTGTTCCAGCGCCGCTCGATGTCGCAGAACAGCTCGTAACCGAGCTTGTACGGGTTGAGCTGCCCCGGGTGCACCGCCAGCGTCGACGAGTGGTGGTCGGCGAAGTCGACCAGCTCGCTCGCGTCGAGCACGCGCTGTGTCATGATCTTCTCGTGCCAGTAGGACGCCCACCCTTCGTTCATGATCTTGGTCTGCGCCTGCGGCGCAAAGTAGTACGCCTCCTCGCGCAGCATGGAGAGGATGTCGCGTTTCCAGTTGGGAAGCGGCGCGTGCTCGACCAGGAAGCCCATGACGTCCTGTATCTCGCGCGCGGGAAATCCCGTCGCGCCCGCCTCGGCCAGCTCGCGCCGGCGCGCCTCGACGTATTCGGGCGGGTTGATGAAAGAATCCATGTAGGACTTGCTGCGCAGTCGCGGCACGTCGACCGGCGGGGCCTCCTCCGCGATGCGGCGGTCGGTCGACTCGGGCGCCTCGAACAGCAGCTTCGGATCGACCAGGTTCTCGATCGACGAGCAGGTGTCGATGAAATCCTCCACCTCGTCCTGCCCGTAGCGGGCCATGTAATCGCGGATGCGCGCGCCGTGGTTGGCGAGCTCGTCCATCATACGCCGGTTGGTCCCGCGGAAGAACGCGTTGTTCTTGAAGAAATCGCAGTGCGCGAACACGTGCGCGATGACCAGCTTCTGGTCGACGAGCTGGTTCGAGTTGAGCAGGTACGCGTAGCAGGGATTGTTGTTGATCACCATCTCGTAGATCTTGTGCAGCCCGTAACCGTAGCTCTTCTGCATGTACTCGTAGGTCATGCCGAAGCGCCAGTGCGGGTAACGGGTCGGAAATCCGCCGTACGACGCCACCATGTTGATCTGCTCGTCGTCGAGCATCTCGAACACCACCGGGAAGAAGTCGAGGCCGTAGCTGCGCGCGTGGCCTTCGATGTCGCGGATGATGGGAACCAGCTCTTCGCGCGTGACCATGGCTACCTGCCCTTGCCCAGGAACTGCCGGATCGAATCGTAGATGGCGTCGCGGCCGGCGATCTCGGCCAGCACGACGTTGCCCGCATCCTTGAATTTCGCCGCCAGGTCGTTGATGAAGGCCCCGCTCCCGTACGGGCTCGCCACCTGGCCGTACCCGAAGAGGTTCGTGGCCGGAAGGATCTTCTCCTCGAGCAGCCGGACGCAGACCTGCGTGTCGCCGCCGCCCCAGTTGTCGCCGTCGGAGAAATGGAACACGTACACGTTCCACTCCGAGGGCGGGAAATCCTCCTCGATCATGCGCGCGACCAGCTGGTAGGCGGACGAGATGCGCGTGCCGCCGCTCTCGCGGGTGTGGAAGAAGGTGTGCTCGTCCACTTCGTGGGCCTCGGCGTCGTGGATGACGAAGCGCGTGGCGACACCCTTGTACTGGTGGCGCAGCCAGGTGTTGATCCAGAACGACTCGCTGCGCACGATGTCCTTCTGCTCGTCGCCCATCGACCCCGACACGTCCATCACGTAGATGATGACGGCGTTGGTCTCCGGGGCGCGCGTCATGCGCCGCGACCGGTAGCGACGGTCCTCCTTGATGGGAATGATGACGGGATTGTCGACGTTGTACGCCCCCGACATCACCTGGCGGCGCAGCGCCTCGCGGTAGGTGCGCTTGAAGTGGCGCAGCGATTCCGGCCCGTGGCGATGGATGCCGGTGTAGCGGCCGTGCTCGGCCTCGATGACGTCCTTGCTGCGCGGCTGGATGTTGGGCAGCTCGAGCTCGTCGGCCATGATGCGCGCGAGCTCCTCGAGCGCCACGTCGACCTCGACGAAGTGCTGGCCGGGGCCGTTGCCCGCCGGGCCCTCGCCGTTCTCGTCGCCGGGCCCGAGCGGCTCGCCGGCCTCGCCGTCGCCCTGCCCCACGCCGCCGAACTTGCGCGTCTCGTGCCGGAAGGTCGGGATCTCGATCTGGCGGATGGGGATCGACACGAGGTCCTTCCCCTGGCGTCCGACCAGCTCGCCGGTCGTCATGTACCGGCGCAGCTCCTTCTTGACGATGCCCCGCACGACCTGGCGGAACCGGCCGAGGTCGCGATCGATACGCTGCACCATGGCCGCCCCTAGCCCGCCGTCCGTTTCACGTCACCGCGCGCGAAGATGCTGGCCACGAAATTGAGCACGTCGGTCGCGCACGTGTCGCAGTAGCCGTGGTTGCGGATCAGGCGCTGCTTGACGATGTCGATCTTGGCCTGCGTCTCCTTGTCCACCACGCTGGAGACCAGGTTGGTGAGCTTGATCGAGTCCTTCTGGTCCTCGAAGAGCTTGAGCTCGAGGGCCTTCTGCAGGCGCGCGTTGGTCTTGTAGTCGAACGTGCGGCCGTCGATCGCGAGCGCGCCGATGTAGTTCATGATCTCGCGGCGGAAGTCGTCCTTTCGATTCTCGGGGATGCCGATCTTCTCCTCGACCGACCGCATCAGGCGCTCATCCGGCTCCTCGTCCTGGCCGGTGTACTTGTTCTTCACGCGCTCCTTCTGGGTGTACGCCTTGATGTTGTCGACGTAGTTGGCGCACAGCCGCGATATGCCGTCCTCGTCGGCGGAGATGGCGCGCTGGACCTCGTTCTTCACGATGTCCTCGTACTCCTCCTTCACCTGGACGAGCAGCTCGCGGTAGCGCTTGCGCAGCTCCTCCGAGTTGATGAGCGAGTGGTGCTGCAGCCCGGACTCGAGCTCGTTCAACACCATGAAGGGGTTGATGCAGCGGTCGGCCTCGTCGCTGACCAGGGCGTTGGAGATCTTGTCCTGGATGTAGCGCGGCGAGATGCCGTCGAGTCCCTCGCGCACCGTGTCGCGGCGGATCTCCTTGACGTTCTCCTCGGTGTAGCCCGGGAGCGACTGGCCGTTGTAGAGCCGGAGCTTCTGCACCAGGTTGATGGAGGCCTTCTTGGGCTCCTCGAGGCGCGTCAGCACCGCCCACATGGCCGCCATCTCGAGCGTGTGCGGCGCGATGTGCGTGTTGCGGATGGTGCCGGCGTTGAAGTCGCGCTCGTAGATGCGCGTCTCGTCCTTGAGGCGGGTGATGTAGGGGACGTCGATCTTCACCGTGCGGTCGCGCAGCGCCTCCATGAACTCGTTGCTCTGGAGCTTGCGGTACTCGGGCTCGTTGGTGTGACCGATGATCACCTCGTCGATGTCGGTCTGCGAGAATTTCTTGGGCTTGATCTTGTGCTCCTGCGACGCGCCCAGCAGGTCGTAGAGGAAGGCGACGTCGAGCTTCAGCACCTCGATGAACTCGATGATGCCGCGGTTGGCCACGTTGAACTCGCCGTCGAAGTTGAACGCGCGCGGATCCGAATCCGAGCCGAACTCGGCGATCTTGCGGTAGTTGATGTCGCCGGTGAGCTCGGTGGAATCCTGGTTCTTCTCGTCCTTGGGCTGGAAGGTGCCGATGCCGACGCGGTCCTTCTCCGAGAGCACGAGGCGGCGCACCTCGACGTGGCGGATCACCTTCGTCCAGTCGCCGTCGTTCCGGCGCATGAGCTCGTTGAAGTGGTAGCGGCAGGCCGGGCACAGCTCGCCGTTGATCTCGACGTGCATGCCGCGCGAGCCGATCTGTTCGTTCAGGCTCGCGACGACCTCCTCGCGCAGCGCCTCGGGCACGAGGTGGAGCGGGTCCTCGTGCATCGGGCACTCGACGACGCGCGGGCCGTCCGGGCCCTCCTCGCGCCACCCGAAGGTGTACAGCGCGCCGTCGTTGGTGCGCGAGTAGTTCTCGACGCCCTTTTTGAGCAGGCGCACGATGGTGCTCTTCGCACTTCCCACCGGTCCGTGGAGCAGGATGATGCGCTTCTCGGTGCCGTACCCCTGCGCCGCCGACTTGAAGATGTTGACCAGCTTCATGAGCGGCTGCTCGCAGCCGTACACCGCGTCGGCGCCGCCGTTCTCGACATCGTCGAAGAAACGGTAACGGACGATTTTGTGCTTGTGCTCGGTGTACTCCTCGACACCGTGCGAGATGATCATGTCGTAGATGCGCTGGAACGCGGTGCGCGTCACCCTCGGGCTGCGCATCACGAGCTCCAGGTAATCCTCGAAGGTGCCCTTCCAGTTGAGCCGCTGGAATTCCTCGACATTCTGCCGGTTGCGTATCAGTGTGATGACTTCGGTCGCCGCGCCCATGGACCCTCCTCGCGCCGTTCTCCTGACGGGCGGTGTTCGCTGCCGTGAATGACTCGCGCGGGCTCAAAGCGCAAAAAACGTACCAAGGGTTTCCCATGCGTCCGGAGCGCTCCCGCGCGGGGCGCGGGCACGGGAGCGATCGGTCCGGAGCGATGGCAAATCCCATCGCCGCATGCGTATACTGCACCTGCCGTGAGCCCGAACGGAGACAGCCCTGCTGGCCTTCCCCCCCAATCGAGCGGAGTGAGACATGACCGACTGTGTTTTCTGCGGAATCGTGAATGGAAAGATTCCCGCCAGGCGCGCCCTGGAAACCGACGACGTGATCGCGTTCCACGACCTGCACCCGGCCGCTCCCACGCACGTGCTGGTGATCCCGCGGCGGCACATCGCCACGCTGGATGACGCCACCGACGGCGACGCCGCGGTGCTCGGAAAGATGCTGATGGCGGCGCGCCAGGTCGCCGCGGAAGCGAAGCTCGAGTCGTACCGGCTGGTGATGAACGTGCAGGCGGGGGCGGGACAGTCGGTCTTCCACGTCCACCTCCACGTGCTCGGTGGACGCTCGTTCGCCTGGCCGCCGTTCTAGGCGGCGCGCCGCCTAGTCGAAGTCGGGCGCCGCGCCGGAATCAAACGGCGTGTGCGAATCGAAGTAGTCGTCCTCGAGAACTTGCTTCAGGTCGAGGGGCCCGTCGAACTCCTCGCGCGTGTCTTCCGGGCGGCGCGAGAGGATGCCCGCGTCGCACAACTGGAAGACGATTTCTCCCACGTCCGAGCCCGATTGGATTCCCCACGCGCGCAGCACGTCGTACGCCATCATGCCGTAGCGGTCGCGCGCGAAGCGGAACAGCCCCTGGAGCAACTCGCCGGCGGTGACATGGCGCCGCTCGTCGAGCTCGCTCACGGTATGGTCGAGCCCGTCCATCACGAACGCGTACGCCTCGGGCGCAAAGCGGCCGTCGGTGGCGCGGATGCGCTCCACCACGCCCCAGAAATCCGGCGCGTTCACGTCATGCCCCCAGCAGGCGGCGGTACACGTCCATGTACTGCGCCACGATGCGGTCGCGATTGAACACGCGCTCGGCGCGCTCGCGCGCCGCCCGCCCGATCTCGCGGCGGAACGGCTCGTCCTTGAAGAGCGCGAGCACGATGGCCTTCATGCAGTCGACGTCGTTCGGGTCGCACAGGAACCCCGTCTTCTCGTGCTCGATCACCTCGGGCAGACCGCCGATGCGCGAGCCCAGCACGGGCACGCCGCAGCTCATCGCTTCCAGCGCCGCCAGCCCGAAGCTCTCGTGCTGGCTGGGCAGGAGGAACACGTCGGCGGCCGGCAGCAGATCGGCGATGTACTCCTGGTCGCCGAGGAACACCACCTTGTCCTCGATGCCGAGGGCTTCGGCCTGGCGCTCGGTGGCTTCCCGCTCGGGGCCGTCCCCCACCAGCACCAGGCGCGTCGGCACGAGCTTCTGAACCTCGTAGAATACCTGAATCAAAACCGGTAGGTTCTTGACTTTACGGAAGTTGGAAACGTGCATCAGGACCTTCTCGCCGTCGCGGGCAAAGCGCGAACGGCAGGCCGGCGCGTCCACCGGGCGGAAGACCTGGGTGTCGACGAAGTTGTGGATCACGTCGATGGGGTGCTCGATCCGGAACTCGCGGATCGTCTCGCGCTTGAGGAAGTCGGAAACGCTCGTCACGGCGTCGCTCTTCTCGATGCTGAAGCGCGTGATCTCGTAGTACGACGGCATCATGCCGACCAGCGTGATGTCGGTGCCGTGGAGCGTGGTGACGGTCGGCAGCCGGTGTGGCTTCAGCATCTCCCTGGCGAGGAACGCGGAGGTGGCGTGCGGGATGGCGTAGTGCACGTGCACGAGGTCGAGCGAGTACTGCTCGGCCACCTCGCGGATCTTGACGGCGAGGCTCAGCGAGTACGGCGTGTAATTCTGGAAGAGCGGGTACTCCTCGCTCACCACGCGGTGGAAGTACACGCGCTCGTCGTAGCCGGAGAGCCGGGCGGGATGGCTGGTGGTGATGAAGTGGACGTCGTGGCCCTGCTGCGCCAGCGACTTGCCCAGCTCGGTGGCGACGACACCGCTTCCCCCGAGCGAGGGATAGCACACGATCCCGATCCGCAGCGACGTGGACATTATTCGGAGACGCCGGAAATGAAGTGGAGATCCGGGAGCCGCACGGGTGCGAGCAACTGGAAGGGTTCGCCGTAGGTCACGCCGACACGGCGCCCGGCCACGAGCGCGCGCCCCTCGATGGAGCCGAACAGGCGCGGGTCGGTGAGCGGTGTGGCCAGCGCGCCCTTCTGCGAGCCGATCTGGCTGCCGTGAGCGCGCACCGCGGCCAGCTTGGTCTCGAAATGCCCGGTGACGTCGACCACGAC
>DASVAK010000163.1:0-5268 GCA_036376395.1 Candidatus Krumholzibacteriia bacterium
GCTGTGCGCCCGCGTTTCGCGCCTGTTCAGCCCGGATACTCGCAAGAACCGGATCGCACACTGGACGGAGCTTTTCGATTCCGCCGCAAACGCGACCATCATCCGCGATTTTCTCTACGAGCCCTTCCTGAACTACCAGGCGGAACGTATCGTCGCAAGGAAGTACCGGGTGCGGCCGCGCCACAACAAGTACCGGCAGCTCAACTCCACCATCACCGCGCACGTCGATGACGCGGCGGATTACAGCCCGGCGGCGTTGAGCGTGCTGTGGAACGTCAGTTTCCGCTGGGCGGAGCTGCTGCTGACACGGTGCGACAATTTCACCATGAGCTCCGGCGTCGAGGGACGGGCGCCCTACCTGGACATCGACGTGATGAATTTCGCCTTCTCGCTCCCGGACCGGATGAAGGAGCGGCCCGGCGCGCCCAAGTACATTCTGCGCGAGCTGGTGAGCCGGCACATTTCGCCGGAGCACGCGACTCGCAAGAAGACGGGCTTCGGGGGTGGCGGCAGCAACATCCTGAACCCGGAGGTGCGCGCCTACCTGGCCTCCAAACTCGACGCGTCACCGAGCTACCGGCGCGATCCGCTGCTTTCGAAGGAGAGTCTTGCCGACGAATTCCAGCTGTTTACGCTGGCGTCACTTCACGTGTGGCTCGACAACTGGATGTGATCCGGCGGGAATCAGGTTGGCGAACTCGAGCCACCGGCGCGTGGTTTCCATTCCACGGGAGCGATCCAGCAGGTGTTTGTAACCAAGCTGGTTCACGAGTTTGGCTGGCGAATGATACACACGGCGAACCTGTACCGTCGTGAGCTTGTGCTCCAGGCTGCGGGTCTCGCGCACGGGACGGATGATGATGGGCCGCGCGATGCGGCGACGGATGCGTTCCTGCCAGCTCGGGCTCAGGCTGTTCAGGACACCCTTGGCCGAGTCGTTCAGTGACTTGAACGCGGGCACGACGCTGATCCCCTCGCGAAACTCGGTGGAAAGAAGTGCTCCCGCCTGGCTCTTGAGCCCGGGCCGCTGTGTCTTGCTGCCGGCCTCCATGTGCCGCAGCACTTCTTCGCGCGAGATCAGCGGGAAATCGGCTTCGATCCCCAGCATGCCCGCCAGGTCGCCGAAAAATTCCTTCCACGTGACCGGCTCCTGCTCGTTCACGAAGTACCGCTCTCCCCACCCGGTGTCACTCTGCACCGCGACCAGCATGGCTTCGACCAGGTTGTCGACGTGGACAATGTTGGTCGGGTAGCGGCCTTCGTCGACCAGGACGATTTCACCGGCCGCCAGTTTGGCCACGGCATCGACAATCAGACCGGAATACGGTCCACCGATGTTCGAGGGGCAGAGGATGATGGAAGGAACCCCGCGACGGTGCAGGTCGAAGACCATCTCATCCTGCGCAGCCTTGATGTCGCCGTACGGCGAACGACGGGGATTGAGCGGTGCGTCCTCGCGCGCACTTTCCGCGGGTGGATCCTCCCCGTAGATCGCAACGCTGCTCAGATGGATGAACCGGGGGACGCGGTTCTCCTCGACGGACTTCGTCAGGTGACGCAGCCCCTTCAGCATGAGTGCGGCGTCGCCGCGTGTGCAGTTGATGACGGCGTCGAACCCGGCGAGGGCGGAGCGAACACGCGGGTAGTCGAGCAGGTCGAGCGATTCGATCTTCACCGGCAGCCGGGTAAGGCGCGCGGCATTCCCGAACCCGCGAATGAACGCGACGAACTCGAAGCGATCGCGCCAGGCCTCGTCGAAATAGAGACGCTCGACCAGGGTGGCTCCAACGAAGCCGGAGGCGCCGACAATTGCGATGCGTGGCTTTTTGCTCATTCAGCGCGCGTGGCGGGGCTGCCACGCCTCCTCGAGACGCGTGGCGTCCCGGTACATGTCCTCGATGAGCCGGATCGAACGCGCCCCGTTGGGTCCGTCGCTGGTCACGGTCCCCGGCCGCAACGCGTTCGCGCAGAATTCCTCGATCTGGTCGCGAAACGAGTCCACCGCCCCGGTGCTTCGCCGCGGGGAGAGCTCGAATTTGACATCGGGGCGGTTCCGGTCGGACAACTGGATGCGTTCCGCGTCCAGCACCGACCATTCAACGCGCCCGCGTTCGGTCTCGATCACAAAGCGGTTCGACAACTTGATTGTCTTCGAGAAGAAGAAGGTTCCGTCGAAGCGTCCGCGCGGACCGTCGTAGCTCCACACGCCCTTGCAGTTCGCTTCCACGTTTCCGTAGTTGTCGTCCTGGTAGAGATGGGAGACAGGCTCACCAAACCAGAACATGGCCAGGTCGAGGAAATGAGTCCCGTTGATCACCAGCACGCCGCCGCCCGATCGTGCGCGATCCATGTTGTAGCCGGAAACGGGCGCCCAGCCCCCCGCCGAACCCATCTCGCAGTGGAAAGAAAGAACCCGCCCGAAATAGTTCTCCTCGAGGAGCTTCTTCAGCAGACGGGCGCTGGGAAAGAACCGGAATCGGTAACCGACCGAGATGAACGTGCCGCGGCTCTCCGCAAGCTTGCAGAGCTCGAGGGCATGGTCGTAGCGGGTCGTGATGGGTTTCTCGATCAGAACCGGCTTGCCGCGCTCCAGGATCTGTCGCGCGATCGGGTAGTGGGTGTCGTTGGGTGTCGCCAGCACGCACCCCTGCACGTCGTCCAGCACCTCGGCGAGATTCCCGGTGGTCCGGACGTTGAGCCCGAACATGCGATCCAGCGCCACCGCATTTTCGACGCGCTGGTCCACGAGCGCAACGACCTCGACCCGCGGTGAACGCAGGGCCGCCGGCAACTGCTCGATTCTCGTGATCGCGCCGCAGCCTACGAAGGCGAGCCTGACTCTGTCGGTTGATTGCATGTACTCCTCGCGGCGGGTGAGCGTCGGGACGCCCGGATCTTAGCATGTCAGCAGTGACCGTTGAAGGGGGGTATCGCGCTAATCGTGCACGAGCAACGAGGGCCAGTTCAGCACCACCGTGTGAACGGTGGGCACCGAGTTGTCCGGACCGCACAGCATGAACGATTCCCCGGACGGCGACATCGACGTGTAGCTCACATTCGGCGGCCGGCGGAACAGGGTTCGCGGCGATGACGCGTCGAACGACGCGCCGGTCGTGACCGCAACCGACACCACGGTGCGACCGTCGGCCCCGTCATAGACCACCTCGCGGCCATCGCGACGCCACGCCGAGAAGAACGTGTTCCAGTTGGCCGACGCTCCCAGCGCATCGTCGGAGATCCGGAACTTCTCGCCCATTTCGGGGAACGAGCGAACGTACATTTCCGGGCGGCCGGTTTCGTCCGACCGGTACATCATCCAGCGGCCGTCGGGAGAAACAGATGCATCGGCCTCGTAGAACGGCGTCTTCAGCAATATGCGCGATTCGCCGCCCTCCATCGGATGCATGAACAGGTCGGTCCGGTTCTGTCCCGCCAGCTGGCTGTACAGGAGCCAGCGACCGTCGGGGCTCATCGCCTCCGTCTTGCAGAACAGCGCATCGCCCTCGAAAAGCCGCTTTTCCTCGGTGGCGCTGTTCGCGGGCTTGATGTAGATCTGCTCGCGCCCCTCGCGTCCCGACACGAAGACGACGTTCTTCCCGTCGGGAGTCCAGATCGCATCGTAGTTGGTGCCGGCTTCGAAGGAAAACCGTGTCGAAAGGTTGCGCACCGTGTCGATCATCCACAGGTCCGATGTGTCCGCTCCGTGCCACTCCGCCACCACGTAGCGCGAACCGTCCGGTGAGAACGCGCCGTCCTGCCAGCCGCCCGCGGGGAGCGAGAGCCGCCCGATGCGGCGCCCGGTCCGGTCGATACGTGTGAGCTCCGTGTTGGCGAATTCGCGCGCCGCGTGGACGAGAACGCCGTTGAGGGATACGCAGGCGCCGGGCGCGCCGGTCCAGCCGCCGCTGGATCCCGCCACTTCGCCAAGCGGAACCGGGTCGCCGTCCAGCTTGAACGAGTCGGCGTCGAAACGCTGGGCCACCAGCTGATTGTCCCGGCTGTAGATGAGGTACCCGTTGGCGTAAACCGCCGCGCTGCCGCTCCTCACGATGGGTCCCGATGTCTTGCCATCGAGCGAGCCCACCTTCACGTTGAACATGCCGTCGATGGCCGGCAGCACCGCGAAAAGAAAATGTTCGCCGTCGGGCAGAAACCACGGGAAGCGGTGCGCGTCCTCGGCGGCGGTGGTGTCGATCGCCGTCACCGCGTGAACCTCGCCGCCGGTCGTGCGCACGCGCACGAGTGGTCCGTTCGCCGTGCCCTGGAACACGATGTCGCCGTTGGCGCCCCACGACGCGCCGCGCGGGTTCTGCGCGTCGGCCAGCACCTGCATGCCGCCGCCCGAAATCGCCACGCGCTTGAGCTTGCTCTCGGAGAAAAAGCCGATGTAGCGGCTGTCCGGCGACCAGAACAGTCCGGCCACGTCGGGCGCGGTCACCAGCGGGTTGGCTTCGAATGAACCGAGCGGCCGCAGGTAGATGCGCGCCGCGCCGGTGGTGTCATAGGCCACGAACGCGATGGTCTTGCCGTCGGGTGACACCGCCACCGTGTTCTGCGACGGGTCGAACGTCTGCTGCGTGGGCGGCAGGATGGCGAAGCGCACGGCGTCTTTGGTCGCGTGGCGCGTGACGATGTACGAGCCCAGCGCCAGTGTCGCCACCGTGGCCGCGATCGAAACGATCCACAGCGCCCGGTTGAGGTGGCGCCGGTGCACCAGCACGGGCGCCGGCACGCCGGCCTGCGAGCCCGCGTCGCGGATCCATTCGAGCTGGCGCTTCACGTCCGATGCGTTCTGCCAGCGATCGTCGGGCCGTTTGGCCAGGCATCCGCGCACCACGTGGTCGAGCGCCGGCGGCGACATCGGCATGAGCTCGCTGATCGGGCGCGGCGTCTCCTTGATGATCGCGGCGATGAGGCTCGCCTGGCTCTCCCCTTCGAAGGCGCGCTTGCCGGTCGCCATTTCGTAGAGCACCGCCCCGAACGCGAAGAGGTCGGTGCGCGCGTCGGCGTCGCGACCTTCGAGCTGCTCGGGCGCCATGTACTGGAACGTCCCCACGATGGTGCCCTCGGCGGTGAGCGGCCTCGTGAGCGTGGGTGACTGGGTCAGCCCCGATCCGGGCGTTGCGGCGAGCCCGGTGGCACGTGCGAGGCCGAAATCGAGCAGCTTCGCCCCCGAGCGCGTGAGGACAATATTGCCGGGTTTGAGGTCGCGGTGGACGATGCCCGCCCGGTGCGCCGCCGCCAGCGCATCCGCCACCTGGACGGCGA
>DASVAK010000167.1:0-10639 GCA_036376395.1 Candidatus Krumholzibacteriia bacterium
TGCGTCATCGCGACGAAACAGATGACCTGGGGCGCGGTGAAATCGCTCTACCGCGAATAGGGTGACATATGCCCCCGCGCGGCGGCATGCGCTATACTGCGCCCCTGCCGCCGCGCACCTCCGACGAACCCCGTCCGCTTCCGGCCCTCGACCTGGTGCAGCCCCAGGCCTCGGCCTATCTCGGCTCGCTCCGTCGCGACGCCATTCCGCCGCTCCTCTTCGACGGCCCCGACGGAACCGGCAAGGAATTCGCGGCCATCGAGTTCGCGCGCTCGCTCCTGTGCGAGAAGGAAACGCCGTGCGCGCTCGACGGGCCGAAGTGCGCGTCGTGCCTGCGCGCCTCGATCCTCGAGCATCCCGGGATTCATCTCATCTATCCCACGCCCACGCAGGGCAGCGGCGAGGACGAGGAGGGCGACATCGCCGACATCGCGAAGATCCTGGAGGAGAAGCGCGCCGACATCTTTTCGCAGCCAACCTTCACCAAGAAGACATCGATCCGGATCGCGCGCTCGCGCGCCATCATCCAGCGCGCCAACATCAAACCCTTCGACGCGCGCTTCAACGTGTTCATCCTGGTCGACGCGCACGCCATGCGCGAGGAAGCGCAGAATGCGCTGCTGAAACTCGTCGAGGAACCGCCGCCGCACGCGGCGATCGTCTTCGTGACGTCGAACGTGGAAGGACTGCTCTACACCATCCGCTCGCGTTGCCAGCGCGTACGCTTCTTCCCGCTCAAGCGCGCGGTCATCGAGAAGATTCTGTTCAAGTACTACGGACTCGAGGCGACCGCGGCGAAGAAGGCCGCGGCGATGGCGCAGGGCTCGATCAACCGCGCCCGCGCGCTGCTCGACTCCAACGACATGGCGGATCGCGACGCGGCGGTCGGCTTGCTGGGCGGGTTGGCGAAGCACCCGGAGTCATGGGCGTTCTCGCAGGCGTTGATCGGCGCGAAGGGCGCAAACCGGGAGAGCGTGGCGCGCGTCCTCGACCAGATGTCGCTCGTGCTCCGCGACGCGATGACGGGAGACCCCGCGCTGCTGGTGAACGCCGACATCGCGACGGACATCGAGCGCATCGGCGCGGTCTACGGGCGCGCGTGCATTCCCCGCGCGATCGAGATGGTCAACGACACGCGCAACGCCGTGTTCCTTGCCAACGCCAACATCGACGGCGCGCTGGCCGATCTGTTCCTCAAGTTGAAACGACTGCCGGGCTAGTGTTTCCGCGCGGGGTGCTGGCGCCGCTTCTGGATCCACCACGACGTGATCATCGTCGAGCTCAGCACCACCAGCACGACGAGGAGCGTGATGTGCACCGGGATCTCGACCCAGTGCGAGGCCAGCATCTTGAATCCGACGAACCCGAGGATGACGGCGAGGCCGTGGTTGAGGTACTCGAAGGTGACGATGAGCTTGCCGATGGCGGAGTAGAGCGAGCGCAGGCCCAGGATCGCCATGGCGTTCGAGGTGTAGACGATGAACGGGTCGGTGGTGATGCCGAGCACGGCCGGGATCGAGTCGAGCGCGAACATGATGTCGGTGACGTTGATCACCGAGAGCACGACGAACGCGGGCAGGATCATCACGCGCCCGTTGCGCCTCGTGAAGAACGAGCCGCTCTCCCACTCGCGCGTGGCCATCCAGGGCTTGAGCATCCGGTAGGCGAGGTTTCTGTCCGGGTGAACCTCGGCCTCTTTCGAGAAGGCGAGCTTCACCGCCGTGTACACGAGGAAGGCCCCCAGGATGTACACCATCCAATGGAATCTCTCGAGCAGGACCACGCCGGCGAGGATGAAGCTCAGGCGCATCACCAGCGCGCCGATGATTCCCCAGAACAGAATTCGGTGCTCGTATTTCTTCGGTGTCTTGAAGTACTGGAAGATCACGAAGAAGACGAATAGATTGTCGACGCTCAGCGATTCCTCGACCAGGTAGCCGGTGAGGTAGAGCGTGGCCTGGCGTTGGCCATCCACCAGCAGGATCCCGAGCCCGAACAGGAGCGCGAGCGAAATCCACACCGCCGACCACACGAGCGCCTTCTTCGCCGTGACCGTCTCCGGCTTCTTGTGGATGACGCCAAGGTCGAACCAGAGCGCGGTGGCGAGGAAGAGGTGAAAGATCACCCATTGCCAGGTCGTCGACATAAGGAAGAAGACGTTATCACCCGGCCCCGCTTTTTGGTAGAGTTTCCGCAATGAACGCCCCGCCTACCGAGCGGAAGTTGTCGCGCATGCCGCGGTTCTTCGCGCATATCCGCAGATTCATTGTCCGTGGCACGCTGGCGCTGATTCCCATCGCGCTTCCCGCCATCGCCGTTTACCTGCTGTACGATTTCATCGACCGGCGCATGGTGGGGCTGGTCGAAAAGATCCTGCACGTCCGCTTCCCGGGACTCGGGATCGTGCTGTTGCTCGTCGTGCTGTACCTGGTGGGCCACGTGGCGAGCAACATCTTCGGCAAGCGCCTGTTCGATTCCATGGCCAGCGTGATCGAACGCATTCCCGGCATCGGCACCATCTACAAGCTGGGCCGCGACATCTCGGGTTCGCTCTCGCCGAGCGACCAGCACGTGTTCCGGCGACCGGTGCTGGTGCCGTACGCCGCGCCCAACCAGTGGCAGATCGGATTCGTGACCGGGACGCTGACGTCCCGGGAAACCGGCGAGAAAATGCTCAAGGTGTTCGTTCCCACGCCGCCCAATCCGGCCACCGGACTCGTGTACATCGTGAAGGAAAGCAACGTGCGCGACCCGGGGTGGAGCGTGGAGGAAGCGCTGCAGACGCTCATGTCCGGCGGTATCATCGGGCCGGATGCAATGGCCTGAGGGAGGCTCCAGTGAGCAAAGTCAGAAACTTCTTTCTCATCGTGCTCGGAACGCTGGCCGTGATCGTCATGGTCCAGAACGCGCAGCCCATCACCTTCCGCTTCCTCAACTGGAGCTACCAGGTATCCCAGCTCCTGCTGGTGGTGATCGTGCTGGTGATCGGATTCCTGGGCGGGTTCGTCAGCGCGAAGATGTCGCGGGGTTCGAAGGAAGACGAGATGCCATGAGCCGGCGCCGGCGCCGCACGCACCGCTACAAGCTCCCGCGCCTGTTCGGCCGGCAGATGGCGCCGCCCGGGACGCCGCCGGGAACGCTCGAGTACAAGCGCGAGAAGCGGACCGGCCAGGTTTCACTCCGCGTGATCGACTACGGCCCGGGCGCGTGCCACATCCGCAAGCCCAATCGCGTCGAAGACACCTTCCCGCTCCGCGACAGCGATACCGTCTCCTGGATCGACATCGAGGGACTGCACGACACCGCCGTGCTCACGAAATTCGGCGACCACTTCGGGATCCATCCGCTCGTGCTCGAGGACATACTCAACACGCACCAGCGCGCGCGTATCGAGGAGTACGAAGACTACATCTTTGTTGTGGCGCGCATGCTGATCGCGGGCAAGAACGGCGATACGTTCCATTCCGAGCAGGTGAGTTTCATCCTCGGGAAGCGCTTCGTCGCCACATTCCAGGACATTCCGGGCGACGTCTTCGATCCGGTCCGCCAGCGCGTCGAGGCGGGACGCGGCAAGTCGCGCCGGCTGGGCCCGGACTATCTGCTCTACTCGCTGCTGGACGCGGTGGTCGACAATTACTTCATCCTGCTGCAGTCGGTGGCGGAGCGGATCGAGGCGGTGGAGACGCGGATCACGTCGGAGCATCCGAAGACGCAGGACCTGGACGACGTCCACCGGCTGCGCCGCGAGCTGGTGTACATCCGGCGCAACGTGTGGCCGCTGCGCGACGCCATCGCGGGCATGAGCCGATCCGATTCACCGCTGATCGCGGATGACACCCACGTCTACCTGCGCGATCTGCACGATCACGTCGTGCAGGTGATCGAATCGGTGGAGAACTTCCGCGACGCGCTGGCGAGCCTGCAGGATCTCTATATGTCGGCGCTCTCGCAGCGCACCAACGAAGTGATCCGCGTGCTCACCATCATCTCGACCATCTTCGTGCCGCTCACGTTCCTTGCCGGCGTGTACGGCATGAACTTCCACCACTTCCCCGAGCTCAACTGGTACTGGGGCTATCCCGCGTTCTGGGCGGTCAGCGTCGTCGTGACGGTCGTCCTGCTCGCGTTTCTCCGCCGCCGGGGCTGGCTCTAGCCCTCTTCCTCCTCGGGCGTCCCGTGCAGCCTCACCGGCGTGGTCTTGCCGCGGATCTTCATGTTGAGCATCTCGACGCCCACCGAGAACGCCATCGCGAAGTAGATGTAGCCCTTCGGGATGTGGAACTCGAGCGCTTCACCGACGAGTGACACTCCTATAAGGATCAGGAACGAGAGCGCGAGCATGCGGATGGTGGGATGGCGGTCGACGAAGTCGCTGATCTTCTTCGAGAACAGCATCATGAAGATGACGGCGATGATGACCGCGGCGATCATCACGCCGATTTCCTGCGCGAGCCCGATGGCGGTGATGACGGAGTCGAGCGAGAAGACGATGTCGAGCACCACGATCTGGAACACCACCGACCCGAACCTGGCGCCGCGGCCGCCCTTCACCTGGTGTTCGTGCTCTTCGCCCTCGAGCTTCTCATGGATTTCGAGCGTGCTCTTGGCGAGGAGGAACAGACCGCCGGCCATGAGGATCAGGTCGCGCCCGGAAAAGTCGCGCCCGGCGAGCTCGAAGAGCGGCGTCGTGAGCCGCATGATCCACGTGATCGAGAGCAGGAGCAGGACCCTCGTCGCCATGGCGATCGTGAGCCCGATCATCCGCGCCCGGCCCTGGACCGCCGCGGGTAACTTGGCGGACAGGATGGCGATGAAAATGATGTTGTCGATGCCGAGTACGATTTCGAGCGCGGTCAGGGTGGCCAGAGCCACCCACGTTTCCGGTCGGGTCAACCATTCCATGCAGGGCTCACAACTCCTCTCTTTGCCATGATAGACGCAAGGTGATACATTCTATGGGCTTTGCCGCGAAGGATTCCAGCTTGAAGCAAACGTTCTACGTCACCTGTGCCATCGATTACGTCAACGCCCGGCCCCACCTGGGGACGGCGTACGAGAAGATCGGCGCCGACTGCCTGGCCCGCTACAAGCGCCTGGCCGGCTTCGACACATATTTCCTGATGGGCACTGACGAGCACTCGACGAACGTAGAGCGCGAGGCGCGCAACCTCGGCAAGGAGCCGCAGGCCTATACCGACGAGATGGCGGTCGTGTTCGAGCGCACCTGGCAGGTGCTCCAGCTTTCCTACGACCAGTTCATCCGGACCACCGACCCCCTCCACAAGCGGGCGGTCGCGGCATTGTTCCAGAAGATCCATGACAACGGCTACATCTTCGAGGGCAAGTACAGCGGCCTCTACTGCGAGGGGTGCGAGGAGTTCAAGGCCGAGAAGGACCTGGTCGACGGCAAGTGCCCGCGCCACCTGACGCCGGCGAAGTTCATCGAGGAGAAGAACTACTTTTTCGCGCTCTCGAAGTTCAGCGAGCGCCTGAAGCAGCACATCCTCGACAATCCGGACTTCATCCGGCCGGACATCCGGCGCAACGAGATGCTGGCCGTGATCGAGTCCGGCCTGGAGGACGTGAGCGTCTCACGCGCGGGAAAGACGTGGGGTGTGCCGCTGCCGATCGCGCCCGACCACGTCGTCTACGTCTGGTTCGACGCGCTCATCAATTATATATCGGCGCTCGGATACGGCTCGGACCGGGCGGAGGCGGAAAAGTTTGCCCGCTACTGGCCGGCCGACTTCCACGTCATCGGCAAGGACATTACGCGCTTCCACTGCCTGATCTGGCCCGCGATGCTGATGGCCGGCAACGTCGCGTTGCCGAAGTGCATCTTCGGCCACGGCTTCGTCTACAACCGCGGCGAGAAGATGAGCAAGACGATCGGCAACATCGTCGATCCTATCGACCTGGCCGGATTCTTCGGCGCGGATGCGCTGCGCTACCTCCTGCTGCGCGAGATTGCGTTCGACCGCGACGGCGACTTCACGGTGGAGCTGTTCGTCGCGCGCTACAACGCCGAGCTGGCCAACGAGCTGGGAAACCTCTTCTCGCGCACGCTCGCGATGACGCACAAGTTCTTTGCCGGCGCGGTGCCCGCGTGGAGCGACGCCGCCGCGAAGGACACCGCGCGACTGCTCGACAACGTGGTCGCCGACTACTCCCGTCACATGGATCGCCTGGCGTTCGACCAGGCGCTGGCTTCCCTGTGGCGCGCCGTGCAGGACTCGAACCGCTTCATCGAAGAGCGCAAACCGTGGGCGCTCGCGAAGAGCGGCGACAAAGACACGCTGGCCGCGACAATGCGCGCACTGCTCGAGGTGCTCCGCGTCTGTTCGGTGGCATGCCAGCCCTTCATGCCGGCCAAGGCGGAAGAGATGCGCTCGCTGTTGAGCCTCGAGAGTGACTTCGCCCACGTCGGGATCGACGACACCAACAAGGCCGGCGACGAAGGCTGGACCCGGGTCGGCGAGCCGGCCGTGCTTTTCCCGCGGCTCGAAGTTCCCGCGAATTAGTGGAGAAAGAATGATCGATTCGCACTGTCATTTGAACCTCGAGCACTTCGAGGACGACCGCGAGGTCGCCGTGGCGCGCGCCGTGTCCGACGGCGTGACAGCGTTCATGAACATCGGCTACGACCGCAGCTCGATCCGCCAGACGCTGGAGCTGCTGGACGAGTACCCGTTCATGTTCGCCGCCGCCGGTGTGCACCCGCACGACGCCGCATCCTACGGACCCGAGCTGGACGCCGAGGTGCGCGCCGCGCTGGACCATCCGCGCGTCGTCGCGGTGGGAGAGATCGGCCTCGATTTCTACCGCGACATCGCGCCGCGCGACGTCCAGACCGACGTGTTCCGCAAGATGATCGCGCTCTCGCGCGAGCGGCACAAACCCATCGTGATCCACTGCCGCGACGCGTTCAACGAGGTCATCCAGACCCTGATCGACGAGGGCGGCACGTACCACGGCATCTTCCATGCGTTCTCCTCGGGCGACGCCGAAGCGCGCAGCGTCTTCCAGCTCGGCTTCCACATCGGCATCGGCGGTGTGATCACCTACAAGAATGCGCGGCTGGCCGAGACGGTGGCGCAGCTGCCCATCGAGAAGCTGGTCATCGAGACGGATTCGCCCTACCTGACGCCCCACCCCTGGCGCGGCAAGCGCAACGAGCCGGCCTTCGTGGCCCACGTGGTGCGCACCATCGCCCGGGTCAAGAACATGACGGTGGCCGAGGTGGACCGGATCACCACGCAGAACTACCTGGACGCCATGGGACTGGGTCCCGAGGTGCTGCCGCCGCCTGTTTACAAGATCGGAGACGCGGTCTATATTCAGGGCGCCGCAGCAACGCCGTCCGATCTCGATACGATCGCGCCGGATGGCATCAATGAAGCCATTCTGACGGGCGTGGTCGATCCGCTCGACAACATGGAGAACACCCTGGCGATCTCCACCCGCGCCCGCGAACTGGGCTGGCACGTCCGCGTCAATACGAGCGGGTTCGCCAACCACGCGGCCGGCCGCGACGTCACGAAGGAGCTGGCCGGTGTCGCCGACGAGATCGACGTGACGCTCTTCGGCGTCAATTCGAAGCAGCACGACGAGCTGGCGTATCCCGCCGTCGGCAGCGAGGGCTGGGAAGTGATGCGCGACTTCGTGCGTTGCTCGGTGGCGTCCGGGATCGAGACGGTGTGCGAATTCGTCGCCACGCCGGGCTTCGACCCCGAGCCGTGCCGCGAGTTTGCGCGCACGCTCGGCGCGCGTTACGATATCCGCATGTACCGCTCATAGTCATAGTAGGAGGAAGGGCTGACGATGAAGTGTGATCATTCCGATGGAACCCACGTCGGAAGCTGCGCGGTTTGCGGCGAACCGGTGTGCACCGAGTGCTTCCAGGCGCTCTTCAACGTAAACATCTGTGCGAACCACGAAGGCCTCGAGGACGAGGGCGAGTGGGAGCTCGTCGCGCTTTACATGTCGACCGACGGCTCGGACGGGCTGCGTTTCCACCTCGATGACCACGGCGTGCAGTCGCTCGCGGTGGAGAACGAAGACGGCATCATGGAAGTCTACGTGCCCATCGAGGAGAAGGACGAAGCATGGGCGTCGCTCGAGGGCGGAGAAGCCGGCGACGACATGATCAAGTGCGACGAGGACAGGCTGTATTTTGCCCGCGAGATCGGCGAATGCCCGATCTGCGGCACAGGAGCGGAATCATGAAAGTGCTACTGACGGGTGGAACGGGGTTCGTGGGCACCGCGCTGCGGCGCGAGCTCAAGGAGCAGGGCCACGACGTGCGCCTGCTGGTGCGGTCGGGCAGCGTGTCGAAGATCGACCCGCGCGAGGGCTTCGAGGTCCTGGTGGGCGACGTGCTCGACACGCACGCGTGCCTGCGCGCGGTCGATCACATCGACGCGGTGGTGCACCTGGTGGGCATCCGCCGCGAAGACCCCCACCACGGCATGACCTACGAGGCCATGCACACCGAGGCCACGTATTCCATCGTGGACGCTGCCCGCCGCGCGAAGGTTCCCCGCATCGTGTACATGAGCGCGCTCGGCGCGCGCGCCGGTGCGCCGTCGCGCTACCATCGGACCAAGCACGAATCCGAGGAGATCGTCAAAAAGTCCGGCATGCGCTGGACCTTCTTCCGTCCCTCGATCATCTTCGGCCAGGGCGACGAGTTTCATCCGCTCATGGCCGAGCTGGTGCACCGCCACATCGTTCCCATCATCGACGGCGGAAAGTCCCAGCTCCAGCCGGTGTCGCTGCGCAACGTCGTCGGTCCCATGGCGAGCTCGTTGACCATGCCCGAGACGCAGGGCAGGATCTTCGAGGTCGGCGGGCCGGATCGGCTCAAGTTCATCGAGATCATGCAGAAGATCGCGCGCTACTACGGCGTGTGGCCGAATACGTTCGCGATGTCGTCGCTGCTGGCGAAGCCGCTGGTCAAGGCGATGCAGGGACTGCCGAAGTTCCCGCTGACGTACGAAGAGCTGCTGCTCCTGCTCGAGGACAACACCTGCGATCCGACCGAGTTCGTGAAGGCGTTCGGCGTGGAGCTGGATACCTACGAGGACAAGATCCCGTCGCTGCTTCCGCACAAGTATGAGCTCGCGGAGACGAAGGCTACCGGGCACGCGTAGGCGTAAAGGTTTCTACTCCCGTTACGGGAGTAAAACATTTGACGGCCCGGTGTCACAAAACGAACGAGCCCGAGATTCTCGAGATCTCGGGCTCGTTCGTTTCTTGCAGTGAGGAGACTGTTCGCCTGGGCTAGCGCCGCGCCTGGTCGGCGTCGCGCGCCTTCTTGAACTTCTCGATCTGCTCCTTGAGATACTTGTCGCTGGGATCCTTCGCGGATGCCTCTTCTTCCACCTTGATGGCGTTGTTGTAGTCGCCCATCGCGAAGTACACCTCGGCCAGCGTGTCGAGGATGCCCGGGTCGCGGCCGGAGAGATCCGCCGCCTTCTGCGCCGCGGGCAGCGCCTTCGCGAGACCGATCTTGCGCTGCGCACAGAACCACGCGAAACCGTTCAACGTGCCGGCGTCGTTCTCTTTGCCGGCCATCGATTTCTCGTACATCGCGACCGCCGCGTCGGCGTTGCCGAGTTTGTACTCGGTGCCGGCCAGGCGCTTCATCCCGTCCGCCGCCATGTCGGAGCCGCTGTACTCGGTGACGAGACGGTTGAAGTACGGCTTCGCTTCCTTGTAGTTGGCGTCGTAGTAGTACGCCTCACCGATCGCGTAGAGGATCGAGGGGTTGCGCTCGGCGTTCTTCGGGTCGAGCGTGAGCACCTTGTTGAGCGCCGCCGCCGCCGCTTCGGAGCGACCGGCCTCGGCGTGCTTGATGCCCACCTTGTAGAGCAGGTCGACGTCGTCGGGCCGCTTCTGCAGTTCCTTCTCCAGCGCGGCCACCGTGCCGACGCCGTTGCGGTAGCCGTCGATCACCTCGATGAACTCGGCCGGTTCGAGGAACCCGAGGTGGCGATCCACTTCCTTGCCGTCGGGTCCGATGACGAGCAGCGTGGGATACGCGCTCACCTTGTATTTCTTCGCCACCGCGACCCACGGATCTTTCTCCGCGTCCCAGTCGGCGGCAATCATCGAGTTCAGCAGCTCGCCGACCTTCGCGTCGGTGAAGGTCATCTGGTCCATGCGTTTGCACGGGCCGCACCACGTCGCGAAGAAGTCGATGAACACGTACTTGTTCTCCTGCTTCGCGCGGGCAAGGATCTGTTCATAGGATTCGTCGGTCCACTTGACCGCGCCAAACGACGGGCTCGCGAGCGCCGCGAGTGCGACCAGGGCAATGACAGCACGGAAAATTCTCACGGTGGCCTCCTTCGTCCGGGTCCGTTGAGAGCCGACAGTATAGCACCTTCCCGCCGGGTCAATGCGCGGTGCCGAGCTGGAACGTGACGGGTATCACGACCCACGCTTCGACGGGGTGGACGCCCTGGAGGGCGGGCTTGAAGACCGCCGTGCGCGCCGAGGCCAGCGCCGCCTCGTGCAAGGCCGGCGGCCCGTCCACCACGTAGGGATTCTTCACCTTGCCGTTGACACCCACCAGCACACGAACGTTCACGGTTCCGTCGATGCCCGCGTCGCGGACGATCGATGGGTAGACAGG
>DASVAK010000181.1:0-3708 GCA_036376395.1 Candidatus Krumholzibacteriia bacterium
CAAGGAAGCGCGCCGCATCCTGGCCGAGACCTTCGAGCAGGTGCGCACCAACTTCAAGAACACCTTCATGACGCTCTTCGACGGCGGCGAGGCCGACGTGTTCTTCGTCGACTCCGACGACCCGCTGGAGGCCAACATCAAGATCGTGGCCAGCCCGAAGGGGAAGAAGCTCCACGACATCTCGAGCCTCTCCTCCGGCGAGCGCTCGCTGGTGGCACTCTCGCTGCTCTTCGCCGTCTACCTGGTGAAGCCGAGCCCGTTCTGCGTGTTCGACGAAGTCGACGCGCCCCTCGACGACGCCAACGTGGCGCGCTTCGTGAAGCTGCTGCGCTCGTTCACCGACCACACGCAGTTCATCGTCATCACGCACAACAAGAAGACGATGGAAGCGGCCGACAATCTCTACGGCGTCACCATGGAAGAGCCGGGCGTGTCGCGCCTGATCTCCGTCCACCTCGACGACGCGGAGCGCTTCAAGGCGCACGGCGTCGTCAGCGCTCCGGCGCGCGACCAGGTCTCCGCGTGATGACGCGACGGCGAAGCCGTCGTGTCCTGCCTTTCATATGTTCAACCTGAAGGACAAGCTCAAGCGAGTTCGTGAAAGCTTCACGGCCCCGCTGAACCGCGTCTTTCAGCGTCAGTCCCTGTCCACGGAATCCTCCGAAGAGATCGAGGCCCTGCTGCTCTCCGCCGACGTCGGCGTCGACACCACCGAGCGCGTGCTCAAGGCGCTGCGCGAATCCGGCAACGGCGACGTGCGCGCCACGGTGCGCGAGCAGTTCCTCTCCGCGCTGCGCTCGACCGCTTCGACGGCGCCCGCGGCGCCGCCCGCTCCACGCGCCATCGTGGTGGTCGGCATCAACGGGGTGGGCAAGACGACCAGCATCGGGAAACTGGCGTGGCATCTCAAAGCGCAGGGGCAGAAAGTGCTCCTCGCCGCGTGCGACACCTTCCGTGCGGCGGCGGCCGACCAGCTCGCCATCTGGGCGGAGCGCGTCGGCGTGGAGATCGTGCGCCACAAGGAGGGAAGCGATCCGGCATCGGTGGCGTTCGATGCGTGCAGCGCCGCGAAGGCGCGCGGCATGGACGTTGTGATCGTCGACACCGCCGGCCGGCTGCACACGCGTGTGAATCTCATGGAGGAGCTCGCCAAGGTTCGCCGCGTGTGCGAGAAAGCACTCGGCCCCGGCGCGGTGCAGACGCTGCTCGTGCTGGACGCGAACCTCGGACAGAACTCCCTCGTCCAGGCCGAGGAGTTCACGAAGCGCATGCAGACAGACGGCGTGATCCTCACCAAGCTCGATTCGACCGCGAAGGGCGGCATCGTGCTCGCGGTGGCGGAGACGCTGAAGCTCCCCGTCCTCTACATCGGCGTCGGGGAAGCGCTCGACGACTTCGAGCCCTTCGACGCGGAGCGTTTCGTCGACGCGCTGCTTGGGTGAGCCTGAAGTTACTCCCGTAACGGGAGTAGCTCCCTCCGGTTCGCGAGGCCGAATCGAGAATTATTGGAAGGCTCATGACGTTTACCGAAGAACCTCGGACGCAGCGAGCGGTCAGAGCGATCGATGCGATCGCAGCCTGGCGGTGGCTCTTATTCATCGGTGTGGGTCTGTGCTGCGGGCTTGTCCTCATCATTCCGGTATTCGCGCCGGCTTCCTCAGTTGTGGCCATCCCATTTCTGATCGCTTGGGTGGCAGCCTATGCGCTGCTCCTCCTCGGCCTGTGGACTGTTTTCGAGTTCTTTCGCTCCATTAGACGACGGAAAATGTCGCGGAAGACGACTACTCTTGGCGCGATATGCTTTGCAGGATTTTCGATGGTCATTGTAACAAGCCAGATGCACCTCCGACGGTTGCCCCCGGTGGCGTACGGAATGGCATTTGATCGCAATGCGTGGCTTGATCCGGCGTCAGATGAGCCGGGCGATGGATCCTCCACGGCGCGCCAAAGGATGCTCGGGGATTTGGTGAAGCAGCTACGAGGTCAGCGTCGGCCAGATATTGAAAAGATGCTCGGGACGCCGTTTGAGCCCCGCGAATTCAGGACTGCACGGCCACACATCGTCTATCGAACGGGACCGCGAGAGACTGATTCGCACATTGTCTTTTCAGAACTTCTGGTGATCTATGTTGATGAGAATGGGATCTACCAAAAATATGACGTTCTCCTCGATTCACGGGATGGGTCACCATGACGGAAGGAGGGCTTCAAATCGCCCGTTTCTGATTTCGACATCCCTGATCAAGCGACCCACAGTGACAGATAATTTACCGCCGCTGCGGCGGTAAAAACTCATCCACTGTCGAGAGATCGACACTGCAGGGCGCCGGCAATCTCAATCGCCAGCGCGACGGCGCGGGCTCGCGAATAGCCCGCGCTCGTCGCGCCCGAATTCAGGACCGTAACGGTCCTAACCGGACCAATCGCTCTTCTTGACACCGGGCGTTTCCTGACGCATCATCAGGCCCGGAAACCTTCAGGGCGGGGTGCAAGTCCCCACCGGCGGTAAAGCCCGCGAGCGGCACGTCCGCAGATCCGGTGAGACTCCGGGGCCGACAGTCACAGTCTGGATGGGAGAAGGTGTCCGCCATCCGCACCCGGATTCCCCGGGATGCCGGTCCGCGTCGTCGCGGCGGCGTCCGCACTTCTCCCACCACCCCAGGTCTTCCGTGCAACATGCTTTCCAGGAAGAACTTGGATACTTCCGTGCCGGCCCTTTCGGCCGCCCCTCGCCCGGCCCTGTCGGCGTGGAGCCCCACCGATCACGCCGCCATGCGCGAGGCGCGCTCGCTGGCGCGCCTTGGCTCGGGGCGCACGTGGACCAATCCCATGGTCGGTGCCGTGGTGGTCGCCAATGGCGACATCGTCGGGACCGGCTATCACCATCGCGCCGGTGAAGCGCACGCCGAGCCGCTGGCACTCGCCGACGCCGGCCACCGCGCCCGCGGCGCCACGCTGTACGTGAACCTCGAGCCCTGCCTCCACCACGGCCGCACGCCGCCGTGCGTCGAGGCGATATACGCGGCCGGCATCGCGCGCGTGGTGGTCTCGGCGCTCGATCCCGATCCGCGCGTTAGCGGACACGGGGTCGAGTGGCTGCGCGCACGCGGCATCCGCGTCGACGTGGGCTGCGACGCCGGGCCGGCCGTCCTGGACAACCAGGGCTATTACCACGACCGCCTCGGCCTCGGTCCCGTCGTCACGCTCAAGATGGCGACCTCGCGCGACGGCATGGTCACACGCGCGCGCGGACAGCGCGACCGTGTCACCGGCGACGAGTCGCAGCTCGATGTCCACCGCCTGCGCGCCGCGCACGACGCGATTGCGATCGGCATCGAGACCGCGCGTATCGACCGGCCCCGGCTCAACTGCCGGCTGCTCGCCGGCGGAGTCGACCGCGAACCGGTCATCGTGCTGTTCGATACCCACGCCGCCAGCGCCGACGATTCCTCGTGGCCGGCGCCGGACCGCGAGCTGGTCGTGATGACCGGCGACAACGCGAGCCTCGCGCGCGTGCGCGCACTCGAGTCGCGCGGCGCGCGCGTGATCCGCTGCGCGACCAAGGACGGGCACGTCGATGTCCGCGACGCATTCGCGCGCCTCGACGCGATGAAGCTTCCGCGCGTCCTCGTCGAAGGCGGACCGCGGCTGTTCGCGAGCGTGGTGGAGGCGGATGCGTGGGACGTGTTCTGGCACTACCAGTCGCGC
>DASVAK010000200.1:0-12716 GCA_036376395.1 Candidatus Krumholzibacteriia bacterium
CCTCGACGCGCAGCAGCCGCGCGAGAATCGCGAGCTGCACGAACTGGAGCGCGATGCGGACCGCCGTGGCGCTGCCGGTCCAGCGCGCGCCGGAAGTGGCGCGCCGGCGCAGGCCCTTGATGTCGACGTCCTGGCTCACGCGGTCTCGTAGTACGGCGCGAATTCGGCCATGAGCGGGCTGTCGGCGCACACCGCGCCGACCGCATCGAGCACGTCGGCCGGGGTCTTGCCGACCCAGTCCTTGTAGTAGGTGGCGGACACGCGGTTGGTGTCGAGCACGGTCTTGCGCTCCGAGCGCGACGTCGACGATGCGCGCACATAGTCGTCGGTCCCCGGCGACGGCGGCAGACCGCACCATGCAAACAGCTCGTTCACACGCGCGAGCGGATCGGTGGCAAGACGCTCGTACACGAGTGGGAGTGCGCGCCCACCCGCTTCCGCGACGTCGGCTGCCAGCGTCTCGTTGGCGACACGCCAGTACGCCGCGAGTTTCTCCGGGAGCGTTCCCCGCTCGACGCGTTCGAGCAGCGGGCGGTAGTGCTCGAACCGGGGCTGTGCCCCGACGGTTTCCGTGAAATGACCGATCTGGTCACGGATCTCGACAAGCCGCCCTCGCTTGAGAAAATTCACCATCGAGTTGACGACCGCCGCCGGGTGCCGCATCACGTGGACGAACCGCGCGTCGGGAAACGTGGCCGCGAGGAAGCGCAGCTTGAAGTACAGGCGCACTTCCTTGATGGCCGTCAGTTGAATGTGGTCGCTCTTGGGAAAATACGCGACCGGCTGCTGCCCGATGCGATTCAAATGCAGCAGGTTGAACTGGGACGCAAACGGCGGAACACCGAGCCGGGCGCGGCGGCTCCACGTCTCGATGCAGCCCATCAGCCACGCTTCGGTTTCGAACTGGCGGCGCGTGGCATGCACCGGATCGAACAGCCGGGACTTCTTCTCGATCAGGCGCGGAAGATCGTGGCGCAGCCGCGCCGCCAGCCGCGCCGCGGGCGGCTCGATGTAGGTGAACTCATCCGGGAAGTACGGGAAGATGCCGTACGCGGGTGCGAACGGCTCATAGAAGTGCAGGCAGTCCGGGTGCGAATCAAAGATGTTCGCAAGCCACGTCGTGCCCGACCGCTGCGTTCCGAGGACGAAGAGGAGGTCCGCCATCGCTACGCCTTCTTCGCCCAGACCACGTAGTTGCTGGTCATGCGCCGGTTACGGTCGAGCGAGCCGACCATCATCGCCACGGTCTGCATCAGCCACACGACCGGCCGCGTGAGAAATCGAAGCCGCCCGGAGCTCTGCATGAGCGCGTAGCATCCGGACTGCAGCAGCGCGCCGAGAAAGCCGTTGGTGGGCCTCAGCGCCATCACGCGGAACCCGGCGCGTTCGAACAGCACCCGCAGCCCGAATTCGGTGAAGCGCCAGTAATCGTGCGGCTCGTCGTGCAGATGCCACGTGAACGGCGACGTGAGCAGCACGGAGCCCTCCGGCACCAGGACGCGCGAGAACTCGGAGAGCATCGCGCCCGGGTCCTTCACGTGCTCGATCACCTCGGTGCACAGGATCGCGTCGGCGCAGCCGTCCGCGAACGGGAGCGCGAGGGCGTCGCCCAGCACGTCGGCCTTTTCGCCGCGGTCGGGCGCGTCGATCGAATCAAACCCGATGTAGCGCTTGAATCCCGCCAGGCAGGGACGGTAGGGCTGCTCCCCGCACCCCACGTCGATCACGATATCGCCGGTGAGCCCGCTCGCGAGCTGGTCGACGTTGCGCATGAGCAGCGCGTTCGCGTACCAGTTGTACCACTGCGCGTGGGGCATCGGCTTCATGCGCCACTCCCCGCCGCGGTGCGCGCGGCCGCCAGTTCGCAGTAAATCCCCGCCAGCCGTTCGCCCTGGCGGCGCGCGTCGAACTCGGCCTCGATGTGGGCGCGGCCCGCCCGCTGCATCTCGCCCCAGCGATCCGCATTCGCCACGATCCAGCCCAGGTGATCGACCAGCGCCTCGACGTCGCGCTCGGGCGCGAGCAATCCCGTCTTGCCGTCGAGGATGACGCCCGGGATGTCGCAGTGCGTCGTGCTCACGATCATCATCCCCGACGCGCTCATCTCGATCAGGGACACGGGCGCACCGCCCTCGGTGTCGCCGTCGGCGGCGGTGACGCTGGGCGAGAGGAACACGTGGTGGCGCCGCGCTTCTTCCATCACGGTGCGGTAGGGCTGGTAGCCGAGCAGCCGCGTGCAGTCGGCGAGGCCGCCGCGCTGGATTGCCTCCAGGATCTTTTCCTTCTCGCGGATCGTGCGCGGCTCGCCGTGCTGGTCGCCGATGATCGTCACCTCGACCGGCGTGGTGCGGCGCAGCCGCGCCAGCGCCTCGAGCGCGTACGGAAATCCCTTCTTCTCGCGAAACGACCCCGCCAGCAGAACGCGCAGCGTTTCGCCCGGCCTCCACGCGCGCGGCTCGAAGGGAATCAACGAGAGGTCGATCCCGAGATGGTGCACGCGCATTTTCGCGGGCGGGCACCCCAAGGCGATGATCGATCGTCCCATGTACGCGCCCTCGCACAGCACGGCGTCCACCTCGGTGAACATGTCGCGGTAGCGATCGCGCCAGCGCGGGTCCATGGTGGGATAGAAGAGCACGTCGACGCCGTAGAACGTCACCACGTGCGCGATGCCGAGCCCGCGCGACACGCCGAGATCACGCCAGCCGATGAAGCCGAAGTGCGAGTGCAGCACCTGCGCGCGCGTGTGCCGCGCGACCTGGTAGAGGAAGCGGAGGTGGTTGCGAAAACGCAGCCGTCGCATGGCGCGGTCCCACACGTGCTGCCAGCGCGGCAGATCCATGAGCGCGTGAATGCGCGGATACGGAAACTGGTCGATGTTCTCGCGCCGCGTGCACGCGACGTGGCTCTCGATACCGGGCGGAAGAAAGGTGACCTGCGTGTACAACCACGTCTCGGTCTGCGGCAGCCAGCGCTGCACCGACTGCACGACCACGACGGGCGTCTCGCCCGCCCCCGGGCCCGCGGGCTTCAACGCGCGCCGGGTCCGGGCCCGGCCTGGAGGATTGAAAGCGGCATAACTCGTTGATAGAAACACAGAACCCCGGATGGGTCAAGCAAGGCGGCGGGCCCGGGAAGCGCGCCCGGGTGCGCGCGCGAACGGCCCTGATTGTGGCGCGCGGAACCGGGTGCTAGACTTTCTGTAGATCCCGCCCCTCGATCGTCCAACGGCCCCGCGTCAAGGTGATCACCATGCGTTCGATTTTCTTTGGCCTTCTCATGGTCCTCGTTTCGCTCGCCGGTTGCGGCGACGACTCCACCGCCCCGCCACCCGCCCGGCACAACGACGGCACCGTGCAGGGACAGATCGGCGATGCCGATTTCCAGTTTGAAATTCACGCCGGCCAACCCGGCGATCCGCTCTTTGGCCCGTTCCTGCTGCAGGGCAGGAACCTCCACTACGACGACGATGCGCACATGCTCGTCGTCGACCTCACCGTCAAGAATCTCGGAACCTATTCGCACCAGGAACCCATCGGGCTCACGTTCATCCAGCTCGATCCCGACGAAGTCACGGTGGCGAACCCGGACAACGACATCCACGGCGACGGCGCCGCCATTGTTTTCCACTTCGCCAACGACGACGGGGCGTGGACGCCCGACGAGGAGAGCCTGCCGCGCACCGTGCAGTTCTCGGTGAGAAAGGGCGTGTCGGTCGCGTTCGTGGCGCGGCTCGACATCTCCGTGCCCGGCGGCGGGACCATCGACGGCGTGGTGTGGAACGACGCCAACCAGAACGGCAAGCGCGACGACAACGAGCGCGGCGTGCCCGGCATGGACGTCTTCTGGGGCGACTTCGCGCAGGAAGAGGATTCGACCGGGACGCACCAGTTCGGTCGCGCCGTGACGGACCGCAACGGCCACTACGTGATCGGCCCGCTCGGTGCGGGCGGCTACGTGGTGACGATCGGCCCCACGCCCGGGTTCTTCCCCACGACGCCCACCGAGATCCACGTCCTGCTCGTCGAGGTTGACGGCGAGGTCTCGAGCTACCACAACGCGAACTTCGGCGGGGTCCAGGCGGTGTCGCCGCCCCCCGTCCCCGGCGAGCACGTGCACGTCACGGGAAAGTTCGCGCCGCCGGATCATTTCGCTTATGTCAGCGACGAGCATTTCGTCTGCCCTGACAGCGTGCCCGACCCCCTCGTCACCGACCCGGTGGAGCCGGATTGCCAGGGTGGAGTCCTGCGCGGGGAGATTACCGAGGTCGCGCCGCAGCGCAACGCGCTGCGCGTCATGGCGACGTGGGTCATCAGCGACGCCCAGATCCCGCTGCAGTACGAGGTAGGTGATCGCGTGGACGTGCGCGTCCACGCGGGCCCGGGTCCGGCCGGTTGGGTCGCCGATTACATTGCGCCGTGGAACATGACGCACGACGAAATCCAGGGCCGGATCGATGGGTTCGAATTGGGCCCCGACGGGGCGTACCGGTGGTTCGTGCTGGATACGTGGATCAGCCCGTCCAACGTGCGGGTTGGGCAACCCTGACCCCGGTTGAATCGAGTGCGGGCGATGGTCTAGGATCGCAGGCATCCCGGCGTCTTCTGCCTTGCCCTTTCAACCAGGAGGAGATTGATATGCGTCGTATCACGATTGCGTTGGTGTTGACCCTCGCGTTCGGTGCCGGAGTGCTGGCGGGATTCTCGAATCGCCCGGCCAGCGCCGCCACGCGCTGCTGGACCACGGAGTGTTCGGGCGGCGAAGCGTTGTATTGCTGTCGCACGAACGGCAAGTTGCTCTGCAAAGTGCTCATCTGCGGCTAGCCGCCGGCGGCAGATGTTCGCTGCCTGATTGACATCAACCAACGGAAAGGCCGTTCAGGACAACTGGACGGCCTTTTCCATTACTGCCTTCGTGGCACGCCGATTGCGATATCCGTGCGGCTGCGGCAGACGGGCGGCGCCACGCTACGCATGACGGAGCGTGCGACCACAACGACCGCACCAGTGCAGACACAACCGCAAGGAGAAACGCCATGCACAAAGCGAGCTTCATGAGGGCGGGGGGCGTGGCGCTGGCCATCATCGCAGCGTTCGCCGTGGGGTGTGGCGACGATTCTAATCCGCCGCCGACAGCGCCGGGTATCCAGCCCCAGATCATCAATTCGGTGGACAACTTCCAGTTCCAGATCACTGCGGTGGACAACCACACCGGCTCCCTGAACTACTACTGGAAGAACACCGGCACGCAGGCGGACATCAACCAGTCGTGCGCGGTCGGGGCCGGGACCGTGACGCTCACGCTGCTCGACGGCAGCGGAACGCAGGTCTATTCGCAGACGCTGTCCCAGAACGGGACCTTCGCGTCCGCGACGGGAACGAGTGGTACCTGGCGAGTGCGCGTTACCATGACGGGCACCAGCGGGGACCTCAACTTCCGCCTGGACAAACGCACGCCGTAGCGCGGATTCATCATCTCGCCGGCTCCTGCTTTTCCAACGCAGTACTTGCCAGTTTTTATCATCTCGTAAACAATTTCGCGTGGAAATTGACGTTTAGGACCCACTATCATTTCGCTGACCCCCTGATCAGTTCCGCCGACCAAGTTCCAGGAGGGAGAATCAAATGCGTAGAATCGCAGTCGTATCCGTACTAGTGCTCGCGTTTGCTGCTGGGACCCTGGCGGGGTTCATGAACAAACCAGCTGTGGCCGGCGTCGTGTGTACGCTTGGAATATGCGTCAGCGGTGAAAAAGTAAGATGCTGTCGTGACACCCAGGTCGGTTGGGTCAAGTGCTGGATCGAACCCTGCGGCCCGAGCCTGTAGTCCGCACCAGCATCTTCAAAAGAAGAATGCCCTGCAACTCATCCGGGTTGCAGGGCATTTTTTTCGTCGTGGGTCTGCCCCGGACCGATCAACCACCCAGCGAGATCGAAGCCGCCGCCGCCAGCGCGATCAACAGGAATCCCACGCCTACCCCGAAGACCCAGCCGGACGACCTGCCACGATCCAGGGTGACGCGATCGATCGACTGAACGCTTTGCAACGGGATTGCAAACGGAGCCTGCAGGGAATCCTCATCGGACGTGGCTGATGGTGCCAACTCCGTGACGACAATCACGGAATCGGAAACCGTGTACTTCTTCACGCTGAAGGTGCGCTGATCCACCGTCACGATGCGGTATGCGGCAGCGCTGCCCGGATTTTCGTAATCAGCAGGTGGGACTCGAACTGACTTGCTGCATGCGGACAGAACCAGCAGAAGGAGGAACGCGAACAGAGCGGACGTCCTCATGATCACTCCCGGGACGGAGCGGCCGACCCGGCGACGATAGTCCATTGAACGTCCAGGGAAGAAAACAAAATGCCCCCCAACACGATGGTTGGAGGGCATTTCATGTGTTCATGGCGGGGCCGACCGGACTCGAACCGGCGACCTCCTGCGTGACAGGCAGGCGTTCTAACCAACTGAACTACGACCCCGAAAGATGCGTGGCGGGCCGGTCGCCCGCGAAGAAACGGGAACGTACCACGCCCCCGATTCCGTGTCAACCCCCTGAGATTACAACGTCTTAAGCGGCTGGAGGCCGCCGCTTTACCATCGTTCGCGGCAAGAGCCCGTAGAGCGATCCCGTCGGCACCAGCGCCCCCGCCAGTGCCTGCGCCACGGCGGACGCGACCTGCGTCGATCCGCCGAGCGACGCAATCACGGGCGTCTCCTCCGGGATCCAGTCGTCGTAGATCCACCCGGTGAGCACCACCGCAACGGGACGGTACACGTCGGCGAACGCGGCCAGGCCCAGCGCGAATTCCTCCGACGGTGCGCCGCGCGCCGAGAACACGAACACCGCGTCCTCCACGTCGAGCGCGTCGAGCGTCGTGCCGCCGCCGTAGCGCGTCGCATCCACCACGGTGGCGCGTTCGCGCTGCAGCACGGGCCGCATCGTCCCTTCCGAATCGAGCTCGAAGCCGGTGATCATCGGCGCGCGCTGCCAGCGCAGGAAGTGCCGGCACAGCACATCGATGAACCCGGGGACATCCTGTCGCTTGAGCGACTCGCCCGCCGCCCACTCGATCGGCACCACGACGCAGGTGGAATCCGGCTCGAGCGGTCCGAAGCGTTCCCAGTTGGCCCACGGTGTAATGGCGGCTTCGGCCACCGTGCGGTACACGGCCGGCACCGACGGGTACGAATTGAGCGCGATCACCTTGCTGTGCCCGCCGCCCGTGCGCGGCTCCGGGCGCGCCGCCGCGACGCGCAGTTTCTCCACGCGCGCGTAGGATGCGTCGAGAATGGCGAGCACGTTGCGCAGCGGCTCGCTCTCGGCCGCCGCCTCGGCGAGCTTTTCGTCGATGCGCCCGCGGTCGACGATCTTCTCCAGCGTGCGCACGATGGTCTCCATCACGTTGATCGACATCACCGATTCGCCGCCGTGCTCCACCTGCACCTGCTCGGGAATCGGCTTGGTGTGCAGCAACAGGTCCGCTCCCGCGAGGAGCGAGCGCTCGTTGCCGCCCGACACCATGCCCGAGCGTTCGGACGCATACCAGCGCGCCCCCGCCATCTCCAGCGCGTCGGTGATGACGACGCCGTCGTAGCCGAGCTCGGTGCGCAGCATGGTGCGGATCAGCCGCGGGTCGAAGCTCGCGGGCACCAGGTCCTCGCGCCCCATCGGGTAGGCGATGTGCGACATCATCATCATGTCGGTGCCCGCCGCGATCGCGCGCCGGAACGGGACGAGATCGGCGGCGGAGAGCTCTTCCGCGGACTTGCGCACCTCGGGCAGCGTCTCGTGCGAATCCTCGGCGGTCGAGCCGTGTCCGGGGAAATGTTTGGTGCACGTGAGCACACCCGCCGAGCGGAATCCCGCGATGGTCTGCTCGACGAACTCGGACACGCGATCGGGATCGGCGCCGAAGGTGCGAAGCCCGGTGATGGCGCTGGCCGGGTCGAAATAGCAGTCGGCCACCGGCGCGAGCACCGTGTTCACGCCCAGCTTGCGCATCGCCATGCCGGTCTCGTACGCCACTTCGGCGGCGAGGTCGAGGTCCCCGGTGGCGGCGATGGCGAGCGCCGCGGGCGGCACGCCGATGATCTGGCGCAGCTCCGCGACGAAGTCCCCCTCGTGGTCCGCCATGATGAGCGGCGCCGGGCCCTCGGCGCCGAGCTGCTCGCTCACCGCGCCGATCAGGTCGGCGATCTGCGAGAGGCTCTCGATGTTGCGCGAGAACAGGATCACGCCGGAGACGTTGTGGAACTCCAGGTACTTCTTCTCGTGCGCCAGCAGGCGGACACCCGCCAGCGGAATCACCTTGTGCCGCTCCATGCGGCGGATGAGATGAAAGCGGATCTCGGGCGTGAGGATGTCGTTTTGTCGGTTCACAAATTCCTAGTAGCCGGCGCGCAATTCGATGCCGGGATAGTAATGCTGGAGAATCATGTCGTACGCGTACCCGCGCCGCGCCATGCCGATGGCGCCGTTCTGGCACATGCCCACGCCGTGCCCGTTGCCGCCGCCCACGATGTCCACGCTGGCGATCACGCCGCCGCTCATGCGCTTCTCCAGGTCGAACATGGTGCTGGGGAGAATGCGCCCCTTCGCCACGTCGAGCATGAGCGCGCGCCGGATGCGGTCACCGTCGACGGAGTACATCCCGGTCGAGGTACGGATCTCGAGGCGGCCCACGCGTCCCGAACGCGTCCGGTGAATGATGCGCAGGTCCTCCAGTCGGCCGATCGTCGACGGCGCGACGTTGAGCACCGCGGGCAGCGTCTGGCGCAGCATCTCGCCCAGCGCCCGCCCGGAGAACGAATAGCACCAGCGGAAATTCCGCGCCTCGGAACAGAAGCTGGTGGCGCCACCGGCGGCGCGATCCATCGACCCGTGCAGGAACGGCGCGTCCGCCCGGTCGGGCCACACCTGGCGGATGTCGTTGGTGTGACCCCCGCAGGTCGCGCTGTAGTACGCGTCGCACAATTTGCCCTTGTACGACAGCACCAGGCCGCGCGTGTCGTTCACCGCGGACGACGCCAGGCGGCTTCGCTTCTCGTTGCCGCGGTACACCTGGTCCATGACCCCGGCTTCCACGTCGTACGGCTTCGCGCGGTTCAGTCCCATGCGCGAGAGCGCGTACGTGCGCGCCGCGATGGCCTGCGCTTCGACGGCCGCGTACGCGTCCGGACCGGGCTCGCCGATCTCGTACGGCACGACGCCCTCGAGGTACGTCTCCAGCAGCACCAGGTTGATGAGGTCGATGCCGGTGTTCTCGCCCGGGCGCGCCAGGACACGGCCAGAGTACCATACTCCGCCCACCGAGAGCGGTGCCGGCCCGGCGTCGATGACGACGTCGTCCGGTGAAACCGCGGTCTCTCCGGTGGCGTCGATGCGCGCCTGGATCCCGCGCGAGAGCCGCTGCAGCGACACCGTGCCGCCGCGCGAGCTCGAGAGCAGCACGCTGCCGCCCCGCGTCGTGATCCGGACCGAGCCCGTGCTGGCCACCGTGGCCGAGCCACTGCTCGAGAGCACGAGCACGCGGATCACCGGCTCCTGCCCGGTCTTGCGCGGCGCGGGCCCGGCGCCGGTCGAGGGCGCGGGCGCGCTTCCGGCACACCCGGCCACCAGCGCCGCGATCATCAGGGTCATTGCCAGGAGTCGCATCTCATCCCCTCGATATCGAGCCCAGGACCAACTCACGCGAAGCGCCCGTCACGGAGCGGATCACGTTGGGACGCCCCAGCAGCGTCTCGCGGGCCAGGAACGCGAAGTCCACCGCTTCCTTCGCCTCGGCCGGAATGCCCAGATCGTCGATGGGCGCCACCGTCGTCTCCCCCGCCACGCGCTCGAGCTCGCGCATCATGGCGCGATTGCGCGCGCCACCCCCGGTCACGAATATCTCCTCGACGCCGCCCGCGGGCAAGAAGCGCCGGATCGCGTCGTCGATGGCGCGCACGCTCAGCAGCACCGCCGTCGCCAGCGTGTCCTCGGGCGAGAGACCGCGCGCATCGGCCGCCTGCTTGAGCGTCCACGCGAACGCGGGGCCGAACTCGCGATGCCCGGCGGAACGCGGCGGCGCGGCGGCAAAGAACGGATGGCGCATCATGTGCTCGACCACTTCCTCCGACGGCGTGCCCGCCGACGCGCGCACTCCATCCTCGTCGTAGTTTCCCTGGCCGTGAAACAGGGCCTGGAACAGCGCGTCGCTCACCATGTTGCCGGGGCCGGCGTCGAACGCGATGACTTCTTCGCGCGCACCGTTCTTCGGGAGCCAGGTCAGGTTCGAGATCCCGCCGATATTGAGGATCACGCGGTTGGCGCGATCGCTGCGCCGCAGCATGTAGTCGCAGTACGGCGCGAGCGGCGCTCCCTGCCCGCCGATGGCCACGTCGCCCGAGCGGAAATCGCCCACCGTGGTGATGCCGGTGAGCGCCGCGATCATCGCGGGCGGACCCAGCTGCAGCGTTCCCGCCACCTCGGCTCCGCTCCCGGGCGGAATGTGCGCCACCGTCTGCCCGTGCGAACCGATGAAGTCCACCGCGCGCGTGTCCGCTCTGGCATCGCGGCACACCGCGAAATACGCGCCGGCGAACGCGACCGCGACACCGCTGTGCAACATCGCCATCTCCTCCGCGGTCACCTGCGCACCCGACGCGAGATCGACGAGGCCGTCGCGCAACTCATCCGGGTACGGAGCAGAATGAAACCCCGCCAGCTCGACGCGGGGATGCAGCGGATCGGGATCCATGCGCACGAGCGCGGCATCGACGCCGTCCATCGACGTGCCCGACATGAGCCCGACCGCGAGCAGCGAGTCACGCCCGCGCAGCGAGGGCCAGATGGTGTCGTTCATCGCGTCATCCCCGTGGTGAGCCCGCCGATGATGCGCCGCTGGAAGACCAGGAACGCCGCCACCACCGGCAGCGCGGAGATCACCGCGCCGGCCATCAGGTGGCCCCAGTCGATACTGTGCGCACCCTGCGAGAGCAGAGCGAGACCGACCGGGAGGGTGCGCATATCGGTGCTGTTGGTCAGGATAAATGGAAACAGGAACGAGTTCCAGTTGGTGAGCGTGGTGTGGATCGCCACCACCGCCAGCACCGGCGTCAACATCGGGAAGACCACGCGAAACAGGATCGAGAGCTCGCCCGCGCCGTCGATGCGCGCCGCCTCCTCGCAATCGGCGGGAATGCCAAGCAGGTACTGGCGGATCAGGAAGATGTTGAACGGATCGACCAGGAACGGCAACGTCAGCGCGAAATAGCTGTCGATCAGCCCCATGCGCTGCATCAGAATGTAGAGAGGCACCAGGATGACCTGCTTGGGCAGCATGATGGTGGAGAGCACCAGCGCGAAGAGGAGCTTCGCGCCGCGGATGCGGTAGCGCGCGAATGCGTACGCTGCCATGGTGCAGAAGAGAATGTTTCCCGCCACCACCACCACGGCGACGACCAGGCTGTTGATGAAATAGCGATCGAACGGTCCCGCGTTCCAGACTTCGCCGTAGTAACGCAGGCCCAGGCCCTCCGGCGTGCGCAGCGACACCGCGATCATCCAGCCCAGCGGATACGCCATCAGCAGCACCGCGACCACCAGGACGAGCCAGCGCAGCGCCCGCGTCATGCCGGCACCCCCCGCGTCTGCGCCGGGGTCTGCGCGCGCATGCGCCGCAGCGCGAGCACGGAGAACACACCCGAGAGCGCGAACACGGCGTACGCGATCACGCTGGCGTAGCCGTAGTCGAGGCGGCGGAAGGCGGTGTCGTAGAGCATCATCACCATGGTGTTGGTCGAGCCCAGCGGCCCGCCCTGCGTCATCACCAGCACCTCGACGAACACCTGGAACGACCGGATGGTGTTGATCACGAGCACGAAGCCGATCGCGGGCTTGAGCATCGGGAAGGTCACGTGGCGAAACGTCGCCCACGCGCCCGCACCCTCGAGCTCGGCGGCCTCGTAGAGCGAGTCGGGGATCGAGGTGAAGGCGGCATAGAGGACGAGCGCGTAGTACCCGACCGCGGCCCACACGTCCATCGCCATGATGGCGGGAAGCGCGGTGGCGGGGTCGGTGAGCCAGTTGTGCCCTGGCAGCCCGATGGCGCGCAGCGTCTCGTTGAGTGCCCCGCCGGGAGCGTAGAACAGCTTGAAGAGCAGCGCGATCACCACCACGGACAGGATCGACGGCAGGAACATCGCCGCCTTGAGCACGTTCTTCATCGGCAGCGGCCCGCGCAGCAGCCACGCCAGCGCGAGCGCGAGCGTGGTCGTCACCGGCACCGTGCCGACGACGAAGAAGAGGGTGTTGCGAAGCGCGCGGTGGAAGTCGGCATCACCGAACAGCCGCGCGAAGTTCTCGCCGCCCACGAAGGTGGTGTTGGCCACGTTGAGCGGGTTGTAGTGCAAAAATCCCAGCACGAAGGAAAAGACGAACGGAAAGACGAAGAACGCGCCGTAGACGACGGCCCACGGGAGCAGCAGCCAGACGACCGGAGATGGACGGCGGGAACGGCTCACGGTGCTACTTCGGCGGGAACCGCGCCGCGATGGTGCTTATCTCTTTGGACGCGTCTTCCAGGCACCAGCGCGGCGCCCGTCGACCGTACATCGCTTCTTCCACCGCGCGATCGATGGCTTCCTCCATCTCCACCCAGCCCGGGTGCGCGGGCGTGGTGCGGCTCGTGAGCGACTGCTCGACGAACACGCGCACGCGCGGGTCCCCGGTG
>DASVAK010000207.1:0-5061 GCA_036376395.1 Candidatus Krumholzibacteriia bacterium
ACTGGGTCTCCCATTATCCCATTTCCAATTACCTCGTCAGCATCGCGGTGGGCGACTACACGCGCTACAACGCCACCAGCTACGTGCGCCCGGCGCCGCTGGCCACGCTCTACGGCCCGCTCACCATGCCGCTCGACCACCTGGTCTACAACGACGGCAGCAACGCGCTGCCGTTCGGCTTCACGCAAACCGCCGACATGATCTCGGTGTTCGAGGAATGGTTCGGTCCGTACGGATTTGCCAGCGAGAAGTACGGCCATTCCGAGTGCACCTTCGGCGGTGGCATGGAGCACCAGACCATGACGTCGCTGGGCGGATCGTCGATCTCTCTGGTGAGCCACGAGCTCTGCCACCAGTGGTACGGCGACACGATCACCACCAGGACGTGGCCCCACCTGTGGCTCAACGAGGGCTTTGCCACCTACGGTGCTCTGCTGTACTTCCAGCAGCGCTCCAATCTCTACCCGGGCACGTACGAGACGAACCTCGGGACCACGATGAACAGCGCGCTCAATGCCGTGGGCACGCTGGTGCTCGAAGACACGACCAGCGTGAGCAACATGTTCGCGTCATCGCGCGTCTACAACAAGGGCGCCATGGTGCTCTACATGCTGCGCTGGATGGTGGGGGACACCGTCTTCAAGAACATCATGCAGGCCTACGCGTCGGATCCCGCGCTCCGGTACGGCTGCGCCGTCACCAGCGACTTCAAGCGCGTGTGCGAGCAGGTCTCGGGGCTCGACCTCGACACGTTCTTCGCGCAGTGGGTCGAGACGGGCACGGGTTACCCCATGTACACCGCGTGCAGCTTCTGGCAGCCCGTCATCGACGGCTGGCGCGTGCGCGTCACGCTGCACCAAATCCAGGATTCCTCGATATCCAACGTGAACGTGTTTGTGATGCCGGTCGAAATCGTCGTGCACACCGCGAGCGGCGACATCTCGCACATTGCGCTCAACAACCAGCGCGACCAGAACATCGACTTCACCGTCGCGAGCCAGCCCACCTCGGTCGAGGTTGATCCGGGCAAGCACATCCTGCGCGCCGACCCCATCAACATGGGGCCGTGCAGCACGACGGGCGCCGGTCCGCTGCCCATCCGCACCGATATCGTGCAGGTCTACCCGAACCCCGCATCGCACGAGTTCTCGGTGCACTATTCGCTGGCAACGGAAGGGAAGGTCGAGCTGGGCGTGTACGACGTGGCGGGACGGCGTGTGATGCAGAAGACCATCGCGCGCGCGATGCCGGGCGAGGCCAGCGAGCATTTCGATGCGTCCGCGCTGCCGGCCGGCGTGTACTTCGTGCGCATGCGGCCCGCGCGCGGCGAAGCAATCACGCGCAAGATCGTCCTGGTCCGGTAGCTCTCAGTTCTCGCTGTAGCGCAGGATCGTCCCCGCGTCGCCGACCGCGTAGCCCAGGTCCGCGCGTCGCATGAAGACGCCGAACAGGTCCGCCGACGTTCCGCTCGCCTGCGGCGACCACGACCCGCCGCTGAGATGCAGGAGCGTTCCCGCCGCGCCCACCGCCCACAGGTTCGCGTTCGACGTGCCGTGAATGTCGTAGAGGTCAAGACTCGTTCCCGAGCTCATCGCCGTCCACGCCGGGCCGACGCGCCGCAGGATGGTGCCACCGTCTCCCACCGCGAACACATCCGCCGCCGAAACACCGAACACGGCGGAGAGGTTGGCCGGCGTGGGCGTGTCCATGAAGCTCCACGCGTTTCCGGCCGAGCGTACGATCGTCCCGCCCACGCCCACGGCGAAGAGCGAATCGGGCGATGAGCCCCATACGCCGAAGAGATTGACCCCGGTGCCCGCGTCCACGGCGCTCCAGCTTCCGCTGTCCAGCACCAGCACGGTGCCGGACTGGCCCACCGCGACCGCGCGCCCGTTGCCGAACCCGAACACGTCGACGAGGTCCGCATAGGTGCCGCTCGACATCGGCGACCAGCTCCCGTCGTAGCGCAGGATCACGCCGCCGGGTCCCACCGCGATCGCGGTGCCGTCCGCGTGCATCCACACATCGCACAGGCTGCCGGTCACGCCGCTCGCTTTCGCGGTCCACGCGCCGTCGACCAGGTGATTCGCGCTTCCGCGCGTGCCCACCGCCACCACGTCGTCCTTGCCGGCCCACACGCCCCAGAGCAGCTCGGGCGTGCTGCTCTCCATGGCGTGCCACGACGGCGAACCGCCGGCCAGCGCGGGTCGCGTACCTGGATCCGCGGGAGACCCGGAATCGTTCGAGCACGACTGCGCGACGACCGAGAGCAGAGCCAGTATGAATATCGGGGCGAATCGAACGGGTGTGTGCGGCATGAGATCACATCCGTGGTGAGAGACTTCCTGCCAACGCCGCATCCATCATAGCACGGGGCGCAAACTTCTTCCGCCCCCGCTGTGCTTTCACTATAATGTGGGGCGCCACATCACCGACATGAGCGCCACTCCCGTCACACGCAAGCCCCACCGCCGCAAGCGAATCGGGCTCTACCTCGCCATGCTGGTCGTGGCGGGCGTCGTTGCGCTGGGGCTGGCCGAGCTGGCGCTGCGCCTGTTTCCCATCCCGGGCATCATCTTCCACAACTTTTACTACGACGAGCTCACGGGCTCCCGCTTCGTGCCCAACAGCGCGTTGATGTTTCGCGGCGACGACGGCGTGCTCATCCGTCGCAGCGTGAACTCGTGGGGGTTTCCCGACGTCCGGCACGACATGCAGGCGCCCCCGGGGACGCTGCGCATCGGCTTCTTCGGCGATTCGTACGTGGAAGCGCTCCAGGTCCCCATCGAGAAGACCTTCTTCCGGCTTATCGAGGACGACCTCGACCTGCGCGCGCGCGATCTCGCCAACCTCGAGACGCGCGACGGCCATGCCATCAACGGGGTCGAGACGATCGCGTTCGGCACGTCGGGCCGCGGTGCGCTGCAGTCGTACCTCGAATGCGGCCGGTGGATGGAACCGCTCGACCTGGACTACGTGGTTTACGTGTTCGTCGAGAACGATCCCGCCGACCAGGTCCGGGAGTTGAAGGGACACGTCGCGGTCCCCTACCCGGTGGTTTCGGGGGATTCCTTCGTGGTGGACGATGCGTACATCCGCGAATACGCCTACAAGGCGTCGTGGTGGCACCGCGCCATGCAGCGGATCAAGTCGAACTCGCTCGTCGTGAGCACGATCGAGGGCCGGCTCAAGCTGCTCAAGGCGCACGGCGTGAAACGCACCGTCACCCCTGCGGACCGCGCCGGAGTCGGGGCCGGCTCGACGCCGATGGCGACGTCGCAATGGCCGCCCGAGCTGGTGCCGACGGGCTGGGAGTTGCAGGTGCGCGTGATGGACACGTGGCGGCGCCAGGTGGAAGCGCAGGGGAGGAAGTTCGTCATCCTGCGCGTGCCGCGCGGAAACGAGGTGCTGCGAACGCCGATGGCGGAGCAGGACACGTGGGCGGCGCGGCTCACCGACTACTGCAAAGAACGCGGAGTGCCGCTGGTGGATCCCACGCCGCGATTCGTCGAGCGCATGGACGCGGGCGAGACCATGTACCACGATCACTTCACACCCGAAGGCCACCGCGCGTTCGCGCAGGCCTTCGTCGACTACCTGCTGCGCGACGCCGCGGCCGAGTAAGCCGGCGCCCGCCCCGCGAGCAGCGACTCGTAGAACTCCACGTACTTCGGACCCAGCGCCGACGGGGAGAAATTCGCGCGGGCGTGTCGCCGCGCGGCTTCCCCCATCGTCCGGCGGGCCACGTCGTCTTCCAGCGCGCGGATCGCCGCCGTCATGTCATCGATGGTCTCCGCGATCATGCCCGCCCCGGAGGATGCGATGATGCCGTCGATGTCGTGCCGGGCCACCACCGGCACGCGCACGCTCCACGCTTCGAGGTAGGCGTTGGGGAATCCTTCCACGTCCGACGTGTTCACCAGCAGCGCGGCGCGGCGGAGGATCGCCTCCACCTCCGGATTCGGTATGCGTCCGGTGATGGTGACGTTGGGCAGCCCTGACGCCTCGGCGCGAATGCGCGCGGAATAGGCCGCCTCGCTCGGAAAATCACCGCCCACGATGACGAAGTCGCGGTCGGGACAACGCCGCGCGAGCTCGAGCAGCAGATCGGGCCGCTTGAGCGTCCACAGCGAGCCGATCCACACCACCGGCCCGAGCGGATGGTCGTCGCCGGGTTCGACGGAGCGAACGCCGGTCGGAATCAGGCACAGGGGTTTTCCGAGCGTCTTCGCCGCGTCCAGCTGCTTGTGGTTCTGCGCGACGATCCCGTCGGCATGGTGCAACCCGTAACGGTAGAGCATGCGGTCGCGCGTGTTGTCGATCGCCACCCGGCGCGGGTGGAAATCCCCGTCGCTGCCCGCGCCGTACACGAAGGTGCGGCCGTGCCGGCGGCAGAATCTTGCCACCAGCCCCGTGATCATGCCCGCGCAGTGCTGGTGGTAAACGTCGGCGTTCGCCCGCGCAAGCGCCGCCATGATTCCGCTCCAGCGGGGATGGAAGAACCGGAGACCGGGGATGCCGTCCGCGGTTTGAAACGCGCATTCGGCGGGATGGGGGAGGGTCGCTCCGGTGGGCAGATCCGCCACCACCAGCACCACGTCGACTCCGCTCGCGCGCAGCGCATCGGCGACGAACGCGGCCTGCACCTCGGCGCCCCCGAAGTGCGCCCTTCCCGTGACTCCGTAGAACGACGGGAGCCGCAGCGAAACGACGCAGGCTTTCAAGGAGTCAGTCTTCCGATGGCTGGGATTCGGTGCGAACTTCCATTGCGGCCAACGATATTGTAACACACGTGCGCGTGTGGTTTAATTAGCATATTGGCGCGGCTTTCCCCCCTTTGCGCCCCCCCTCGATCCGGAGTACTTTTTCGCCTTGAAGCAGACTATTTACTCGATATCCCGGGTGCTGGGCGTCCACCGTATCGCCGCCGCCGTTAACCGGCGGCGGCCCATCATTCTCACGTTCCACGGAGTGACTTCCGATGCCTCGGATTCGCTGTGCAATTTCGAGGGGCTCCACCTGCGACGCGCCCTCTTCGCGCGGCTGATGGAACACGTGGCC
>DASVAK010000223.1:0-3763 GCA_036376395.1 Candidatus Krumholzibacteriia bacterium
CACCGGCAAGATCGAGGATCTCATGCACGAGCTCCGGGGGTCGTATTCGATCGTGATCGTGACGCACAACATGCAGCAGGCGGCGCGCGTCAGCGACTTCACCGCGTTCATGTACATGGGCCGGCTGATCGAGTACGGACCGACGGCCGATATCTTCACCAACCCGAGACTCACGGAAACATCGGACTATGTCACTGGCCGCTTTGGATAAATCGCTGCGAGGTTTGCCCGTGAAAACCGACAAGATCGTCGTCATCGAAGACGAGGAAGACATCCTCGAAGTCATTGCGTACAACCTCAAGCGCGAGGGATACGAGGTGACGACGAGCACCAGCGGCGAGGACGGCCTGGCCAAGATCGAGCGCGCGGCGCCGAACCTGGTCATCCTCGACCTCATGCTGCCCGAGATCGACGGACTCGACCTGTGCCGCAAGCTCAAGGCCGATCCGGTGACCCAGTCCATCCCCGTCATCATGGTGACCGCCAAGGGGGAGGAATCCGACGTCGTGCTCGGGTTGGGCATGGGCGCCGACGACTACGTGGTGAAGCCCTTCAGCCCGAAGGAGCTGGTGGCGCGCGTCAAGGCGGTGCTGCGCCGGTCGCGCTCCGCGCCCGAGAAGGATCGCCGCGACCGGATCGTGCGCGACGGCGTCACGATCGATCCCGCCCGGCACGACGTGCGCATCGACGGCGAGTCGGTGGTGCTCACCGCGACGGAGTTCCGGCTGCTCCATTTCCTGGCGTCGCATCCGGGGCGCGTGTTCACGCGCGACCAGCTGCTCACGCGCGTCATCGGCGAGGAGGCCATCGTGATCGATCGCAACATCGACGTGCACGTGCGCGCCATTCGCAAGAAACTGGGCGGACACCGCCAGCTGATCGAGACCATTCGCGGCGTGGGGTACCGGTTCAAGGACTGACGTGAAGCCCATCTTTCGCTCGCGATTTCTCTGGGAGCTGTATGCCGGCTACGCTGCCGTCATCATCGCCACCGCGATGGTGGTGGGGGTGGTGCTCGTGCGCGACGCCGAGCACGGCGTGCTCGAGCACATCCGCGACGGCCTGCAGCGCGACGCCGTCCTGGTGCGCGACATCGCCGCGCCCTACGTCGCCCTCCCGCCCGACTCCTCGTTCGAGCAGCGCATCCGCGCGCTGGGCGCGCGCACCGGCACGCGCTACACAGTGATCGCGCTCGACGGCACCGTGCTCGCGGATTCGAACGAGGATCCCAAGACCATGGACAACCACCGCGACCGACCCGAGATCATGGCGGCCGCGAACAACGGCATGGGCACGTCGACGCGCTTCAGCCGCACCGTGTCGGCGCCGTCGATGTACCTCGCCATCCCGGTCATGAAAGACGGCGTGCTCGCGGGCTTCGTGCGCACCTCCTCCACGCTCGAGGCGATCCGGCAGCGCAGCGACGCCGTTCGCCGCGGCATCGCGCTCGCCCTGGTGCTGCCCGTTGCCGCCGCGCTGGGACTGGGACTCCTGGTGGCGCGCAGCTTCACGCGGCCGCTCCTCGACATGACGGAGACCGCGCGCGCGGTGGCGGCCGGGGATCACGCCCGCCGGCTCCACATCCATCGCGGCGACGAAATCGGTGTGCTGGCGGACGCGCTCAATACCATGACGGGGCAACTGCGCGCGCAGATCGACACCATGGCGACCGACCGCAACAAGACCCTCGCCATCCTGGCCGGCATGGTGGAGGGCGTGGTGGCGGTGGACCGCGAGGAGCGCGTGGTGCACGCCAACGCGGCCGCGCAGGCCATCCTGGGCATCGACGGCCGCGCGTCGCTGGGGCGCCGCGTCTGGGAGGTGACGCGCGTCGTCGAGGTGAGTGAAGCACTGGGCGAGGCGATGCGGCAGAACCGCGTGCGTGTCTCCGAGGTGCGCATCCCGACCGCGCAGAAAGACCAGGTCATCCAGCTCACCGCGACACCGCTTCGCAACGCCGGCGACGCCATCGACGGCGCCGTCGTCGTGCTGCACGACGTGAGCGAGCTGCGCCAGCTCGAGGCGGTGCGCCGCGATTTCGTCGCCAACATCTCGCACGAGCTCAAGACCCCGCTCACCGCGATCCGGGGCCTGGTCGAGACCATGATCGACGACCGGGCGATGGACGCGGAAACGCGCGAGCGGTTCATCGCCAAGATCGGCGACCAGTCGACGCGGCTGTCCAACCTGGTCTCCGACCTGCTGACGCTCTCGCGCCTCGAATCCGGCGCGAGCGGCCTGCGCTTCGAGGCCATGGACCTGCGCGAGACGGTGGCGGAGTCGTGCCGCACGCAGATCCACGCCGCCGAGACCCGGAAGGTCACGCTGACCCCGGGGCTGCCCGGCGCGCCGGTCACCATCGACGGCGACGTCGAGGCGATGCGCGAGCTGGTCGACAACCTGGTCAGCAATGCCATCAAGTACACGCCGCCCGGCGGACGCGTGGACGTGAAGCTCGCGACCGAGAACGGCAGCGCGGTGCTCGAAGTGGCGGATACCGGCATCGGTATTCCGCCCGAGGAGCAGAGCCGCGTCTTCGAGCGGTTCTACCGCGTCGACAAGGCGCGCTCCCGCCAGATGGGCGGCACCGGGCTGGGGCTGTCGATCGTGAAGCACGTGGCGCTCGCGCACGGTGGCACGATATCACTCAAGAGCGCGCCGGGCCGCGGCAGCACGTTTCGCGTGCAGGTCGGCTTGAAACCGGGCAACAGTTCACGCAGAGAGGGAACACGAAGCGAATGACGAAACATCTGCAGATCGATCTGGACGGACTCTCGAAGGAGCTGCTCACCATGGGTGCGATGGTGGAGGAGGCGACCAACCGTTCCATCACGGCGCTCGTCCGTCGCGACAAGACGCTGGCCCGCGAGGTGATCGCCGTCGACGACGCCATCAACGACTGCGAGAACCGGATCGAGGATCACGCGCTCAAGATGCTCGCGCTGCACCAGCCGGTGGCGGCCGACCTGCGCTTCATCATCACCGTGCTCAAGGTGAACAATGATCTCGAGCGCATCGGCGATCACGCGGTGTCGATCGCCGAGCGCGCCGTGGTGCTCGCGGACCTCGAGCCGGTCCGTCGCCCCGAGGACTTCGACCGCCTGGTCGAGACGGTCCAGCAGATGATGAAGGCCAGCCTCACCGCGCTGGTCGAGCGTGATTCCGCGCTCGCGCGCAAGGTCTGCACCATGGACGACGAGGTCGATCGCGTGCACCGCCTGATGTACTCCGCGATGCAGGACGTGATGCGCAACGACGTGCGCCAGATCGAGCCGGCCGTGAACACCATCTCCGCGACGCGCCACCTGGAGCGGATCGCGGATCTCGCCACCAACATCGCCGAGGACATCGTCTTCATGGTGGAAGGCGAGATCGTCCGGCACAATTACTAAGCGCCCGCCCTTGTGAAAAATATGATTACTGCCGTAACGGCAGTAACTCGTACTCGTAACGAGTTGCGCGCGATCCGCGGGCTATTCGCGAGCCCGGCGGATCGCGCTTGAGCCCGGCCCTCTCCCGTTTGCGCTCCTCGCCGACCCCTCCCTATATGGGCGGCATGGAAGACACGCCTGAGTTTCTGATGGGTGAAGCCGATCCGCTGCAGCGCCCGGAACCGGTCGCTCCCGGGCTCCCCGACGACGACGACCTCGAGCTCCTCGATGCATATTCCCGCGCCGTGATCGGCGTCGTGGAACGTATGACGCCGTCGGTGGTCAGCATCCGTATCACGGCGCAGGACGTCAACGGCGGCATGGGCATGGGC
>DASVAK010000232.1:0-7255 GCA_036376395.1 Candidatus Krumholzibacteriia bacterium
ATCGTGCTCACGCCCGCCTTCTGCGCGTTGTCGCTCACGAGCACGAACGAGCCGAGGTTGATCTTCTTGGCGAGGTGCGCGAGGACCTGCTTGCTCACCACCACGGATTTCATCTTGGTGAGCTCGCCCTCGGTCTTGTCCGGGTAGTGGTGGTAGAGGTAGTCGTTCACCACCAGCGAGAGCACGGAGTCGCCCAGGAACTCCATTCGCTCGTTCGAATTGAGCGCCGTGTGCGACTCGGTGCCCGCGTAGTACGAACGGTGCACCAGCGACGCCACCAGCAGCGCGCGGTCGCGAAAACGATGGTCGAGGATGCGCTCGAGCTCGGCGAGACGTTCGATCCCGCCCGGGATGGATGGAGACGGCGGTGGTGTGAACCGGGCGCGCAGTTTTCGGAGCAGGCCCCGCATGCGCGATCGCCTACCCGCCGGAGTAGCGGCGCACGATGAGCGTGGCGTTGTGACCGCCGAACCCGAACGAGTTCGACAGCGCGATGTCGATGCGCTTCTCCCGCGCCGTGTTGGGAACGTAGTCGAGATCGCACGCCGGATCGGGATGCTCGTAGTTGATGGTGGGCGGAATCACGCTGTGCTGGATCGACAGCGCGCAGATGATCGCCTCGACGCCCGCCGCCGCGCCGAGCAGGTGGCCCATCATCGACTTGGTCGAGCTCACCATCACGCGATGGGCATGCGCGCCAAATACCTTCTTGATCGCCGCCGTCTCGCTGGCGTCGTTGAGCTCGGTGCTGGTGCCGTGGGCGTTGATGTAGTCGACCTTCTCGGGCCCGATCCCGGCGTCGTCGAGCGCCATCTGCATGGCGCGCACGGCGCCCTCGCCGTCGGGCGCGGGGGAGGTCTGGTGGTACGCGTCGCCGGTGAGGCCGACGCCTGTGATCTCGCACAGAATGGTCGCGCCGCGGCGTTTCGCGTGCTCGAGCTCCTCGACGAACAGGATGCCGGCGCCCTCGCCGATCACGAATCCATCGCGCTCCGCGTCGAAGGGGCGCGATGCGCGCTCGGGCGCGTCGTTGCGCCGCGACAGCGCCCTCAGGTTGCAGAAGCCGGCCAGCGCAATCGGGGTCACGGCCGCTTCGGTGCCGCCGGTCAGCATCGCATCGGCGTAGCCGAGGCGGATCAGCATGAACGCATCCGCGAGCGCATTGCCGCCCGACGCGCACGCCGACACGGTGGCATAGTTGGGCCCCTTGAGCCCGAATGCGATCGAGGCATAGCCCGAGGGCATGTCGGCGATCATCATCGGAATGAAGAAGGGGCTGACCTTGTCGGGTCCGCGTTCGACCAGGATGGAGTGCTGTCTCTCGAACGTCGCGATGCCGCCGATGCCGGAGCCGATCACCACGCCGACGCGGGTGCGGTCCATATGCTCCAGGTCGATGCCGGCCATCGCCTGGCGCGCCGCGCCCATGGCGAGGTGCACGGTGCGGTCGGTCCGCTTGCTGTCCTTGAGGTCCATGTACTGCGAGGGCTCGAAATTCTTGACCTCGCAGCCGAACCGCGTCGGGTAGGCGGTGACGTCAAACGACGCAATCGGGGCCGCGCCGCTCTTTCCCGCGACGATGCCCCTCCACGTATCGGCGGTGCTGTTGCCAAGCGCGGTCACCAGACCCACGCCGGTAATGACCACGCGCCTGTTATTGTTGGCGGATGCCATAGATTGCTGCCGCCCGCCGCGCCCGTCGGGGCCACGGCGAGAACCCCCGTTGCGGCAGATCTAACCTGCCTTGGATGTGATGTAGTCGATGGCGTTCTGCACGGTCTTGATCTTCTCCGCCTCTTCGTCGGGAATATCCAGGCCGAATTCGTCCTCGAGCGCCATGACCAGCTCGACGGTGTCGAGCGAATCGGCCTTGAGGTCCTCGGCGAAACGCGCGCCGTTGGTGATCTGGTCGGCATTCACCGACAGTTTCTCTTCAATGATCTTCTTGACCTTGGCTTCGATCTCCGACATGAGGTCTCCTCCTCTTTACGTGACGCGCTCTCTCAGCGCGCCATCACCATCCCGCCGTCACAGTTGATGATCTGCCCCGTAACGTAGGCCGACGCATCCGAAACCAGGAACATCACCACGCTGGCAACGTCCCCCGTCTCGCCGAACCGGCCCAGCGGAATCGCCTGCTTCATTTGTGTCTGCACTTCTTCCGACAGCGCGTCCGTCATCGGCGTCCGGATGAACCCCGGCGCCACCGCGTTGACGCGCACGCCGCGCGGCGCGAATTCCTTCGCGAGCGACTTGGTCAGGCCGATCATGCCCGCCTTGCTCGCCGCGTAGTTGGCCTGCCCCGCATTGCCCATCTGCCCCACCACCGACGCAATGTTGACGATGCTCCCGGAGCGCTGCTTGAGCATGACCGACGTGAACGCCCGCGTGACATTGAACGCGCCGGTCAGGTTCACGTTGAGCACCGCGCCCCAGTCGTCCGCGCTCATGCGCAGGAACAGCTTGTCGCGCGTGATGCCGGCGTTGTTGACCAGGATGTCGACGCGCCCGAAATCACCCGCGATCCGCTCGCCCACCGCGGCGGCGTCGTCGAAGGACGACACGTCGCACCGGTATCCGCGCGCCGTGACGCCGGACCGGGAGATGTCGGCGGCTGCCTGCGCCACCGCGCCGTCGTCCACGTCCACGACCGCGAGCGACGCGCCCGCCGCGCCGAGGCGCTCGGCGATCTCGCGTCCGATGCCGCGCGCGGCACCGGTGATTACGGCCACTCGTCCCGAAAGTTCCATTGGTTCGACGCGACACCCCGCGAAGGGGTCAGGCTACTTGGTTATAGCAAAGCACGCAAATACCGGGAAATGCAAAAATCAGTGCGTCACGGGCCGGGTCTCGCAGGCCGACAACGCCACCACGCCGACACCGCCCACGGTCCGCTTCATCAACCCCGCCAGCACGTTGCCGGGACCCACTTCGTAGATCACCGCCGGCCCCCGCGCCGCGAAGGCACGCATGCTGCGCGTCCACTGCACGGGCGACGAGAGCTGGCGCGACAACAGGTCGACGACCGTGGACGCATCGCGCACGATTCCGCCCGTCACGTTGGCGACCCAGTCGACATCGAGACTGCCCGCGGGAAACCCGCCCAGGAAAGCGCGGAATTCCTCGACCGCCGGCTCCATCAACGGCGAATGGAACGCACCGCTCACCGGCAGCAGGATCGCGCGCTTGGCGCCGCGCGCCTTGCACAGCTCGCACGCCTTCTTCACCGCGTCGACATCGCCGGAGATGGCCAGCTGCGACGGCGAGTTGTAATTCGCGACCACGACGGTGCCGCCCGCCTCGCGCAGGCATTCCTCGACCACCGCTTCGTCGAGTCCGATCACGGCGGCCATGGTTCCGGGCCGCTCGAGCCCCGCGTCGTACATCAGCTCGCCGCGACGGCGCACGATCTTGAGCGCGTCCATCGGCGCGAAGAACCCCGCCGCCACCAGCGCGGAGAACTCGCCCAGGCTGTGTCCGGCCACGATCTTCGGCACCACGCCGCGCTCGCGCAGGACCGCCAGCACGACCAGGCTGTGCAGGAGGATCGCCGGCTGGGCGTTGCGCGTGGCCGTGAGCTCCTCCATGTCGCCCGTGAACGAGAGCGCCGTGATGTCGAAGCCGAGCGCAGCGTTCGCGTCACGGTAGAGAGCGCGCGCGACCGGGAAGGCGTCGTAATAGTCCTTCCCCATGCCGACGAACTGCGAACCCTGTCCGGGAAAAAGCATGCCAACCATGCGGGCCTCGTTTCAGGAACGGATGGAGTGACGGAACAGCACGGCGCCCCAGGTGAAACCGCCACCGAAACCGGTGAACAGCACGAGGTCGCCGGGCTGGACACGGCCCGAGCGCGCGAGCTCGTCGTACGCCACCGGAATCGTCGCCGACGACGTGTTTCCGTAGCGATCGAGGTTCACGATCATGCGCTCCCTGGGCACCTCGAGCCGTTCGCTCACCGCATCCACGATGCGGATGTTGGCCTGGTGCGGAACCACGAACTTCACGTCGTCGATGGTGTAGCCGGCCTCGTCGAGCACGATGCGCGCCGCGTCGGCCATGGCCCGCACCGCCCACTTGAAGACGCCGTCGCCCTTCATCTTGATGAAGTGGAGCCGGTCCGCCGCGGTGCGATCCGTGTAGGGAAGGCGCGAGCCGCCCGCCGGAATGCAGAGCAGGTCCGCCAGCGAGCCGTCGCTCTTCATCTGCGTGGCGAGAATACCTTCGCCCGGCTCGCACACCTGGAGCACGGCCGCCCCGGCGCCGTCTCCGAAGAGCACGCACGTCGAGCGGTCGGTCCAGTCGATGAACTTCGAAAGCACCTCGGCGCCGATCACGAGAACACGGTTCATCGATCCGGCCGATATCATCGCGTTCGCCAGGTTGACTCCGTAGATGAATCCGCTGCACGCCGCGCTCACGTCGAGCGCCGCCGCGTTGGTGGCGCCGATCCGGTCCTGCACCAGCGTGGCTGTGGCGGGAAACTGCATGTCGCCGCTGATGGTGCCCATGAAGATGCCGTCGAGGTCGGTGGCCTTGATGCCCGCCATCTCGAGCGCATTCTGCGCCGCGATGGTGGCGATGTCCGAACACGCCTGGTCGTTCGCCACGATGCGCCGCTCCCGGATCCCGGTGCGCGACCTGATCCACTCGTCGCTGGTTTCCACCATTTTCTCGAGATCGAAATTGGAAAGCACGCGCTCGGGCATGTAGTGCCCGGTTCCGGCGATGCGGGATGACCTAATGAACTTCGACGGCATGGGGGGTTCCTGTGCTGAACTGTTCCTCGATGTGGCGGTTCACGTTTGCGTTCACCGAACGCGCCGCGACGAGGATCGCATTGCGGATGGCTCGCGGCGAGCTTTTTCCGTGCGAGATGATCACGGTGCCCTTGACCCCCAGCAGCGGCGCCCCGCCGTACTCGGCGTAATCGAGCCGCGCCTTGACCGAACCGAACGCCGGCTTCATGAGGAGCGCGCCCGCCTTGGCCAGCGTGCCGCGGCGGATCTCGTCCTTCACCAGGTGCGCAAGAAAAGAATAGATGCTCTCGGAGAACTTGAGAATCACGTTGCCCACGAATCCGTCGCACACCACCACGTCGGCCGCCCCGTCGAACACGTCGCGGCCCTCCACGTTGCCCACGAAGTGGACGCGCGGGTCCTTCTCGAGCAGGGCGTGCGACTCGCGCACCAGGTCGTTCCCCTTGCTCTTCTCCTCCCCGATGTTGAGCAGACCGACGCGCGGACGCTCGACGCCCGCGTGGTAGCGCGAGAACACCGAGCCCATGATGGCGAACTGCACCAGGTTCTTGGGTGTGCACTCGTGGTTGGCGCCGACGTCCAGCATGACCGCGCCGCGCTGCTTGTTGGGCAGAAGGGTGGAAATGGCCGGGCGGGAGATGCCGTGAAGGCGGCCGATCGTGAGCAGCGAGCCCGCGACCACCGCGCCGGTATTGCCGGCGCTGACCATCGCGTCGGCGCGCCCCTCCCGGATCAGGCGCAGCGCCACCCCGATCGACGAGTCCTTCTTGCTGCGGATCGCCTGCGCGGGCGCCTCGTTCATCTCGATGTTCTCCGACGCGTGGACGATCTCCACCCACTCCGGATTCACATCGCCGAGGTGCGGCCGGATTTCCTCCTCGCGTCCGACGAGGATCAGCTTGAGCTCTCCGGCACGCGCTTTCGCGGCATCGATCGCGCCGGGAACGACGACTCGCGGGCCCGTGTCGCCTCCCATCGCGTCAACGGCGATTCGCACTCAACACCTCTAGAGTTCCTCTTCGATGCGCACCACTTCGCGGCCCGCGTAGAATCCGCAATTCGGGCACACACTGTGCGGCGTCTTCGCCTGTCCGCAGTGCGAGCACTTGGTGAGGCCCGGGGCCTCCATCTTCCAGTTGGCCCGGCGCTTTCTCTTGCGAGTCTTCGAATGTTTTCTCTTGGGCAGACCCATGATGTCACTCCTGCTCTTCTATTTTTTCGCGAAGCGCGCCCCACCGCGGATCGGCGGCTTCGCCGTGATTACATGTTTCGCGGTTCCAGTTGGCGCCGCAGACGGGGCACAGTCCCCGGCATGACTCGGTGCACAGAACGAGCATCGGCTCGTTGAGCACCATCGTTTCGCGGATCGACGGCGAAAGGTCCAGCTGGTGCTCGGTCGACGACAGCACCACCAGGTCATCCGCGGTTTCACCGCCATGCTCCCCCCGCCTCACCAGGAGGTCGAAGTCACCGCCCACCGAGACCTGCACCGGGTCGAGGCATCGGTGGCACTGGGCGGAGTATGTCCCCTTTACCTGGCCATGAAAATGGAACGTGCCGACCGTCTGGCGGTAATCCAGCTCGATCCGGCACGGAACCATGACCTCACCGGCCAGCGGATCCTCAATCTGAACGGTTTCGTCGCCGACGATCCTTCCCGTCGGACCATCGAACTCGCGCAGATCGAGAATCATCGCGCTATCCCCCCGGAGCGGCCGGCCGGTGGGAAGACCGATGTCAGCCAGGCGGTCACGACTTTAGGCGGCGGCGAAGGCAATTTCAAGCTCTTTTTCGGCCGACTCGGGACTGTCAGAACCGTGTACCGCATTGTTTTGCAAGCTCTTACCGTACATGGCGCGGATCGTTCCCGGGCGCGCCTCGGCCGGGTTGGTGGCCCCGATGAGCTCACGGATCCGGGTGACGGCCTGGTCGCCCTCGACCTCGAGAGCGACGACCGGACCGCTGGTAATGTACGACACGAGCTCGCCGAAGAAAGGCCGTGCCTTGTGCATCTCGTAGAAGCGTTCCGCGCGTTCCTTCGAGAATCGCGTGAGGGTCAGGCGCCGGATCTGGAAGCGGTTTCGCTCCACGAGGGCGATGATCTCGCCCACGTTTCCTGACGCCACGGTGTCGGGCTTTACCATCAAGAGTGTCTTCATTCGGGCTCCCTGGTTCAGGTGTAGTTGATGGCGCACGAGCGGGTGGCGCCGGACGGAGACCCCGGCAAACCGCCGCGATAACGAGCGCGGCGGTTTGCTCCGGGGTGGCCGGTGACAGGACCCGCTCGTGCGCCGAAACTCTAACTGCGCTTCAGCGCCGGTGCCGCGTTGGCGACCAGCGCCGTGATCTCGGACGGTACGCGCGCGACGGGAACACCCGCCGCGGTGAGCGCCTTGATCTTCTCGGCCGCGGTGCCGCTGCCGCCGCTCACGATCGCGCCGGCGTGGCCCATGCGTTTGCCCGGCGGCGCGGTCTGGCCGGCGATGAAGCTCACCACC
>DASVAK010000234.1:0-2763 GCA_036376395.1 Candidatus Krumholzibacteriia bacterium
TGGCACTGGCCGCCGTGGTGGCGCCGTTCGCGGCGCGCACGTGGCTCAAACGCGCCGCGTGGCTCCTTCCGCTCGTGATGGGGGGAATCCGGATCGTGCGAAGGATGCACGATCAGGATCGCGACCGCGACGATGACAACGTAGACGACGAGCGCTGAGCGCTAGCCGGTAGGGATCGATTTCTCGATGCCGTCCGTGACGCGCGCGGCCGCCGTGCCCACCTGGTCGAACAACCCCCGTGCTTCCTTGAGCATCCGGTCCGCCGCGCCACGCTCTTTCAATCCACTCATGTTGATCAGCACGTTGAGGTAGGCGCCGTGCGCGGCCGCCTTGAGGCAGAGCGCGGCGACACCCGCATCGCTCACCGAATTCTTGTTGCCGTCGCGCGCCACGCGCTCGACCAGCGGCACCGCGCGGTTGCACGCGCGGATCACCGACAGGGGCACCTCGATGGCGCGGAGCGTCGCCGCCTGGATGGCGCCATCGCGCGCCGCCTGCTCGTCGTGCGTCGCCTTCGGCATGCGGTTGGCCGCCATCAGCGCATCGAACGCGCGCGAGTCGTCGTCCACCGCGCGCAGCAATTCCGCTTTGACTGCCTGCGCTTCCACCGCGGCATCGCTCATCGCTTTCGATACGCCCTCGTAGCCCTTCTTGCCGTGGGTGAGGTTGCCGACCATGGCGGCCAGCGCCGCGCCCATCGCGCCGCACAGCGCGGACACGCTGCCGCCGCCGGGCACCGCGGTGCCCTCCGAGGTGAGATCGGCGAATGAGCGCACCGTCGCCGACGCGAGCGGCGAATCCCCGGCCACCTGGTACTCGATGATCTTCTGCATGGGGTCGAATCCTCCCAGCTCGCGCAGGCCGAGCGATTGAATGGCGATCTCGACGAGCTGCGGCTCGGGCGCCCCCGCCGAGGTGTTCTGCAGCTCGAGGTAATAGCGTCCCGCGCGCGTCAGCGCGTCCAGTGGAAGCAGGCCGACGAGCTCGCTGCCGGTGGCGCGCAGTCCGCGCATCTCGGCCTGCCGCTTCACTTCCTCGAAGGCGATGTGCGGCGGCGTCACGTCGAAGTCGGTGAGATTGATGGAGACCTGCGCGCGCTGGTACTCGTCGATGTACCAGCCCACCGCCTTGCACGCCTTGAGCGTCCCCGGCTCGAAGATGAAGTCGCCGTTCTGGTCGCGCAGCACGCGGCCGTGTTCGTCTTTCTTCTTGCGGCCGGCTTCGCGGATCGCGAGTGCGATGTCGCTGGCCTTCTTCTTGTCGCGCGTGTTGAGGTTCACGTTGTACGCGATCAGGAACTTGCGCGCCCCGATCACGGTGGCGCCGGAGCGGGCGTTCATCTTCGCCGCGCCGAAATCCGGCTTCCAGTGCGGGTCGCGCAGCTTCTCGGGCAGCCCTTCGTATTCGCCGGCGCGGATCGACGGCAGGCTGCGGCGGTCCTCCTGCGTGGCGGCATACTCGTAGAGATACACCGGAATGCCGAGCTCGCGCGCCACGCGTTCGCCCAGCGTCTTCGCGAGCGCCACGCATTCGTCCATGGTGGTGGTGCCGAGCGGCACGAATGGGCACACGTCGGTGGCGCCCATGCGCGCGTGCTCGCCGTGGTGCTTCGACATGTCGATCAGCTCCGCCGCCTTCGCGATGCCGCGAAACGCCGCCTCCACCACGCGGTCGGCGGTGGCCACGAACGTCACCACGGTGCGGTTGGTGTCGCGTCCGGGATCGACGTCGAGCACGTGAGCGCCGTCGGCGCTTGCGATGGCAGCGACAATGGCGTCAATCACACCCCGATCGCGGCCTTCACTGAAGTTGGGAACACATTCGACGAGTTTCATTCAGCCTCTCAATCTCAATGCCACGTACCACCCGCTCGCCATCCAGTGCGGCACCACGTTCGCGAAATCGGCGTCGAACGTGCCGAAAACCGGGTGGCGGCGCATCGTCTTCGAAATGGTGAGCACGAAATCCGAGTTCATGAACCGGTGCACGTCGAGGCCGTGCCGGTGAAAGATCTTGAGCAGCTTGCCGCGCGTGAAATGCTGGCAGTGATCGGGGCCCGTCCCGGCCACGTAGTCCGGCTTGCCGGCGAGGCGGCGAAGCCAGTTCCAGCGCCGCGCGACGTGGTGCGGGCGCATGTAATTGGATAGCTCCCAGGGGCCGTAGCCGTTGGGCGTGGTGAGGATGACGAGACCGCCGGGCTCGAGGTGGCGCACCAGGTTGGCGAGAAACGCATCCGGGTCGAGAATGTGCTCGATGACCTCGGAGGCGACCACGACGTCGTAGCGCGTGTCATGCCGGAAGGTGTAGGCGTCCTCGACCGCGGCGGTCAGGTTGTCGAAGCGGAGCTCGCGGGCCCGCTGCGTCAGCGTGGCAACATCCCGGGCGTCGATGTCGAGCCCGCGCACGCTCGCACCCAGCCGGGCCAGCGGCAGGGTGATGTTGCCCACCCCGCAGCCGACTTCCAGGATGGAGAGCCGGTCGGCGCCCACGCGCCGCTCGGCGGCAAAATCCTCCACCGCCCGGTAGACGAAGAGCAGCTTCTTGCGGTCGACCGGATCGGTGTAGGGACTGGCGTCGGCGAATTGCTGGAATGTGACGGGAGCGTGCATGCGGGACCCTCGGCCCGCAGGCATGATACACGATCCTGGGCACGCTGGCAGCGGCCGTCCAACCCGCGTCGGCGCTCCGCTCTGTCTGCGCGTTGCCGTTCGCGCTTTACGCCAAAGGCCCGATCACGGGCTGCGTCCTCCGGCCCCCGCTCCG
>DASVAK010000245.1:0-8707 GCA_036376395.1 Candidatus Krumholzibacteriia bacterium
GGTGGGGCAGAAGGTGCTCAAGCGCTGCTCTCCCGACGTGAACACGCGCGCCATCGACATCGTCACCGGCGAATGCGACAACGTGAGCTTCGACGTGCTGCTCGGTGTCCCGAAGACCACGCCCGACGACCTGGCGCGCACGCTGGAGACGCTGGTCGCGCGCTCGCCGCGCCACTTCTCGGTCTACGGGCTCGAGGCGGGCGGGGACATGTCGCACGAGGTGGAGCGCTTCTTCGCCGCGGTCGATCCCGATCGCGTCGCCGAAGAATACCTGACTGCCTGCCGGCGTCTTGCCGGGGCCGGCTACGAGCATTACGAGGTGTCCAACTTCGCGCGGCCCGGCTTCGAGTCGCTGCATAACCGCGTGTACTGGGACGGCGGCGACTACCTGGGCGTCGGCCCGGCGGCGCACTCCGCCCTGGGCGGGCAAAGGTTCTGGAACGAGCCCGCGCTGGATTCGTATCTTTCCCGGGCGGGGGGAGGGCACATCGCGGCCCGCCTGGTCGACGAGGGCGGCGACGGCGCCATCGAGAAGACGATGCTGGGCCTGCGCACGAATCGCGGGGTATCCCGCGACGAGCTCACGCGCGACGGCGGCGTGATCGACGCCTTCGTGCGCGAGGGGCTCATCACCGTCGAGGGCGACCGTGTTCGCGCGACGGACCGCGGCTACCTGGTGCTCAACGACCTGGTGATTCGACTGACGGAAAACGCGCCATGCTGATCGACGAAAAAGACCGACAGATTCTGCGCTCCATCATCGACGCATACGTCGACGACGGCGTGCCGGTGAGCTCGCAGCGCGTCCACGACGGCGGCTGCCAGGACATGAGCACGGCGACGATCCGCAACCGCATGGTCGTGCTCGAGCACGACGGCTACATCTGCAAGGCGCACGTGTCGTCGGGGCGCATTCCCACCGACGCGGGCTACCGCGAGCGCGTGAACGAGCTGCAGACCGACTCCGCCATGCCGCGCGGCGAGCACGCCTCGGCGGTGCGCGCCGAGCTGCGGCAGCCCGCGCCCGACGTGAACGGCGTGATGATGCAGGCCACCCAGCTCCTCGGCATGATGTCCAACCACGTGGCGGTGGTGTACGGCTCGATCGTGCAGGAGAGTCGCGTGCGGCTGCTGCGCCTGTTCCGGCTGGACACGGCGCGCGTCATCCTGGCCGTCCACCTCGTGCCCGAGTACGAGCACGTGCTCACCCTCCGGCTCGACCGCGACGTCAGCGAGGAGAGCGTGCGCGCCGCGGAACGGCTCCTCCAGGCCATGGTGATCAACCGGCCGCTCGGCGAAGCGAAGCGCCTGCTCACCGAGAGCCTGCGCGACAACGTCACCGAGGAGGGCGCGATCGTCCGCGAGGTGGCGCTGCGCCGCGACGAGATCTTCTCCGCGCCGCCCGCCGTCGAGTTGTGCGTGGAGGAGCGCAGCCGCGTCCTCGAGCAGCGCGAGCTCTCCGACGCGCGCACGCTGCAGCTCCTGCTGCGCATCCTGCACAACCGCGACTACCTGGCCTCGCTGCTGGCGAGCCGCCCGCTCGACCGCACCGAGGTCACCATCGGGCGCGAGCACCGCGACGAAGCCCTGCGCCCGTTCAGCATGGTCACGGCGGGCTACCGCATGGGCGCCTCGCGCGGCGTACTGGGGATTATCGGACCGACGCGCATGCGTTATGATGTGGCCCTCTCGCTGGTCGGCGCGGTCTCGCGCGAGATGCGCGCGATCGGCGAGGAATATTTCTAGAAGGAGACATCGTGGAAGAGAAAGATCGCCCCGCCGCTGACATCGACGCCCGCGAAGACGACGACGCGACCGCGCCGGGCGGCCGCGTCTACGACCTCGACACCGACTCCGCGCACCCTGTCGAAGAGCAGGACGACGACGCGGCGGCCCCTGACGCGCCGGCCCCCGACGAGCCGTCGCAGGGCGGGCGCTTCAAGATCTCCAAGAAGCAGATCCTGGATCGTTTCGCGGAAAAAAATTCCGCCATCACCAAACTGCAGAAGGAGAAGACCGCCGCCGAGAAAGAGCGGGATTCCCTGACGGCAGAAAAAGCCGCCCTCGAGGGCCAGGTCAAGGAATTCAAGGACAAGTGGCTGCGCTCGGCGGCCGAGTTTGAAAACTACCGCAAACGTACCGCGAAGGAATGGGAATTGCTTAAGCAGCAGTCCAGAACCGAGGTCATTCTCGAAATCCTGAATTCGCTGGATGATTTCGAACGGGCGTTTGCGGTGGTGGAGCCCGGAGATGAGAGCGATTTCGTCAAGGGAATCCGCCTCATCCACGGCAACCTGGTTCGCGTGCTTCTGAAACTGGGCGTCGCCGAAGTCGACGCGCTCCACCAACCCTTCGATCCGACGCGCCACATGGCGATCGGACAGATCGAGACCACGGATACTCCCTCAGGTAACGTGGCCCAGGTCATCACGAAGGGATACATCTTCAACGGAACCGTCATCCGTCCCGCTCACGTGATCGTTGCAAAGTAGCAACGCTCCCGACCTCGGACATGATTGATTTGCACGGCCCGCCGTGCGTGCGCTCCCGCTCGAGCGCCGCATCGGCGTGGCCCGTGCGGGGCCCTCAAAAGCCAGGAGCGCATGATGTCAAAGGTCATTGGGATCGATCTGGGGACGACCAATTCGTGCATCGCCTTCATCCAGGACGGCGAGCCCACCGTGGTCACGACACCCGAGGGCATGCGCACCACCCCGTCGGTGGTCGCCTTCGCGAAGAACGGCGAGCGCCTCGTGGGGCACATCGCCAAGCGCCAGGCCATCACCAATCCGACGCAGACCATCTACTCGGTCAAGCGCTTCATGGGAACGCGCCACGACGAGGTGAAGGGCGAAGCCGCCCGTGTCTCCTACACCGTCGAGGCCGGCAAGAGCGGCGAGGTGCTGGTGAAGGTCAAGGACCAGTCGCTGCGCCCCGAAGAAATCTCCGCGATGATCCTGCAGACGCTCAAAAAGATCGCCGAAGACTTCCTCGGCGAGCCGGTCGAGAAAGCGGTCATCACCGTTCCGGCCTACTTCAACGACGCCCAGCGCCAGGCCACCAAGGATGCGGGACGCATCGCGGGCCTCGAGGTGCTGCGCATCATCAACGAGCCGACCGCGGCGGCGCTGGCCTACGGCCTCGACCGCGAGAAGACCGGCATCACCGCGGTGTACGACCTCGGCGGCGGCACGTTCGACGTGTCGATCCTCGAGCTCTCCGACGGTGTGTTCCAGGTGAAGTCGACCTCGGGCGATACGCACCTCGGCGGCGACGACTTCGACCGCAAGGTCATGGATTGGGTGGTGGAAGAGTTCCAGATGCAGTGCGGGCTCAACATCTCCGGCGACAAGATGGCGATGCAGCGCGTGCGCGACGCGGCCGAAAAGGCCAAGTGCGAGCTCTCGACCACCCTCGAGACAACGATCAATCTCCCGTTCCTGGCCGCCGACGACACCGGCCCGAAGCATCTCGAGCTCCAGCTCACCCGCGCCAAGCTCGAGCAGCTCGTCGAGGCGCTCATCAAGCGCACCATGGAGCCCTGCCGCCAGGCGCTCCACGACGCCGGCGTCTCGACCACGCAGATCGAGAAGGTCATCCTGGTCGGCGGCTCGACGCGCATGCCGGCCGTGCGCGAAGCGGTGAAGAAGTTCTTCAACCAGGAACCGCAGAAGGGCGTCGACCCGGACGAAGTGGTCGCCAAGGGCGCCGCGATCCAGGGCGGCGTGCTGACCGGCCAGGTCGACGAGGTCATCCTCCTCGACGTGACGCCGCTCTCGCTCGGCATCGAGACGCTCGGTGGCGTGATGACCAAGCTCATCACGCGCAACACCACGGTGCCCACGCGCAAGACGCAGATTTTCTCCACCGCGGCGGACAACCAGCCGGCGGTGAGTGTGCACGTGCTCCAGGGCGAGCGCGAGCTCTCCAGGGACAACCGCACACTGGGTCGCTTCGACCTGGTGGGCATCCCGCCGGCTCCGCGCGGCGTGCCGCAGATCGAGGTCACCTTCGACATCGACGCCAACGGCATCGTCCAGGTGTCAGCCAAGGACCTCGGCACGCAACGCAAGCAGCAGATCGCCATCAAGGTGGCGAGCGGTCTCTCCGAGGGCGAGATCAAGCGCATGGTCGAAGACGCCGAGAAGCACGCCGAAGAGGACAAGCGCAAGCGCGTGTTCACCGAGGCGGTCAACCAGGCGGAGATCCTGCTCTACTCGACCGAGCAGACGCTGCGCGATTTCGCGGAGCGCTTCTCGGAACGTGACCTCGAGGAGATCCGCAACGCCATCGCCGACGTGCGCATCGCGCGCAACTCGGAGGCGAAGGACGTGGACGCGATCAACGCCGCCACGGGCCGGCTCCAGTCGGTGATGCACCGCTTCGCCGAGCTCATGTACAGCGCGCCCGACTCCGACCACTAGAACTGATCCTCCGGCCGCGCCGGGGGCGCCTCGCGCCGCCGGTGATGTCGATCCACCAGACGCCCGGGACCCGTCCCGGGCGTTTGTGTTTCCGGGACTTTTTGAGACTTTTCCGTCTCCGGCGTGCTGGCGTATATTCTCCCGGCCATGGCAGCAGAAAAACGCGACTACTACGACGTGCTGGGCGTCGACAAGAACGCCTCCCAGGACGAGATCAAGAAGGCGTACCGCAAGCAGGCCTTCCAGTTTCACCCGGACAAGAATCCCGGCAACAAAGAGGCCGAAGAGAAGTTCAAGGAAGTCACCGAGGCCTACGAGGTCCTGAGCGACGCCGAGAAGCGCCGCACCTACGACCAGTTCGGCCACGCGGCCTTCGGTCGCGGCGGCGCGAGCGGGTTCCCGGGCGGGGGCGCGGGCGGCTTCGGCGGGGGCGGCTTCGAGGGCTTCGACCTCTCCGACGCGCTGCGCGCGTTCATGCGCGAATTCGGAGGCTTCGGCGGCGGCGACTTCGAGAGCGTGGGCGGGGGCGGCCGAGCGCGCAAGGGGCGCGACCTCCAGATCCGCGTCAAGCTCACGCTGGCCGAGATCGCGACCGGCGTGGAGAAGCAGCTCCGCGTCACCAAGCAGGTGCTGTGCGGTACCTGCCACGGTTCGGGTGCCAAAGAAGGCAGCAAGCCCGTCGCGTGCGAAACCTGCCAGGGCACGGGCCAGATCAAGCAGGTCCAGCGCACCATCCTCGGCCAGTTCGTGAACGTGATGGAGTGCCACGTCTGCCACGGCGAGGGCACCATCGTGAAGGAGAAGTGCGCCGACTGCCGCGGGACGGGCACGGTGCGCGGCAGCGAGACCGTCACGGTCAAGATTCCCCCCGGCGTTGCGAGCGGAAACTACATCACGGTGCGCGGCGGCGGCGACCAGGTGGGGCGAGGCGGTCGCGCCGGCGACCTCTACGTCGTGATCGACGAGGACGAGGACGAGCGCTTCACGCGCCACGGCAGCGACGTGCTGATCGATCTGCCGCTCACGTACACGCAGCTCGCGCTGGGCGCCAAGCTCGAAGTGCCCACGCTCGATGGCAAGGTGCTGCTCAAGGTGCCCGGCGGCACGCCGTCGCACAAGATTTTCCGGCTCAAGGGGAAGGGAATCCCGCGCCTCGACGGCTACGGCCGCGGCGACCAGCTCGTGCGCGTGATGGCGTGGGTACCCGAGAAAGTAAGCAAGAAGGAAGAGGAACTGCTCAAGGAGCTCGACAAGTCGCTGTCGTCACGCGCCCCCAGGACCAAGTGATCCCTCGCGACGTTCATGTCCTTCCACACGTTCTCCTTTTATAGCGAAGACCTCGTGCCCGGCGACACGCGGGTGTGGCTCATCGATGACGAGCATTACCACATCGCGCGTGTGCTGCGCATGGGAACCGCCGACCGCGTGCGCGTCACCAACGGACGCGGCCTGGTGGTGACCGCCGAGATCGACCACGTGGGCGCGAAGCGCACCTCGGCGCAGATCGTCGGTGTCGACGCGAACCATCCCGAGCCGGTGCCGCTGGTGCTCTCGCTCGCGATGCTGCCGCGCGAGCGCATGGATCTTGCGCTCACGCAGTGCACCGAGGCCGGCATCACGGGGTGGATGCCGATCGTGGCCGAACGCTGCCACGTGCGCAAGACCATCGACCGGGGAGAGCGCTGGAACCGCATCGCGGTGGCGGCGCTCAAGCAGAGCGGGCGCGCGTGGCTGCCGCGCATCGAGGCGCCGATCGATGCGCGCGATCTGCCGGCGAAATTCAAGGCGTTCGAGAGCGTTGTCCTGGCCGACATGGGCGCCGCGCAGTGGATGGACATCACCGCGAAGCCGGTGGCCACGCTGGCCATCGTGGGACCCGAGGCGGGTTTCACCGACGTGGAGCAGTCGCACTTTGCCGGGGCGGGCGCGCGGCCGATGCACGTTTCCTCGCAGCGCCTGCGCGCCGAAACGGCGGCCATCGCGGTGGTATCGCTGCTGGCGCTCAACCGGGGTCCCGTTTGACAGGTTCGCCGGGGCGGACCTACACTGCGGACCAAAGGACGTGATTTTTCATGATCAAGGAAAAACTCAACGAAGACATGAAAGTGGCCATGAAGGCGGGCGACAAGCTCAAGCTCTCCGTGGTCCGCATGCTCATGTCCGAGCTCAAGAACGAGAAGATCGCGAAGGGCGCCGAGCTCGACGAAACGGCCGAGCGCCGCGTGCTCGCCTCGTATGCGAAGAAGCGCAAGGAAGCCATGGATGCCGCGCGCGCGGGCGGGCGCGAAGAGATCGCCCAGCGCGAGCAGGCCGAGCTCGACATCACCATGTCCTACCTCCCCAAGCAACTCACCGAAGACGACCTGCGCGTGGTGGTGAAGAAGCACGTCGAAGCATCCGGCGCGTCGGGACCGCAGGCGTTCGGCACCGTGATGAAGTCCGTCATGGCCGATGTCGGTGGCCAGGCGGACGGCAAGGTGATCTCCTCGCTCGTGCGCGAGCTGCTCGGGTAGAGGACGCGTGGACGGCGCCACCATCGCAAGCATCGTTACGCTCGGGATCATCGCCATCGGGACGATTTCGGGCGGCCTCAAGGGATTCGCGCGCCAGATCATCGAGCTGGTCGGGCTCGTGGTCTCATTCCTGGTGGCGGCGGTGGTCGGTAGCTGGGTGGCCTCGTTTCTCTCCGCCAACGGATCGGTCCCGCACGCCGCGACACTCGTCGTCGCGTTCATCGTCTTCTTTGTCGCCGGGCTGGTGGCCTTTCACTTCGTCGCCATCGCGGCGCAGAAGCTCATCCATACGACATTGCTGGGCTGGTTGGATCGCGCCTGCGGCGCGGCGCTGGGGCTGGTGGCGACGACGCTGCTGGTCAGTATCATGCTGACGATGGCCTACGACCTCCCGCTCTCCGGCGACCTGCGACGCGCCTTCGACAGCTCCACGGTGGTGAACTTCGTCCAGCCGATCGCGGGCTGGCTCTTCGACCTCGTGATCCCGCACGGGCACGACGGGAACATCGCCTGAGTGGTACAATACTCCTGTTCGAGGTGAGGGCCGCGAGTGAGGTGGTTTCATGCCGCGAGTGTTCATTGTCGCGGTTCTATTTGCGCTAATCACTGCGCTATTCGGTTCGCGGCCCGTCGCCGCGCAGTACGCTCCCGGTAACATTACGGCCTTCGCCGATCCAACGGGGACGTCGTGCTCGATCACCGATCAGACGCCGGGACCATTCAACGTCTATGTGTTCCACACGAACTTCGGAGGCATGTACGGCGTCAACTTCCGTGTATCAGAGAGCGGCGGTTTTCACGCGACATATCTCAGTGAGACGCTCGAAGCCCCAGGACATTATGGGGATTTCCGTAATGGCATTGATCTGGTCTACGGCGCCTGCCGGAACGGCCCTGTGTTGCTCGGAACGATCTCCTACGAGGGCCATGGGACATCCGAGTCGTGCAGTTACCTTGACATCGTTGGCTGGCACTATCCGTGGCCCGAGACGGGGGACTGCATTTTCATGGATTATCCCGCGCCTCCGTTGGGCAAACTGTACGTGAATCCTCAGCCGGGATTGTGTCAGCCGTGGTGTGGCGTTGTCGCGACAGCGCCGGCGACATGGGGCAAAGTCAAAGCGCTCTACCGCGACTGAACGGCGTTTGAACTTCGCAGCTCAATGGCAAGGGTGCACCCGCGCCCTTGCCATTTTGTGTCGGCTGCTGAGTGAATGATTTTTTACCGTCGTTACGAAGGTGAATTTGACCCAGTCATGATGAAAACGTCCGGATACGACCACGCGATCCGCGCGCTCGCCTTTGACGACGTGCTCGCGCTGCTTGCGCAGGAGTGCGTGAACATCGCCGCACGCGACGCGGTCCTTGCGCTACGCCCGAGCCCGAATACCACTGCTATAAGAGAGCGCCTCGCCGAGACCGACGAGTACCGCGCGCTGCGCGAGCAAGTCGGCGACATCCACATTCCCGATACGGGCTATCGCGAGACAGTGAAACGCATCGCGCAGGGCGAGCGAGGCGACGCGTCGGCGCTGCGGCGGATCGCCGACGGCGAGAACGCGGTGCGCGAGCTGCGGCGTGGCGTCATCGACCGCAAGGACACATCACCGCTGCTTGCGACCATCGCGGCGGGATCACTCCCCAACGAGACCTTCGTGCGCGATGCCTACAAGGCGCTCGACGCCGAGGGCCAGGTCCGCGACGAGGCCAGCCCCGAGCTCAAGCGCATCCGGCGCGACATCCAGGCGGCCAAGTCAGGCCTGCGCGAGC
>DASVAK010000246.1:0-3727 GCA_036376395.1 Candidatus Krumholzibacteriia bacterium
GTGCAGGTCACCATCATGATCGGCGCGATGATCGCCGGTGAACGCCTGCACGCGATGGAGTGGAGCGGCCTCGGCCTCGCGATCGCGGGACTCGTCGTTCTCACGCTGCCGGGTCTGACCGCGCCACCGCTCCCGGGTTCGCTGCTCATGGCGGTCGCCGGGGTGGCGTGGGGACTCTACACGCTTCGCGGACGCGGAACGCCCGCGCCGCTCTCCGACACCGCGCGCAATTTTCTCGCCGCGGTCCCGCTCGCGGCGGCTGTCGTCGTCCTGGGACGCAGCAACCTCCACGCGAGCGCCGCCGGCGTTGTCTACGCGGCCGCATCAGGAATGTTCGCATCCGGGCTCGGCTACGTGGCGTGGTATGCCGCGTTGCGCGGTCTCACCGCCGCGCGCTCCGCGATGGTCCAGCTCGCCGTGCCCGTGATCGCCGCCGCGGGGGGTGTGATCTTCCTCACGGAAGGTCTCCACGCGCGGCTCATCGTATCGGCGATTCTCATCCTGGGTGGAATCGCGCTCGCACTCGCGCGTCGCGCGCGCTGATTCTCGCGTTTCTTTTCTCCCGAATCAGAAATACCGAGTGGGCCGGATTGTACGGGTCATGGTGGGTCCCTATTCTCGGGGAAATATTCACCCCATCACGAACATCGGGAACGGAGGAAGGCTATGGATTCATTGCGGGAGTTGTTCATCGAACAACTGCAGGATGCGTACGACTTCGAGAAGCAGATCATGAAGGCGTTGCCCAAGATGACCAGGGCGGCGTCGTCGAGCGAGCTGCAGAACGCTTTCGAGAACCACCTGGAGCAGACCCGGCGGCAGATCGATCGACTGGAGACCATTTTCGAACAGCTCGACGAGGAGCCGGAGGGCAAGCCGTGCAAGGGCATGGCCGGCGTCCTCGCCGAGGGCAAAGAAGTCATGGACGAGGTCGAGGATGACGACGTGAAGGATGCCGGGCTCATCGCCGCCGCCCAGAAGGTGGAGCATTACGAGATCGCCACCTACGGAACTCTCAGGACCTGGGCCGGCATGCTGGACGAGGATGAAGTGATGCGGTTGCTCGAGCAGACGCTGGAGGAGGAGAAGGAGGCCGACCAGGTGCTGAGCGAGCTGGCGGACGAGATCAACGTGGAGGCCGAGGAGAACTCGGCGGAGGAAGAGGAGAAGGCCCCCTCCCGAGGCCGCCGCGCGGCGACCGGCCGCACGCCGGCGCGCTCGGGCTCCATGCGCGCGAAGTCGTCGTCGTCGCGCAGCAGGAAGCGGTCGTAGGAGAGTCGAGCGTGGCGCGAACCGAGAAGACCCGGATTCGTTACGCCGTCGTCGGCCTCGGCTACATCGCGCAGATCGCGGTACTGCCCGCCTTCGCGCACGCGCGGCGCAACTCGGAGTTGCGCGCGCTGGTCTCCGGCGACCGCGTGAAGCGTGACCGCCTGGGCAGGCAGTACCGCGTCCCGTCCACGTACGACTACGCGGAATTCGACCGCTGCCTGGCCAGCGGCGATATAGACGCGGTCTACATCGCGCTGCCCAACGACATGCACCGCGCGTACGCGGAAGCCGCGGCGCGCGCCGGTGTGCACGTGTTGTGCGAGAAACCGCTCGCCGTCACCGCGAGCGACTGCCGCGCCATGATCGACACGGCCAAGGAGCACCGCGTCAAGTTGATGACCGCCTACCGCCTCCACTTCGACCCGGCCAACCTGGGCGCCATCGACATCGTGCAGTCCGGCAAGCTCGGCAAGGTGCGGCTGTTCAACTCCGTCTTCGGCATGCAGGTGAAGGCGGGCAACATCCGCCTGAAGGACGAGCGGGGCGGAGGACCGCTGTACGACATCGGCATCTACTGCATCAACGCGTCACGCTACCTATTCCGCGACGAACCGGTGGAATGCTACGCCGTGGCGGCGAACAACGGCGATGCGCGCTTCAACGAGGTGGAAGAGAGCGTTACCGCGGTGCTCCGCTTCCCCGGCGAGCGCGTGGCCACGTTCACATGCAGCTTCGGCAGCGCCGATGTGTCGGCGTACGAAGTGGTGGGCACCGCGGGAGTGCTGCGCGTGGATCCGGCCTACGATTTCGCCGACGCGCTCACGCACCGGCTCAAGGTGAACGGACGCGAACGCGAAAAAACGTTCCCGCAGCACGACCAGTTCGCGCCGCTCCTGCTCCATTTCTCCGACTGCGTGATTCGCAACCGCGAACCGGAGCCGTCGGGCCTGGAGGGTCTGCGCGACGTGCGCATCATCGAGGCGCTGCACGAGTCGATTGCGAAGGGATCACCCGTGAAGATCGACGCGCTGCCGGCGGCCGACCGGCGGCCGGACCGCAAGCAGGAAATCCGTGTGAAGGCAGTGCAGAGACCGAAGCTCGTGCGCGCCGTCACACCGACGCGGTGAGCCGTCACTCCGATCCGTCGAGCGCGAGCCGGCACCGCACCCACTCGCCCTTGTCGTCGCTCACATCCGATTCGCCGACCTCGATCCGCTCGGGAGGGATCTTCGCCATCTCGACCATGTAGCCGCGGATGGCGGAGGCGCGGTCGGCTGATAGTTTGGTCAGCTCCGCGTCGGCCACCGGCTGCGCCTCGGTCAGTCGCTCGCGCATGGCCTGGAAATACGTCGCGAGATCGAGCCGCGCCTCGCCGCCGGTCGCGGGCACCTTCGTGTGCTCCGCCGTCATGGTCACCACCGCGCCCGCCCCGAACTGCTCCGTGGTCCACGTCTCCAGCACCGACTGCATGCGGCCGGCGGCGGGATCGGCGATGGTCGCGCGCGCCGCGGCGCTGTCGCCGCTCGCCGAGACGAGCAGCCGGTCCATCAGGATCGCCTCGAAGCGGTGCTTGCGGATCGCGGCCACGTCGCTCGACTTGTCGTACGCGCCGCGCACCTGGAGCTTCAGTTGCGGGCGCTCGGTGAGCGCCTTCGCCAGGTTGCCGAGACGCTCGTGCTGCGGCGGTGTCAGGCGCGCGTCGCCCGCCTCGAACTCGACGAACTCCATGTCGTCCCCGCCGATGCCCAGCAGGTTGCCGAGGAACCGGAAGGGCGCGGTCGTGATCTTGATGATCACCTTCTTGAGCGCCTGCCAGATGAGCGACGCGGTGTTCACCTTCGGGTCGTTGAGATCACCCGCCACCTCGAGGTCGAGGTCGATGTTGCCGTTCTTGTCCTTGAGCAGTGCAATAGCCAGCTTGATTGGCAGTCCCACCGCGTCGGGGCTCTCGATCTTGTCGCCCAGGGTGAGCTTTTCGAGCAGGATCTTGTTGCCGGCGGCGAGCTGCGCCTGCTTGATGTCGTATTCGAGCGCCAGCGACAGCTTGCCGCGCTTGATCCGGTAGCCCATGAACTTGCCCGAGTACGGCGTCATGTCGGTGAGCTCGATGTTACGGAAGGCAACCTTGATGTCGGTGAACGCGATGGGGTCGAAGGCGTTGATGTACCCGTCCGCCTTGGCGTAGCCGCTCTCCCCCACCGTGCCCTCGACGAGCAGGCTCGACCCCGCCGGGTTGTCGGGCGCGAGCGCGGTGACCTCGCCCTTGACCGAGTGCACGCGCGTGGCGAAGGGCAACGGCAGGCTCAGGTCCGAGAAGTCCACCTCGCCACCGTCGATGCGGATGCGCCCGATGGCGATGTCGGGCGGCGCCGCCTTCGCCTTCTCGGCCGGCACGCTGACGGTGATGGTGCCGGTCGAATCCGACGCGCTCACGGCCGCCTTCGTCCGCTTGAGC
>DASVAK010000247.1:0-2726 GCA_036376395.1 Candidatus Krumholzibacteriia bacterium
AGCCCGTAGTGCAGCGCGCGGTCATTGTGGCAGCGTGCCAGCTCCTCGAGCGCGTACGATTTGAGTGGGTTGATGCTGCAGAACGCGCGCAGTCGGTCCGGGTATTGCGCAACCTGCTGCGCAGTCCAGTCGTTCTCTGCCTTCACGTGCTCGTATTCGTTTTCCACCGGAGCGCGGCTGGCCTTGCCCCACGTGTATGCCACCGACAGAACGAGTGCGCTCCGGACGCCCGCTGAATCGAGGAGGGCGATCAGGTCGCGCGCGCTGACGCCCGGCGAATCCGGATCACCCGTAACGAGGGCTCCGGCGGCCGGACTGAACAGGTGCTGGTGGTAGTCGATGACCGGCGCCGGCGCAGGATGCGTCGTCGGAAGAATCCATGGAATCACCAGGATTGTGAAAAGACTCAATCGCATGCGACTCCGGCGAGCGTTCGATCAACCGCGCTCAGCCAGGAGCATAGTCTTCCGCCGCGGTGACGAGTGCGCATTCAGTCCAGCTCTTTGCCGTCGAGGCAGGCGTTGACCATCGCGTCGGCGGCGGTGTTGTCCTTGCGGGGAACGTGCTCCACGGCGACGCTCTGGAAGGTGCGCCGGCGGAGCAGGACGCGGTGGTGGAGCTGCATGAGGTCGGGGTGGCGGACCTTGTACTCGCCGTCGATCTGGCGCGCGACGAGCTCGCTGTCGATGCGAAGGGTCACGTGCGCCGCGCCGAGCTCCTTGCACAGATCGAGAGCGAGCAGCACACCCTCGTATTCTGCCACGTTGTTGGTCGCCTTCCCCAGCCGCTTCGCGCGGCGCAGGAGCTCCGCGCCATCCGCGGTGGTGATGAGCGACGCGCACGCCGCCTCGCCCGGATTGCCGCGCGACCCGCCGTCGGCGTAGGCGATCAGCGCGAGGCCGGCCTTCGCGGACTTTGCGCCGTGCGGTGCGAGCTTCGGCAGCACGGGGTCGTGGTGGGCCGGCTTCGCGGCCTTCTTCTTCGGCGCGTGCTTCGCGGGCGCGGTGGCCGCGGTGTACGGATCAGGCTCGCCGTTTTCATCGCGCGCGCGGCTCCACAGCTCGCGCTCCAGCTCCTTCATCAGGCGCTCGATCTCGGCCGCGCTCACGCCGGCTTCCGCCGCCGCGACGGGAAGCGTCTTGCCGTGCATGACGAGTTTCAAGACGGTGGCGAGACGGGTCGCGAGCGCGCGATCAATCTGCATAGTGGACGAGGATGCGCCCGCACGCGGGGCAGGTGATGAACTGGTCGTTCTTGCGCACTTCCACCGCGAGCTGCGGCGGAATCTGCTGGCGGCACCCGCCGCAGTGCTCGTTCTCCGCGCGGGTGACCGCGACGTCGCGGTGCCGTTCCGACAGGCGCTCGTAGCGCTTCACCAGCGGCGGCGAGATCTCGGAAAGAATCTTCGGCTTCTCGGCGGAGAGCTTCTGCGCCTCGGCGGTGATGCGCGTCATTTCGGCCTCGAGCCGCGCCTTCTCGGCCGCCTTCACGTCGCGCTCGGTCTTGATCGCGCCCGCGCGCTCGACGGTGGTCTTCTCCGACGTTTCGATGTGATCCATCAACACCAGGAGCTCTTCCTCTTCCGTCGAGATGGTGCTCTCGAGGGTGGAGACCTCCTTGAGCATGGCCGTGTACTCTTCATTGGTCTTGATGAGCGACTGCTGGCCGCGGATCTTCTTCAAGTGATCTTCGTGCTCGCGGAGCTTTCGCTCGATGTCGCGGCGCTTCTTCTTCATGTCCTCGAGGTCGTCGTGCGCCTTCTTTTCGCTGGCGTCGAGCGTGGCGATCGCCTTGTCGATGACGGCAATCTCCTGGGGCAGGCGCTGGAGCGCGTGGCGGTGCGAGGCCAGGGTGGCCTCGATGCGCGCCACGGTGGCGAAGAGATGAATGTCGCGTGTGATATCGGCCATGGGTGGAATCCCGAGAGTAGCCGCGTTACGCCGTGGGCGTCAACCCGGCCACTCCCGGTATTCGTTCCGTGCGGCTATTTCGACGGCGTGGCCGAGCTGTCCACGGGAGCCGACGGCGCCACCAGCGGCGTGTTCGAGTTGAAGGTGTCATAGACGACCTTCCATGCGCCCGTCGCATCCTTCTTCCAGACCGTCAGATACTTCCCGGTGTCGCTCATGGTGCCGTTCGCGCCCTGCATGCTCATCGTGAAGGTGCCCGTCGTGAACCCGAGCTCGCCCGACTGCGCCACTTCCGCGTGGCTCGGCTGCCAGGTGAGTGCGAATCCGGGCAGCTCCATGAGCTGCTGCGCGAAGGCGCGGATGTTGTCGAGCCCGGTGATGGAGGGCTGATTGGGCGGCATGAGCACGCCATCGGCGGTGAAGAACGCGGCGAACCCGTCGGCAGTGCGGCCCGTTTTGGCCCATTCCTCGTCCGCGGCGCGAAGCGCGGATTCGCTTCCGGCGACGTCGGCCTTCTTGGCGCAGCCGGCGGCCACCAGCGCGAGCAGCAAAACCACAGCACCCAGCTTCTTGAACATGAATGAATCTCCTTCTTGGGTTCGGAAAAGAGTGGTGGGCCCACCAGGACTCGAACCTGGGACCAGGCGGTTATGAGCCGCCAGCTCTAACCTGCTGAGCTATGGGCCCTTGCGCCACAGAATACGGGAAGGCCCGGTGCCCGTCAAACAATGGCGCAGATGACAAAACGGGCGCTGATGGTGATGCCATCAACGCCCGTTTCGATCGAGTGTTCTCTAGCTCAGGGCCTATTTGCCG
>DASVAK010000251.1:0-10296 GCA_036376395.1 Candidatus Krumholzibacteriia bacterium
CGCTCACGCGTGTCACGCCGCCCGATCTGCGCGCCGAGACGACGCCGCCCAATATGCTCATCGTGACGCACCGCGACATGCGCGGCGCCGCCGACCGGCTGCGCGCCTACCGCGCGGCCGGACGCGTGCCGGGCTTCACGAATCCGGTGGTCAAGGTCGTGACCACGGACGAGATATTCGACAACTTCTCGGGTGGAATGCCCGACGCGATGGGAATCCGCAACTACATCAAGTACCTGTTCGACAATTATCACGACGCGAACGGCAACCCGCGGCTGGCGTACATTCTCCTCCTGGGTGACGCCAACGAAGACTTCCAGAACCACGCCAGCTCGCAGCCGGATTTCGTCCCGTCCAACCTCTATTTCACGCGCAGCACGCCGTACGCGTTCTCGACCGACGAATGGTTCGGACACATGGACGCACAGGACCAGCTGGCGGGGCACGGCGCGCTCGACGTTGCGCTCGGACGGCTGCCGGCCGCGTCCGCCGAGGAGGCCGCGTTCCTGGTCGACCGGGTGATCGGCTACGAAACCGGCGCACCGCTCGATGCCTGGCGCCATCGCTGCATCCTGGTTGCGGACGACGAGAACTCCTCGTTCTCCTCGTGCGAACGGGATTGGCCGGATGATTCCGAGGAGATCCACCAGTACAACGCCGCCAATTTCCTCGACATCCACAAGATCTACCTGACCGAGTTTCCCGCCATCGCAGGCGTCAAGCCCACGTCGAGGCGCAAGTTCATCGACGAATGGAACGACGGCGCGATGGTCATCAATTACATCGGCCACGGGAGCCCGGTACAGATGGCGGACGAGCAGGTGTTCCTGGAAGCGGACGTGGGCCAGCTCGCCAACGGCCTGCGCCTTCCGGTCGTGATGGCGTTCAGCTGCACCATCGGGCAGTTCTCCAGTCCGGCGGGAAAGTGCCTGTCCGAGAAGCTGTTGCTGCACGAGGGCGGCGGCGCGATCGCCACCTTCACCGCATCGACCGAGACCTTCTCGTTCCCGAATGAACGTACCTGCGACGGGATGTTCGACCGGCTGTTCCCGGATCGTCCGGGCAGCGAACCGCAACGCGCGCTCGGTGTGGCGTCGATGCAGGCGAAGCTGTTTGGCCAGATCGACACCAACTGGCAGGGATACCAGGAAGAGAATTCGTGGAAGTACAATCTGCTCGCTGATCCCGCGCTGCGTCCGGCCACGCCGCGCAACGAGATCAAATTCGAGGCGGCCGCCCCGGAGACGCTGATTGCGGGGGCGCGGCACGCGCTCCGCGGCGCGGTCTACAATGGCGGCGTGCTCGACAGCTCGTTCGACGGCCCGGTCGCCGTCACCATCCGCGAGCCGGAAGTGCGGCAGGTCTACGTTTCGACGTCGTGCCCGGGGCTCACCATCAAGTACAAGCTGCCGGGCGGACCGATCTACCAGGGAACCGTCGACGCGGTGAATGGAAAGTTCGAAGTGAGTTTCCGCGTGCCGCGCTACGCCTCCACCGGGACGCTCGGGCACGCGGACGCGTACGCCCACAACGACACCCGCGACGCGGTCGTCGCGGCGGACAGCCTGCTCGCGGTGGTGGCGCCGACGCTGGCCGACTCGCTGGCGCTCAAGCCCGTTGACGGCGCGCCCCGCGTGGACCTGGGCTTCAAGAGCGGACTGCAGGTGGTGAAGCCGGGCGACACCGTGCGCGCGCGCGTGGCGGATGCCGACGGCATCAACATCCTCAACACCACCAACGAGGGGCGGCAGGCGATCCTGCTCGACAACCTGCCCGTTCCGATCGACGTGAACGAGTTCTTCACCTTCGATCACGGCGGCGTCGACACGACGGGCACGCTGCTCTACCCGCTGCCCGACCTCGGCGTGGGCAAACATCGCCTGGTGTACAAGGTGAGCGACAGCTTCGGATTCACCACGCTCGACACGCTGCAATTCAGCGTGACCGACGAGGCCAACTATTACGCCGAGGCGCCATTCAACTTTCCGAATCCTTTCTCCGATTCGACACGATTCCTGTTCCGCATCTCCAATCGCGCGTCGATCAAGCTGGAGGTCTACACGGTCTCCGGCAAGTTCGTCCGGCGCATCGAGGATTTGCGCGACGGCGGCGAAGTGTGGGTGGAGTGGGATGGACGCGACGCGGGTGGCGGGGACGTGGCGAACGGCAGCTACCTGTATGTGGCGACGATTGATTTCGTGGGCATCGACCGGCCCCCTGTGGTCCTGCGCGGCGCGTTGTCGCGCATCCGTTAGCGGGTGCGTGGCTTGACCGGCTTCGCGGGACCGGAGTATTATCACCGTTTCCAGGAGGCAACATGCATTTGAGGAAGTTAATCACCCTCGCGATCATCACCGCAGTGCTGGGAAGCGGTTCCCGCGCGTTTGCCGTGGCGGAATCCGGCGTTCCCTCGCTGACGATTCCTCCTGGTGCGCGCCCCAATGGAATGGGCGAAGCGTTCGCCGCCGTCGCCGATGACGCCACCGCGTCGTGGTGGAACGTCGGCGGCCTGGCGTTCATGAAGAACCGCAACCTCGCGTTCATGCACAGCCAGCTCGTGCCCGACCTGGCCACGGACGTCTATTACGAATTTCTCGGCTACTCGAGTCCGGCGGGCGACGTCGGCGTGTGGGCCGTCAACCTGGTCTACCTCACCTACGGCGAGAGCATCGCCACCAACGACCAGGGCACCTTCCTGAAGACGTTCACGAGCTGGGAGGGAACCCTGACCGGTTCGTTCTCGATGGAGCTCGCGCACAACTTCGGCATGGGTCTCTCGATGAAGTTCATCCGCGTCGATTACGCCCCCGCCGACGTGACGCCCGAAAACGTGGAGGGCGCCGGCACCAGCTTCGCCGTCGACGTGGGCACGCTGTGGAAGCTTCCGCAGCAGCGGCTCAACTTCGGCCTGTCGATCAACAACGCCGGTCCGAACATCGCGTTCGTCGACCGCGAGCAGAGCGACCCGCTGCCGTTCACGGCGCGCCTGGGCACCGCCTGGACACCGATCGCCGACGAGGTGAGCAACCTGATCGTCACCATGGACATCGAGCAGAGCCTGGTGTGGTTGATCGACGACAACAACCCGGACGGCTCGAACCCGCCGCGGCGCAGCGAGATCTGGCACGGCGGCGCCGAGTACCGTTACGTGAACCTGCTCGCGGGGCGCATCGGCTACGTGTACGACCAGGACGGCGATTTCAAGGACTTCACGTACGGCCTGGGCTTCATCTACAAGGACAAGCTCTCGCTGGACTACGCGAACGTTCCCCAGGCCCAGGGGCTCGAACGCGTCCATCGCTGGTCGCTGTACTTTACGTTCTAGGAGAAGCGGCGTACGACACCGCGTTCTCTCCATCCCCTGTGACATCGAACCGCGTCGCCGCGCTGTGCGCGGCGGCGCACCACCGGAGGCGCCCGCATATGCGACTGTTCCCCGGAATCACCGCGCTGGCCGTGGTCGCGTGTGCGACCGCCGCGCAGGCGGCCGACGTGTTCTCGCCGTCGCTCGCGACGTATTCGACGTCGAGCCTGGCGGCGGGCGCGATCGCGCTTCCCGAAAATGACGACGCGCACTTCGCGGGCAACTTCGACCTCGAGGATGCGGCCGCGCCCGCGCAGCAGAGCTGGTGGCCGCTCCTGTACTCCGCGCTGGTTCCGGGACTGGGTGAGCTCACCATGGGCTACGAGAAGCGCGGCATCGCGCTGATGGCGGCCGAGGTGGCGGCGTGGTCGGGTTACTTCATCAACCACAATGACGGGCTCGACGAGCGCGACGAGTACGAGGCGTTCGCGGACGCGCACTGGGATTTCGACAAGTGGATCGCGGACCATCCCGCGTCGTGCATTCCGCCCGGCGCGACGCTCGCGGACGTCGAGGAGTGCGGTCGCGCGCTCTCGGGCAGCGGCCAGTGGCCCGGCTACATCCCGTATGTTTCGAAGGAAAGCGACAAGCAGCACTACTACGAGAACATCGGCAAGTACGACTGGTACATTTCGGGCTGGGAGGACTGGGATGCGACCGCCGTGCCGTACCTGGAGGACACCGATCTGCGCACGCAGTACCGCGCCATGCGCCAGAAGAGCAACGACTCGCTCGACCAGGCCAACGCCTTCGTGTGGCTGAGCGTGGCGGCGCGCGCGTTCTCGCTGGCCGAAACCGCCATCATCATCCACAACCGCCGCGGCGACGCGGAGACGGGCGGCGGGGGCGGCACGCCGGTGTCGCTGCGCGCGCGTCCGCGCGGGTACAGCGGCGGGGAAGTGGCACTGGAGGTTCGCTTCAAGTGAAGTGGATGTGTGCATTCTTGCTGTTCACTGCATCCGCTTCCACGGCGCGCGCTGGGGAGGCGCTGCCGCTGCGTGACGGCGTTCCCGCGGTGACGGTCGCCGCGGACCGCGAAGCCGCGTGGGCCATGGAGCCGGAGACGGCCGTCGACGCCAAGGCGCCGATTTCGCCCGGCAAAGCGGTGCTCTACTCGCTCCTCCTGCCCGGACTGGGCGACTACAAGCTCGGCAACAAGGGCCGCGCGACGGGCTTCTTCGCCGCGGAGGGACTCATCTGGATCTCGTACGCGGTGTTCGAGGTGCAGGGGCACCAGCGCGAGGACGAGTACCAGGACCTCGCGGTGCGGTTCGCCGGCGTCACCCGTACCGGGCACTCGGACGATTTCTACGCGACGCTGCGTGACTACGACAATTCCGAGGACTACGCCGCGGACGTGAAGTACGACGGCCGCATCGAGCTCTCGGGCAACGGCGCGTACCCGGACCAGGTGGGCGCCGAGGCGCTCGAACAGTATTTCGTCGCGAACCGCCTCGAGGACTACGAGCCGTGGCAGTGGACGTCGACCGACCGTCGCCTGCAGTATTCCGAGGTGCGTTCCTCGAGCAAGACGTCGTACCGCCGCGCCGATTACATGATCGCGGCGGCCGCGGCCAACCGCGTGGTCAGCGCCATCGTCGCGTTCGCGTCGGCGCGCGGCATGCAGAAGTCCGAGGACGTCGGCTACCACCTGGATTTCGCGCCGGCCGCGCGGGGCGTGGACGTGACGCTCTCCTTCACCCGATCTTTCTGAGTCGCGGAACGGCGGCCGCGGTAGTCATGCGCTGTCGTATTCGACCCTCAATACTCCCGGTCGCGATACTGCTGGTATTCGCGGCGTGCGCGCCCGCGCAGGATTCCGCGCGCGACGACACGGCGGCGGCTCCGGCCACGTCGCCGGCGACGTCCGCGCCCGCCGACACGCTCGAGGCGCTCTCGTCGCTGCATACGTGCGATCGCGTCACGCTGGGCGATCCCCAGGCGGTGACGGTGGATTTCAACGGCGTGGTCGTGATCGCCGATACGTCTCCGCCGCGGCTGGTGTCGTGGCATCCCGCGACGAAGGCCTGCCAGGAATTCCAGGCGCCGGCCGACCGGCCGGCGTTTCGCCCCTCGGGTGTCGCCGTGCGCGGCTTCTTCGTGTACGCGGTCGACGAGACCAACCGGCTCCTCCTGCGCTGGGACGCGAGCGGAACCTACCGCGACATCCTCCTCAACTTCGACGAGCTCGACCAGCGCCGCCGCGTGTCGCCGCACGGGCTCGACGTCGACGCGTCGGGCCGCACCGCCATCACCGACATCGAAAACCACCAGGTGATCGTGCTCGACAGTTATCTCAACGTCGACGTGGCCTTCGGCAATTTCGGTTCCTATGAAGGACAGCTGGCGGCGCCGCAGGGGATCGCCTTCACGCCGCGCGGCGAGCTGCTCGTGGCCGACACGGGCAACGCGCGCCTGCAGGTGTTCACCGACACGGGCGCTTTCCGGCGCGCGATCCCGTCGACGGGTGCGGACAACCCGATGCGTCGCCCGCGGCGCGCGGTCGCCGCGGAAGACGGGCGCATCTTCGCTGCGGATCCGGCGGCGGGGCGCGTGTTCGAATTCACCCCGGAGGGCGGACTCGCGCGCAGCTTCGTTCCCTCGACACCGGGCCCGTTCCAACCCACCAACCTCGCACTGGGGCGCGACGGCGTTCTCTACGTCACGGACTCCGCGTCGCAATCGCTCTACGCTTTCAAGGTGATGTAGCATCCGTCGTTCGCGCCCGGAGCCACGGCCCCTGTGCGCCGCGATGGTGACGGCCTGCCTTCTCGCCGCGGCGCTCACGGCGCCCGCGCGCGCGCAGCGCTACGACGCGCGCAGCTGGGGCGAGGCCGCCGATACGCTGCGCGCTCCCGCGCCCGGCGTCCGCTTCACGCTGGGCTCGGCGTTCATCGAGCCGGGAAGCGTGATCGTCTACCTCAACGGACAGCCCCTGGCGCGCGACCGCTACCAGGTCAACCTCCATCTCGGCACCATCCGCTTCAACGGCGACATCCCGCGCGACGCCGTCGTCATCGTGACGTACCGGCGCAAGCCGGTCCTGATGGCGCCGGTGTACACGCTCCGTCCCGGCGATGCGTCCGCGGGCGCCCCCGACACCGCGGCCGTGCCCGAGCGCATCGCGACGCCGCGCCCCGCCACCGCCGAGACGCCTCCCGGTCTCACCTTCGGCGGCACCAAGTCGGTGTCGTTCTCGACCGGGACCAACAAGGGCTCGACGCTCGACCAATCGCTCGAGGCCACCGTGGAGGGGCAGCTCACGCCCACGCTCAAGGTGCGCGCGATCCTCTCCGACAACAACCTGCCGGTCCAGCCCGAGGGAAACACCGAGGAGCTCGAGTACTTCGACCGCGTCTTCGTCGAGGTCGAGGGTCCCAACGGCCGCGCCACCGTCGGCGACCTCTCGCTCGACAACCGCATCTCCACCTTCTCGCCGCTCACGCGCCAGCTGCGCGGCATCTCGGGCCAGGTGTGGAACGGCCGCGGTCGCATCACGGGCGCAGGCGCGGAGACCAAGGGCGAGTTCCGGAGCCTCGAGTTCCGGGGCACGACGGGGCTGCAGGGTCCGTACGCGCTGCTCTCGCCGGGACGGACCACCGGCGAGGTGATCATCGCCGGCACCGAGCGCGTCTACGTCGACGGGGCGCGGCTGCAGCGCGGCCAGAACCAGGACTACGTGATCGACTACGACGCGGGCAACATCACCTTTACACCGCGACGGCTGATCACGACCGACACCGAGATCGCGGTGGACTTCGAAGTGACGGCCGAGAAGTACGACCGCGCCACGGTGCTCGGCGCGGCGGAGAAGCTCCAGCTGGGCGGCGGCGTGGGCGTGAGCTTTCTCTTCGCGCGCGAGGCGGACGACGACGGCTCGCCCAAAAACCTCACGCTCTCGCAGGCCGACCGCGACAGCATCGCCGCGGCGGGGGACGATCCGCGCCGCGCGCTCACCGGAGGTGTCACGCCGGCCACGCCCGGTCAGGGACTCTACGTGCTCGTTCCCGCCGACACCCTGCTCGGCGTCCCCGAGCATTATCAATTCGACGAGCTGCTGGGCGACCTGCTGGTGAGTTTTGTCGAGGTGGGAACGGGGCAGGGCGACTATCGTCGCGCCGGTCTCTCGACGCGCGGCATTCCGTACTTCGAGTTCACCGGCGCCGGGGGCGGGAGCTATCGCGTCGGCCGCCTGCTGCCGCTTCCGGAAGCGTCCAACCTCTACACCGCGCGCCTCGAGCGCCCCACCGGCGCGCTCACCATCGACGCGGAGTGGAACCTGAGCGACCACGACGCCAACACGCTCTCGCCGATCGACGACGACGACAACCAGGGCAACGCGGGGCAGGTGCGAGTGGGCCTTCGCCGCGACGGCGCCTGGCGCATGGGGCTGACCGGCGCGGCCAGCTACCTGGAAGACCGCTTCCACAGCTTCGACCGCGTGCGGCCCGGCTACTTCTACCGCGACTGGAACCTGGAAGGAGTGCCGCTGGTGGGCGACGAGAAGACCGCCGAGGTGAGCGCGGACGTGGCCCGGGCGAAGCTGGGGAGCGCGCGCTACACGCTGGGGCGCCTCGAGCGCGACGGCTACGACGGGTGGAAGCACGAGGCCACGCTGCTTTCCGGAACTCTTGCGGACAGAGGGGTTTCGCTCCGCGGTCTCGAGTCGAACATGAATGCCGATGCGAATCAACGGACGCGCCGGTTCGGCTCGGCGGATGCCGCCTTCGGAATCTGGCGGGTGGTACCGTCGGTCACGCTGGGAGCCGAGGAATACCGCAACGCATTCGTCGCCGCGCCCGACAGCGGGCGCGCCTACCGCCTCGTCGCCGCGCGCCTTTCGAGCCGCAACGCGGCCCGGCTCACGTGGCGGCTCGAGGCGGAAAACCGCGACACCGACGCGATCGATGCGCTCAGCGACGAGTTCGAACGCGCGCGCAACGACCGCACCTACAGCGGCACACTGGCCTACCGCGGCGCCGGCGCCACCCACGGCGAGATGCAGATCATCCATCGCCGCGAGACCGACGAAGCCACCGGCGCGGCCCGCACCACCGACCTCGCGCGGCTCAAGGGCGGCAGCGGGTGGGACCCGATCGGATTGCGTGCGGACGCCGACTACGAGGTGAGCCAGAACGACGCGCAGACGCTCCAGCGCTCGGTGGTGTTCGTCGGGGAGGGCAAGGGCGATTACAACGAGCTGGGCGAGGCGGTGGGCAAGGGCAAGGGCGCGTACACCGTCGTGTTCCTTCCCACCACCTTGTCGATCCCGGTCCACACCGTCGGTTTCAACCTCCACCTGATCTGGAAGCCGCAGACCAACCCGTCGACGCGGGGCGGGATCGGCGGGTGGGTCCTGCGCAACGTCTCGCTCGACCAGACCCTCGGCGTGCGCGAGGAATCCACCTACGAGCCGGCGTGGAAGATCTACGCGATGCTGCCGTCCGCGCTCCAGCGCGACAGCACCACCGTGTTCGGCACCACCACGCTGCGCCAGGACTGGTCATTGCTGCAGAGCCATCGCAACGTGTCGCTCACGTACCGTTACCTGCGCGAGGACAGCGAGGACAACCGCTTCGAAGGCGTGCGCGAGAACACGTTCACGAACGAGCACGCGCTGCGGTTCTCGCGCTCGATCTCGGCGCGGCTGACCGGCACGCTGGAGGGCGCGCGCAACGTGAATCGCCGCGAGGGCGCGGGCCTGCCGGCGGGGACCGGCAGCACCTACGACGTGGAAACGTGGTCGGCGCTGGTGGGCGCCGGCATCGTGCTGCGCCCCGGCGCGACCCTCGACCTCGACGTGCGCGCGGCCACGCTCCAGGACGAGCCGAGCGGCGCGGGGCAGCGCTCGCTCAAGTTCCAGCCGCGGCTGGTGTGGCGCGTCGCCGACCAGGTCAACGTGTTCGGCACCTACGAGCTCGCCCGGGTGCGCGACGACGAGGGTAATCCCATCGTGCGCCCCATCGTGTTCGCGCGCGAGGGAACCTCGCACCGCTGGAGCCTCACGCCCAATGTCCGCGTGTCGAAGATCATTTCCATCTACGCCACCTATTCCGGGCGCAACGAGGAGGTGTTTTCGGGCAAACGCGTCACCGAGCACGATTTCCGTCTCGAGACGCGGGCCTATTTCTGATGCGACGCGTTGCCGTGCATATCACCATCGCCGCCGCGCTCGTGCTTGCTGTCACGATGCGCGCCGGCGCCGCGACGCCGCCCGAGGTTCGCGTGCTGGGCGCGCGCGCGGTGAGCGCCGAGCGCGCGGAGAGCATCCTGCGCGCGAACGGGTTCCCCGGCGACCGCGCGGTGCGCGCGCTCCAGGACGAATACTTCCGCTCCGGGCGTCTGTTCGCGGCGGTGTCGGTGCAGATGGAGGCCGACTCGTCGTTCACCGTGATGGTCGAGGAAGGACCGACGGCGCGCGTGCGGCGCGTGCGCGTCTCCGGCGCGTCGCACGTCGCACCCGCGGTGGTGCAGCGCGAGCTCGGCCTCGACCCGGGCGCGCCCTTCGATCCGTCACGGCTCACGCGGCGCATCGAGTCGTTGCTCTCGCGCTACGACGCGGACGGGTATCCGTTCGCGCAGGTGTGGATGGACAGCGTGGCCGTCGATCCCGACAGCGCCGCTGTGGACATCGGGTTCTACATCGTGGAGGGATCGCCGCGCGACATCGCGAGCGTGGTGGTGGAGGGCGTGCGCAAAACGAAACCGGCGCTGGTCGCGAAGATCTCCGGCATCGAGCCCGGCACGCCCTACCGCTCGCAGGTGCTGGAGGACGCGTACCTGCGCCTGGTGTCGAGCGGCGTGTTCACCGATGTCGGCTACCCGACCGTGCGCATGTCGTCGGGCGGCGCCGGCGTCGACGCGGTGCTGCGCATCGACGAGCCGCAGCGCTCGCACAGCTTCGCCGCCGCGCTCGGGTACGCGCAGTCGGA
>DASVAK010000249.1:0-8901 GCA_036376395.1 Candidatus Krumholzibacteriia bacterium
GTCGGGGCGTGCGCGCGCTGATGTATCAGTCGCTCGGCGCCGGCGGAGAGCCGGGTCCCTGTTTGCCCGCGTCGTCCATCTTCTGGATGACGGTGTCGAACAGGTTGGCGACGAGGGGGCCGATGGTCTTGATGGTCAGCAGACTCACGATCGAGATGAACGCCGCCAGGAGGACGTACTCGATCAGGTCATTGCCGCGCTCTTCACGAAGCCATCGTCTGGGGGACTTCACGGCCAAACCTCGTTCTCGACGCCGGTCGACGACTACGCGCTGCGGCGCTGCTGGGCCTTGAGCTCGCGCTGCTTGCGAGAATTCCGTCTCGCGAAGTACGCGACACCAAACACCACGGCAAGCGCGATCAGGATCATATTGACGTTCATGACGCCTCCTTACTATAGAGCCGCTGTCGGATACGGCCCTTCGACGAACCTACTGTGAGTCCGACAAAGCACGGAACAGCTGCAGCATGCCCGGCGCCAGGATGACCACCAGGAGCTCGGGAAAGATGCAGAACACCAACGGAAACAGGAGCTTGATGGGCGCCTTGCGCGCCTTTTCCTCGGCGCGCTGGCGGCGGCGCGTGCGCAGCGAATCGGAGTGGATGCGCAGCGCCTGCGCCACGCTGGTGCCGAAGCGGTCGCTCTGGATCATGACGGCGACCAGCGAGCGCACATCGTCGACGCCCGTGCGCAGCGACAGGTTGCGCAGCGCCTGGGTGCGCGAAACACCGGCGCGCATCTCGTTGTTGACGATCATCAGGTCCTCGCTGAGAGCGGGAGATGTGAACGCCATCTCCTTTCCTACCTTGATGAGCGCGGCATTCAGGCCCTGGCCCGCCTCGACGCAGATGACCAGCAGGTCGAGCGCGTCCGGGAGGCTGAGCGTGATGTCCTCCTGCCGCTTCGACTGGCGTGCGTGCAGGTAGATCGCGGGGCCGAAATAACCCGCGAACGCGGCCGTGCCCACGGCCACCGCCAGCTCGAGCGAATCGAGCCGGTACGGCCAGACCGCGAACAGCGTGCCCATGCTGATGGTCGCGGTGGAGAACACGCGGATGCCGGCGAAGATGGCGCGCGCCTGCAGGTGCCGGAAGCCCGCCTGCGCGAGCTCCCACTTGAGCGTTTCGGAGTACACCTGGCCCGGAAGCAGCCAGCCCAGGAATGCGATCGGCCGGAGCAGCGCGGGGATCGACTCGTCGACGAATCCGTCTCCGGCGACCGCGTCACCGGTGGCCACGGCCGTGTTGCCGTTCACCATGCGGCGCAGCCGCGTGCCGGTCGCATTGCGGAACCGCAGGTGATACACCGCGGCGGCCAGCGCCAGGAACGTGAGGGCCGTGAGAATCGGGATGAGTAGCAGTGTCATGATCTCACCTTAGACCTTGATGTCGACGATGCGCCGCATGATCAGGAATCCCGTGATCTGCATCACGACGGCGGTCGGGATGAGATACTTGCCGAACGGATCCTGCCACATGCTGATCAGGTACTCGGGCGCGAGCACCCAGACGATGCCCGCCATGGCGAGGGGCAGGAGCATCAGGATGCCGCCGGAGAGTCGCGCCTGCGCCGTCATGGTGCGCACGTCGCGCAGAATGCGGAAGCGGTCGCGGATGACCGCGGCGGTGCCGTCCAGGATCTCGGCCAGGTTGCCGCCGGTCTCGCGCTGGAGAATCAGCGCCGTGGCGAACAATCGCGCTTCGGTCGAATCGACGCGCTCGGCCAGCATCTTGACCGCGACCTTCATGTCGACGCCGAGGCGGTTCTCCTCGAACAGCACGCGAAATTCCTTTCCGACCGGGTCGGGCGCCTCCTCGGCAACCACCTGGACCGCGCCGGTGAGCGCGAGTCCCGCGCGCAGCGCGCTGGTCAGCATGTCGAGCGAGTCCGGGAACTGCTCCTCGAACTTGAGGGTGCGCTGGCGCTTGCGGTGTTTGGCGACGTGATACGGAATCGTCCCGGCCAGAACGCCGATGCATACCGAGACGTACGGCCGGCCGAGCACCGCGTCGAGCAGCAGCGCCACGGCACCGCCGATCACGAGCATCAGGATCAGGAACGCGCCGACGCGCATCTTGATGTCGGCCTGCACGAGCAGGAGGTCCAGCCGCCGCGCCCAGGACTGGCCCTTGAGCGCGCGATTCACGAAGCCGATCCGGGAGAGCTCGATGTCGCGCAGAATGAGCGAATCGAGCCCTTCCTCGTTGCGGTCGCTGACGACGTCGTGGAGACGATCGCGGATCTGCCGGTTGGCGCGGTCACGCAGCACCATGATGACGCCCGCCGCGCACGCGACCACGGCCACGAAGGCGAAGATCGCGGGCAGCACCGCATGGAGATCGTACGCGGGCAGATTGGTGTTCATGCTAGAGCACCTGTCCCTCACGGAAGACCGCCGGTGACACGTTGACGCCGGAGACCTTCAGCTGGTCGGCGAACTTGGGCCGGATGCCCGTCGCCTCGAAGTGACCCAGCACCTTGCCCTCGTCGGAGAGGCCGGTCTTGCGGAACACGAAGATGTCCTGCATGGCGACCACATCCTGCTCCATGCCGACGATCTCGCTCACCGCGACCACGCGGCGCGTGCCGTCCGCGAAGCGCGAGACCTGGATGATCACGTCGAGCGCGGCGCTGATCTGCTCGCGCATGACGCGGTTGGGCAGGTTGACGCCGCTCATCAGCATGAGCGTCTCGAGGCGGTGGAGCGCGTCGCGCTGGCTGTTGGCGTGAATGGTGGTCAGCGAACCGTCGTGACCGGTGTTCATGGCCTGGAGCATGTCCATCACTTCCATGCCGCGCACCTCGCCCACCACGATACGGTCCGGTCGCATGCGCAGCGCGTTCTTGACCAGGTCGCGCTGGGTGACCTCGCCGCGGCCCTCGATGTTGGGCGGGCGGGTCTCGAGGCGCACCACGTGCGGCTGCAGCAGCTGCAGCTCGGCGGCGTCCTCGATGGTCACCACGCGCTCCTCGGCCGGGATGTACTGCGACATCGCGTTGAGCAGCGTCGTCTTTCCGGAGCCGGTGCCGCCGCTGATGATCGAGTTGAGACGGCCCTTGACGATGCCCTGCAGCACCTCGGCCATACCCGGGCTCACCGCGCCGCCCTCGAGCAGGTCGCTCATGTTGAGCGTGCGCACGCCGAAGCGGCGGATCGAGAGCACGGGCCCGTCGATGGAAAGCGGCGGAATGATGGCGTTCACGCGCGAGCCGTCCTGGAGGCGCGCGTCCACCATCGGCGACGACTCGTCGACGCGGCGTCCGATGCGCGACACGATGCGATCGATGATGCGCATCACGTGCTCGTCGTTGTCGAACTTGGTCGGCGTCAGCTCGAGCCGGCCGAAGCGTTCGATGTAGACCTGCCGGTGCGTGTTGACCAGGATGTCGGCCACGTCCGGGTCGTGCAGGTAGGGCTCGATGGGCCCGAGGCCGAAGGTCTCGTTCAGGATCTCCTGCTCGAGCGTGGCGCGCTGGGCGTCCGCAAGCGGGATGTTCTCCTCGGCGACCAGCGTCGAGATGATCTGGCGGATCTGGCTGCGCAGGCGTTCGGGCTCGATGGTCTCGAGGCTGGCCAGGTTGATGCGTTCCACCATGCGGCGGTGGATGCGGGCCTTGAGTCCGGACGAACGGTCGGCAAGCGCCTTCGCGGTCGCGGTGGCGGTACTGCCTCCATCGCCGTTGCCGTTTGCGCGGTGCCGGGGCTGTTCCGTCTCCGGCTCGGCCGGTCGGACGGTTTCTTTGAATCGATCACGAAGTCCCACGGTCGTTCTCCTCTCGCGCGATTAACCCACCGCTTCGACCGGCGCCGGGGGCGCCGAGCGCAGCTCATGGATCCGGTCGGCCAGGTCGAGGTAACTCTTCGCCACTTTGGACTTGGGGGCGTCCTGCACGGCGGGCACGCCGCGGTCGATGCCGACGCTCATCGGCACGAAATCGTTCGGGATCGACCAGAACACCTTGCGCCCCACCAGCGTCTCGACGTCGTCGAACGACAGCCGGCTCTTCTTGTGGTAGCGGTTGATGATGAGGTGCGTCTTGTCGCGGTCGATCTTGAGCCGCTCCATCAACGAGGTGAAGCAGACGGAATTGCGGACGGTCGGAATGTCGAGCTCGCAGATCAGCATGATCTGATCGGAGAGCTCGAGCACCTCGACGGTGCGGTCGTCGAGCTGGCGTCCGATGTCGACGATGACGAAGTCGAACATCGAGACCAGCAGTCCCATCACTTCGACGACATGCTGACGCGTGATCTCCTCGCCCACCTCGGGGCTCGCGGCGACGTTCAGGATGTGCAGCCCCGACTCGTGCGAGACCATGATGGAGCGAAGCTTGGATTCGTCGATGGCGTCGTCGGCCAGCGCGTCGGTCAGGCTGTACTTGGGCGCCGAGTCGAACATGACGCCGAGGTCGCCGAAGGTGAAGCTCATGTCGACGAGGGCGATCTTCGAATGCGTGCGTTCGTTGAGCGCGATCCCCAGGTTCGCGGTGAACGAGGTCGCGCCGGTGCCGCCCTTCGGGGTGCACACCGAAATCACGCGGCCGCGACGGCGCGCCGAGCTGCTGTGTCCGTTGGACAGGCGCTTGATGTGGTCGAGCGCCTTCTCGAGCTCGGACTCGTCGACCGGGCGCGCCACGAACTCCTGCGCGCCGGCGCGAATGCTGCTGAGGATCAGGTCGGGTGACGCATTGCTCGCGCTCAGGATGATGCCCGTGTCCGGGAACTCCGACTTGATCTGGCGGACGAGATCCATGATGGACGTGGCGCCGGTGGGGATCTCCATCAGCACGACGTCGGGCTGCAGCCCGCGCGCCAGGCGAAGCCCCGCCTTGCTCTCGTCGGCCTCGCCGACGACACGCATGTTCTTCGCGCCCACCCAGCGTTTCACGCGCGCGCGGGTGGCGGCGTCGCTGTCGATGACCACGAGTCGAAGGCTTCCGTTCTTGTTCGGGCCCATTGAGTGTCTCCTGTCCTATTCGACGAGTGTGATGCCTGTGAGGAACGAGTTCCCGTTTCCGCCCGCGCAGGGCGGGCCCTGCACGGTCACCTTCATGAACCGGCCCTGGACCTGGCTGCCCGGTCCCACGCTCTCCAGGAAGAACGCGCCGACCTTGACGACGCGCACCCAGTTGCGCCCGGATTCCGGCGGACTCGTGGGGTCGAAGAACGGCACCAGCGCGATGCGCGGGCTCAGGCCGAAGTTCGAGCCCTTCACGGTCTGGTCGCCGGAGCTCCAGTACGCGCCCGGATCGGCGTCGATGAGTTCCTGCATGCCCTGCCGCGTGGGACCGACCTTGTTCCCCGGCTCGAGCTGGAGGCGGTCGCCCGGCCCCACGGTGAAGCGGTTGCAGTTGGCGATGTTCCAGCGGTACTGGTCGCCGCCCGTCTCCGGGTCAACGCCGCAACCACAGTCGAGCGGCGGGAGATCGATGGGATAGAACTGGCCGGGCGCCATCGCATCCTGCGGCGTTCCCACCTTGAGCACCACCGAGACGCCCACGTCGCCGGGCACGCTGTAGCCGGTCGTCACGGGATCGTATTCGCCGGGATCGGCGGCGCCGTTCTCATTGGCGTCGTTGAACCGGTCCGGGATCGCCCACGGCTTGATGCACGAGGACGAACACACGTCGTACGCCTTGGCCGCCGCCACCGCGGTGACGTCGCTCAGGTTGTTGCTGCCGATGTCCAGGACGCGCATGAAGAACGTGCGCAGCGGATCGTCCGTCGCGACCGTGCGGTGCGTCGTCACCCGGATGACGTCCGACTCCGGAAAGCTGATGTCGGCCGCCGTGATGATCACCGGCTTCTGGACATCCTGCGTCGCCTGGTTGAACGACGCGTACGCGATGGCCCGGGCGATGGCCTCGTCCTGCGAGCCGTTGACGAGGCCCGACGCTCCCGCCAGCGCGGCGGCGTCTGCCGCAGTCTGCAGCTGGTTCTTCGTGGTCATCAACATCGAGCCGTCGATGGCAAGGACCGCGAAGGCGAGGAGGCCCATGATGGCAACGGCCGTCATGATGAGGACGCTGCCCCTGTTGTTGCCGAGTATGCGCGCGATGCGTTTCATGGTTGAATCCTCTTGCTTCCGCCGCGTCCTAGTTCTTCTCGACCTCGTCGGTCGGGAGTTTCACCTGCGCGCCGGCCGGCAGCGAACGGACCAGGTGCGGCGAGACAACGATCATGAGCTCGTTCGTGGTCTTCTGCTTGCGCGTGTCGCTGAACAGGTACCCCAGGATGGGGATGTGGCCGAGGATGGGAAGGCGCACGCGCACTTCCTGCTCCTCTTCCATGATCAGGCCGCCGATGACGAGCGTCTCCTTGTCCGAGAGCTCGACCGTCGTCTCGGCCTTGCGCGAGCGGATCGCGGGAATGTTGAAGCCCGAAATCTGGATCGCGTTGCCGTAGTCGAGGCTGCTCACTTCGGGAGCGACGACCAGGTTGATGACGCCGGTGTCGACGATGGTCGGAACGAAGCGCACCTTGACGCCGAACTCCTTCCACTCGATCGTGACGGTGGTTCCGCCCGACGTTCCCGCGCTCGCAATGGGCACCGGGAGCTCGCCGCCGGACAGGAAGGTCGCTTCCTGGCCGCTGGCCGCGATCACATTGGGCTCGGCGAGGACCTTGAGCACGCCGTTGGACTCGAGCGCGTGGATCATGACCTGGATCTCGTCGGTGCCGTCGACCCAGCGGAACGCGCTGGTGACGCCCTCGACGAAGTAGTTGTTGAAGATCGGGAGCGGGATCCCCGGAGGCGCGATGCCGCCGCCGGGATAGGTCGCACCGGTGAATTCATCGTGCTTGCCGAGCATGTCGACGCCCAGCTCCATGGCCTTGGTACGGTTGACCTCGGCGAGCTTGACGCGCAACTCGATCTTCTGGTCGCTGAACGCGCCGCGAACCGTCACGTTGAACATGTGGGAGACGTTGTTCTCGTCCCAGATCACCAGCGTGGTGAGACCGATCTTCTTGCCGTTGAGGAGCACTTCCTTCGGTCCGGCCACCACGACGTCGGCGACGTCCGAATCGGAGATCGATACCGTCTTGACCTCCGCGGTGTGTTTGTACGTGACCGACTGTCCGACGATGACATTGATCTGGGGGACGGCGGCCAGCGCGGGTACGGACATGACGATCCATCCCAGCGCGAGCAGCGCGATCGTTCGGATATTCGGGGTAGGACGAGACATCTGTGTGTACTCCATTTCGATAAGCGGATTGAGTGGTTTCGAGTCCTCTAATTCGAGTCCGGGTTCGGCTTCTTCTCCGTCGGCGACTCCTGCTTGGAGATCTTGCCGTCGCGGATCACGGTGAACGTGCTGGGCTGCGCCGGCGCGGGCTGCGGTACCGGCACGGGCTGCTTCATGGTCACGGTCGTGCGCACCGGCGCGGCTTTCTTTTCCGTGCGGTTGAGGCCCAGGACCGAGCGCGTGTCGACGGTGCTGCCCGGGGTGATGTTGCGGTCCACGGGGTTGCGCAGCGCGAGGTGCACGGTGCCCTGGTCGACGGCGAGCGCCATCTTCTCGGCGCCGTCCGGATCGACGAGCACGGTGACGGTCTGCACCGTCACGTTCTGGTTGTTCTTGGTCTCCGTCTTGACACCCGATGCGAGCACTTCGAGGTCCTGGAGAATCGTCTTGGTGACGGCATTGGCGGTGCCGGCGGCGTTGTCGATCGTGACCAGCACGTCGATGCGGTCGCCGGGGAGCACGAAACCGCTGACGCCGGTCACTTCGTTGACCTTGAGGCTCATGCCGCGCATGTCGGGCGGAATGCGCACCGAGAGACCGCCGCCGATGGACGAGAGCTTCGAGGCCAGGATCGGCTCGCCGTCGACCACGAACACCTTGGTGGTCTGGCTGAGCACGCTGTCAACCGAGCCGAAGCTTCCTGCCGGGACGGCTGCCTTCGGGAAGTCGACGACGCGGAGGTGTTCCTCCTTGAGCGTCGTGCCGAATGTGAGGTCCTTGCTGGCCACCACGACGGGCGTGGTCTCCGGCGCCTGTGTCACCACCGGGGTCCCCTTCAGGTAGAGGTACACACCCGCGGCTGCCAGGCTGGCCATGACCAGCGCCACCAGAAGAAATGCGATGCCTTTCTTGTCCATTGGTTCCCTACCTTTTTGGGCTCGATTTGGGCTCGATCAAAGACCTTCGTGACGCATTGTCGTCTCGGAGCTCATCGGCACGCTTCCCTTGAAGCTCTCGAGCATCTTCGCCGACAACACCACGAAATTGGTTTCCACCCGGACTGTCACCTTGCGATCGGGGTCCGCCGGATCGGGCGGAGTCACGGTGATCGCGGACGGCGTTACATTCGCCGCATCGCACACGGCCTGCACGCGCGCCGTGACGGCGGCCACGTCGGGCGCAGTGACGGCGGCGAGCCGCGCACCCTCGCGCGCGGCCGAGGTCAGGACGCTCTTGGTCATCCAGGCGCGCCCGAACTCCGTGATGCCGAAGCACAGCAGGAGCAGCAGCGGCAGCACGAACGCAAACTCGACGACCGCATTGCCGCGATTGTTTCGTATGAAGACGATGGGTTTCATAGCAGTGCGTAAACCGCCACGGTAACGAGCGCCCCGATTCCGATGGCCGGCCCGTAGGGCATCGTCATCGTCGCGGGTGCGCCCGGTGATCTCTCTGGCGACTCCGTGTGCCGGCGGGCCTTCACAAACGGAATGCCGATCAGGCACAGGGAAAAAAATTCCGACAGCAACTGGCCGCGGCGCATCAGGAGGGCGAGTGCAATCAGCCCGCCGAAAACCGCGCCGCACAACATCGAAACGGCGGCCAGCCTGGGTCCGAGAAACGCGCCCAGGGCCATCGCGAGTTTCACATCACCCATCCCGAGACCCCGGCCCATGTGAATCAGCAGCAAGACACCCGGGGCCACGATGG
>DASVAK010000259.1:0-4458 GCA_036376395.1 Candidatus Krumholzibacteriia bacterium
CCCGACGGGTCGACCACGTTTCCGCAGACCATGCTGGTCGACTACGTGAGAGTGTATCGCGCGGGATCGTGACATGCGCCGGCGCGTGCGGACCATTGCGCCTCACCTGCCGGTGATCGCGGCGATCGTGCTGCTCGCCGCCAGCGCGTGCACGCGCAAGCAGGCCGCCACTCCGGGCGGCGTGCTCGTCGTCTCGCAGGAGCAGCAGGCCTCCTGGATCCGCAACTTCAATCCCCTCACGACCGCCACCGCCGCGCGCTGGCCATCGCTGGCCGGTGTCTATGAGCCGCTCTTCGTCTTCAACAGCATCCGCGCCGAGTACGTGCCGTGGCTCGGCGTCGACCACGAGTGGCTCTCCGGCAACCGCGTGCTGCGTGTCACCACGCGCGAGGGCGTGCGCTGGTCGGACGGGACGCCGTTCACCGCGCGCGACGTCGCCTTCACCTTCCAGCTCATGAAGAAATTTCCCGCGCTCGACCGCCGCGGGTGCTGGGGATTCCTCTCCGGCGTGCGCGCCACCGGCGATCGCACCGTCGAGTTCGAGTTCAAGCGCGTGTTCATCCCCGGCTTCGACGAGGTGGCGGCACAGCAGATCGTGCCCGAGCACGCGTGGAAGGACGTCGCCGATCCGGTCACGTACGCGAATGAAACCCCGGTCGCGACCGGCCCCTTCACCGAGGTGCGCGTGTTCCGCAACCAGGTCTACGAGCTGGGGCGCAACCCGTACTACTGGCAGGAGGGGCGTCCGCGCTTCGAAGCCATCCGCTGCCTCGCGTACCCGTCCAACGACCGCGCCAACATGGCGCTGGTATTCGATGAGCTCGACTGGGCGGGGAATTTCATTCCCGCGGTGGATCGCGTGTTCGTCGCGCGCAAAGAAGGGCACCACTACTGGTTCCCGCTCACCGGGAGCAGCATCTTCCTCTACGCCAACACGCAGCGCGCGCCCTTCGGCGACCTCCGCGTGCGCAAGGCGCTCAGCATGGCCATCGACCGCGACCTGCTCGTCGATGTGGCGCTGTACCGTTACTCGCGTCCCGCCGACGCGACGGGCTTGAGCGACGCGTACTCGGCGTGGCACAACCAGGCCATCGGAGAGAGCGCGCCGTGGATGCACCACGACCTCGCGCGCGCCAACGCGCTCCTCGACGAGGCCGGGCTGGCGCGCGGTGCCGACGGCATCCGTCGCCGGCCTGATGGGCGCGCGTTGAAGTACGACATCGTCACTGTGTCGGGCTGGTCGGACTGGGTGCGCGCGTCGCAGGTGATCGCGCGCAACCTGCGCGAGGCCGGCATCGACGCGTCGGTGCGCACCTACGACTTCGCGGCGTGGTTCCAGCGCGTGCAGGAGGGCGACTTCGACCTGTGCCTGGGCTGGTCGTTCGAAGGGCCGACGCCGTATCTCTTCTACCGCTGGCTGATGTCGTCGGCGACAGTGGCGCCCGCGGGCACCGCGTCGATGGGGAACTGGCACCGCTACGGGAGCGCGCGCGCCGACTCGGTGCTGGCGGCCTTCGAGCGCGAGCCCGACCCGACCGCGATGAAGCAATTGAGCGACGCGCTGCAGCAGACCTTCGTCGACGAGTTCCCGGCCGTTCCGCTGTACCCGAATCCATCCTGGGCGGAGTACAACACCGCGCGCTTCTCCGGGTTTCCGTCGCGCGAGAACCCGTACTGCGATCCGTCGCCCAACAAGTTCGACCGCGGCGAGTGCCTGATCGTGCTCACCACCATCGAACCGGACACGGCGGTGAAGTGAGATGCGATACCTCCTCCGCCGTCTCGGCTTCTACCTCGTCGCCGCGTGGGTGGCGCTGACGCTCAACTTCTTCCTGCCGAGGCTGATGCCGGGCGACCCGGCCACCGCCATCTTCGCGCGCCTGCGCGGACGCGTGTCGCCCGAGGCGATGCAGGCGCTACGCGAGGCCTTCGGCCTCACCGGCGAGCCGTTGTGGCGGCAGTATTTCACCTACCTGGGAAGCGTGCTGCACGGCGACTTCGGCATGTCGGTGGCGTATTTCCCCGCGCCCGTCACGCAGGTGATCGCCACCGGCTTCGTGTGGACCATCTTTCTCGCCGGCACCTCGGTGGTCATCAGCTTCGTGCTCGGTACGCTGCTCGGTGTCGTGTCGGCGTGGCGGCGGCGCGGATGGATCGACACGTGGCTCCCCTCGACGCTCGCGTTCCTGGGCGCGTTCCCGTATTTCTGGCTCGCGATGGTGTTCCTCTACGTGCTGGGCTTCACGCTGGGCTGGTTTCCGCTCGGGCATGCCTACGGTGACGACCTGTCGCCGGCGTGGAACGGCACCTTCATTGCCGACGTCGCGCGCCACGCCATCCTGCCCGTCACCACCGTGGTGCTGGCGACGCTGGGCGGCTGGCTGCTCTCGATGCGCAACACCATGATCGCCGTGCTCGGATCGGACTACGTGCACCTGGCGCGCGCGCGCGGCATCCACCCGCGGCGCGTGATGCTGCGCTACGCCGCGCGCAACGCGCTCCTCCCCAACGTGACGGGCTTCGGCATGGCGCTGGGCTTCGTGCTGGGCGGATCGCTGCTCACCGAGATCGTGTTCTCGTACCCGGGCCAGGGCTACCTGCTCGTGCAGGCGGTGCGGAGCCAGGACTATCCGCTCATGCAGGGCATCTTCCTCGTGATCACGCTGGCCGTGCTGGCGGCCAACTGGCTGGTCGACATCGTGTACCTCTGGCTGGATCCGCGCATCCGGGATGCGTCGTCATGAAGCGGCCCGCGTTCGATTCTCATTCCGGCACGGGCGCGTGGATCCACGCCATCCGGCGCGACCGCAAGGCGAGCGCGGGTGCGATCATCATCGCGTTCTTCGTTCTGCTGGCGCTGATCGGCCCGCTGTTCGTGGGCGATTCCACGGCGCCGGTGGGGATTCCGCTGCAGCCGCCGTCCGCCGCGCACTGGCTGGGCACCACCGGGCAGGGGCAGGACGTGCTCGCGCAGCTCGTGGTGGGCACGCGCACGTCGCTCGCCATCGGCTTCGCGGTCGGGCTGGTGGTGGTGCTTGTGGGCGCGATGGTGGGTGTCACCGCGGGCTATTTCGGCGGGCGCATCGACGGATTGTTGTCGCTCCTGTTCAACGTGTTCCTGGTGATCCCGGGTCTCCCACTCGCGATCGTGATCGCGGCCTATCTTCCGTCCGGTCCGCTGACGCTCGGCCTCGTGCTCGTCGTCACGGGCTGGGCGTGGAATGCGCGCGTGCTGCGCGCGCAGACGCTCTCGCAGCGCAAGCGCGACTTCGTCGCCGCCGCGGTGGTGGCCGGCGAGTCGAGCGCGCGCATCGTGACGCGCGAGATCCTGCCCACCATGACGTCGCTGCTGGTGGCACAGGTGATCGGCGCCACCGTGTATGCCATCGGCGCCCAGGTGGGGCTCGAGTTCCTCGGGCTGGGCGATGTCTCCGCGGTGACGTGGGGCACCAACCTGTACTGGGCGCAGAACGATTCGGCGCTGCTGACCGGCGCGTGGTGGACGTTCACACCGACCGGGTTGTGCGTGGCACTGGTGGGCTTCGGCCTGGTGCTGCTCAATTCCGGCTTCGACGAGATCACCAACCCGCGCCTGCAGCTCGAACGCGCATGGCGCGGCTACCTGGAGAAGGAGGGCGGCGAGCCGTCCTCGTCCACGCCGGTGGTGATGCGCCGTGAGTGACGTGGTGATGTCGGTGCGTGACCTGTGCGTGGACTACATCACGGAGCAGGGACCCGTGCGCGCGGCCGACCGCGTCTCCTTCGACCTCCGGCGCGGCGAGATTCTCGGCGTGGCGGGCGAATCGGGGAGCGGCAAGTCGACCATGGCGCAGGCGCTGATGCGCATCCTGCCTCCGCCCGCGGTGATCAGCGGTGGTGCGGTGATGTTCGAGGGCCGCGACGTGTTGACAATGGGCGAGAACGACCTGCGTGCGATGCGCTGGAACCGGATCTCGATGGTGTTCCAGAGCGCAATGGATGCGCTCAACCCCGTGATCACGGTGGGCGAGCAGATCGAAGACACGCTGGCGGCGCACCGGGATATCAGCGCCTCCGCGGCGCGGGCGCGCGCCCGCGAGCTGCTGGAGATGGTGGGAATTCCCGGCGCGCGCGTGGATGCGTACGCGCACCAGCTCTCGGGAGGGATGCGGCAGCGGGTGGGCATCGCGCTCGCGCTGGCGCTGGAGCCGTCGGTCGTGATCCTGGACGAGCCCACCACCGCGCTGGATGTCATCGTGGAGCGCGAGATCTTGGAGCAGATCCGCGTGCTGCAGCGCAGGATCGGCTTCGCGGTGATGTTCATCACCCACGACCTCGCGCGCATGTTGCAGTTCTCGGATCGCGTGGCCGTGTTCTACGCAGCGCGCCTGGTCGAGATCGCGCCCGCGAAGGCGCTGCGCGAGGCGCCGCGCCACCCCTACACTCAGGGACTTATTCGCGCGTTTCCGAGCGTGCACG
>DASVAK010000261.1:0-15582 GCA_036376395.1 Candidatus Krumholzibacteriia bacterium
GCTCGAGGATAGAGGCGCGCAGGCACGACGCGCACTTCGGCCCGTCGAGCGCGCAGATTGTTTCCTTCTCGCACAGGAGTGAGCGCGCGAACTCGATGGCCGCGAATTCCTTGCCGGTTCCGTCAGGGCCGTCGAAGAGGAGCGGCGGAATGGCGCCGCGCTTGAGCGAGCCAAGGTAGGCCGAGGCCTGGGGCTGCTCCAGGTCGATGGCCGGAAGCGGACGGGGTTCGTCGGAAGTGCGCGGCGGCATGGGCGCAGTATAGCGCATGCCGCCGCGCGGGGGCATATGTCACCCTATTCGCGGTAGAGCGATTTCACCGCGCCCCAGGTCATCTGTTTCGTCGCGATGACGCACGTGGTCGGCGCAGCCGCCGTCGCCGTCCAACCCCAGATGCACTGCGCGTAGCAGCAATACGGCTGCCCGTAGACGAACACGGGCGTGCCGGTGTCGGCGTACTGCAATGCGGTCCCCGAGACGGTGGCGAACCCGAGGATGGGATACTGACCGCCGTCGCACGGGTAGAGATACGCCGCCGTGTCGCCACCCGCGTTCTGCGTGCTCAGGTAGCCGTGGCCGAGCAGCACCGGGTTGGAGCCGGTGTTGATGCACGTCTGGACATCGCAGAAGCAATCGTAGAGCTGGCAGAAGTCGTCGCAGCCGGGAAGCACCACGGGTATCCCGAGCGGGAGAAGCACCATCCGGTAGCAGTACACCGTGTTCGGCTCCACGTTGGTATCGAGGATCTGGGCGTTGAACGTCGTGCCCGGGTGGCGGGCAATCACGGCGATGACGTTCTGGCTCCCGTAGACATCGTCGAACGATCCTCTCACCACGCCGAGCCACTGGCACGTCCCACCCGACGGGTCGTTGATGGTCAGATCAATGGTCACGCCTGCGACGGCGTTGCCCGAGCTGGTCATGTAAACAGAGCCGAGCGCGGCGGCCTTGCCGGCAACGCCGACCAGGCACAGGGACAACAAAGCGATTAGCAGTCTATGACTCATGGGAACCTCCGGTCAGCGTCACTCCCGGTACAGGGCCTTCACCGCGCCCCACGTCTTCTGCTCGGTCTTCACCACACACGAATGCGGCGTGGCGGTGGTCGCCGAGTACAGCCACATGCCCTGCGCCCAGCAGCACCATGGCTCGCCGTACACGTCGACCGCGATACCGCTGTCGACGTACTGCGCCGCATCCTGCGCGAGGGTGACGAAGCTGGTGATGGGGCTGTTGATGTCGCCGCTGCAGGGATACAGGATCGCCCTGGCCTCGTTGCCGTCGGCATTCTGCGTGCTCAGGAACCCGTGTCCCATGAACGCGGGGCCGGGGCCGGTATTGATGCAGGTCTGCGTATCGTAGAAGCAGTCGAAGACGCTGCAGATGCTGTTCACGTCGAAGTTGCAGTACGTGTTGAAGAACGTGCTCCACAACACCACGCGGTAACAGTAGATCGTGTTCGGCTCGAGGCCGTGGTCCACCACCTGGCGTTGGATCGTCGTGCCCGGCACGCGGTCAATGAAGCCGACAATCGGGCCGCCCCATCCACGCGTGACACCGATCCTGGTGCACGGAAGGGGGCCGGGCTGGCCGCCGGGATCGTTGATGGTGAGGTTGATGAAGACCGAGTCGGCGTTGCCCGAACTGGTCATCTGGATGTAGCCGCTCTGCGCGCGTGCGTTGCCGGCGAGGACGACAAGGCAAAGCAGGACCTGAACCGTTAGCAGTTTTCGGAACATCGGCACCTCCATCGCCGGTGGAAGGGGCGGGCCGGCCAGGAGCTGAGGTAACTGCGGATGAACGGGAGCGCCGTTCACCGGGAAGTATACCCCGGTCCGCGGGAAATTTCGAGGGCGCGTTCTACGAGCTCGGCTTCCGGGTGAGCCACTGGGCGGGGTCGAGCGCCTGCCGCGCCTTGCGGATCTCGAAGTGGCAGATGTAGCCATCGAGCGAGCCGGTGTCGCCCACCTCGGCGATGGCCTGGCCGCGCGCGACCTTCTGTCCCTGCGACACGTTGGTATCGGCGACGTGCGCGTAGAGGGTGTAGTAGCCGCCGCCGTGATTCAGTATCACGCACTTCCCGAACGCGTCGAGCCAGTCGACGAACTCCACGAACCCCGCCGCCACGGCGACGATCGGCGCACCCGCCCTGGCCGAGATGTCGAGGCCGTTGTTCATCGTCACCGTGCCGTACTTGGGATGCGTGTGCTTGCCGAAGCCGCGGATCACCTTGCCGCTCACGGGCCAGATCAAGCGCCCCTTCATCGCCGCGAACTCGCCGCTGGGCGGGAGGTTCTTCTCCGCGGTGCCGCGCCGCTGCAGCGCGTCGAGGAGGTCCTGCAGCTCGGCCTGCGCCTTCTCGAGCTCGGTGATCGCGCGCGTGTGTTTGGTCTTCTCGCTGCGGATCTGGGTGAGCATGGTCTGGCGCTGCTTCTTGTTCTTCTCGATCGTGGCGGCTTCCTGCTCGCGGTCCTCGCGCACCTCGGCGATCTCCTGCATGGCCTGGGCGAGCCGAGATGACTCCACCTCGAGCTGGTGTTTGCTCTCGCGGTATTCGCCCACCATGCGCGCATCCTGTTGGGCGATCAGCTGCATGAACTGGTAGCGCCGCACCGCGTCGTCCATGCTGCGCGAGCCGAGCAGGATCTCCCAGCTGTAGCGGGGATCCTGCTTGTACATCTCGCGGATGCGCCGCGCGAGCGCCTGCTCCTGCTGCGTGAGAACGACTTCGCGTCCGCCGATCGCCACCTTGAGGTCGCCGATGCGGCGGTCCATCGTGTTTTCCTGCTCGCCGAGCGTCCGGATGTATTTCTTGCTGAGGTCGAGCTCCTTGTCGAGGCTCTGGAGCTTCTTGAGCTCCTGCTGCTCGCGCGAGCCGAGCTGCTTCGACTGTTCGCGGTGGGCCTGGATCTCTTTCTTGATGCGGTCGAGCTCCTGCTGCTTGTCGCTCACGTCGTCGCCCTGCGCCCACGCGAGCCCGGCCGTCAGCGCGAACAACGCGGCGGCAAACACGACGCTTCTGCCCGGCCGTCGCCGCATCAGCGCATCTTGAGGATCCGGCGCAGCGCGAGGAAGCTGCCGATGGATCCGATCACCACGCAGGTGACGAGGTAGACGACGGATTTCTGCGCCGAGAAGAAGGTGACGTCGGGGATGGCTTGCCGCGAGAGCACCGACACGCCGTAGAGGAGGCCGAGCGAGAGCACGGCGGCCACACCGGCCTGGAACGCGCCCTCGATGATGAACGGCGCCACGATATAGCCGTTGGTCGCGCCGACCAGTTTCAGGATCTCGACCGTCTTGCGCCGGCTGATCACGGTGAGGCGCACCGCATTGGAGATGATGAAGAGCGCGGAGAGGATCACGATGAATCCCACCACCGCATTCACGAAGTACAGCGCCTTCAGCACGCCCGCGAAGCGATCGAGGAACTCGCGCCCGTAGCGGACTTCCTCGACACCCGGCATCGGCTCGATGCGGCCGGCCAGCGCCACCATCGCGTCGCGCGTCCTGGCTTCGTCCTTCGGCGTCACCCACAGCGAGTTGGGAAGCGGATTCGCGCGCAGCGTGCCCAGCAGGTCGCCGTCGTCGCCGAGCTGCTCGCGGAAGTCCCGCAGAGCGTCGTCCTTGGAGACGAACTCCACCTCGGAGACGTCCGGCAGCGCGAGGATGTTCCGGTAGAGCGCGTCCGTCGCGTTTGCCGACGCGCCGTCGTCGAGGTAGACGTACAGCTTCATCTCGCTCTGCGCCTGGCCGACGAGCCGCAGCGCATTGTCGGTGGCGAGCAGGAAGACGGCGAGCATCAGGAGCGAAAGGCTCATGATCACGATCGAGATCGACGTGAGACCCTTGTGGCGCTTCACCGTGAGCAGCGCTTCGTCGACGATGTAGTACCAGCGGCGCAGCATGGCGGCTTACTCCGGCTTTCGCGCCGAGAGCGCGTCGGTGCGCTGGCGCCGGATCTGCTGCTCGACGCGGCGCTGGCGATCGCGATCCAGGCGCACCGCGTCGAGGCGGTCGCTCAGGTTGCCGACCAGTCCCGTGCGCTGGTCCTCGAGCACCTTGCCGTCGCGCAGGTGGAGAATACGCTGGCCGAAGTTCCTCACGAAGGTGTGGTCGTGGGTCGCCATCAACACCGCGGTGCCCGCGCTGTTGATGCGGAACAACAGGCGCAGGATGTCCTCGGCCGAATCGGGGTCCAGGTTGCCGGTGGGCTCGTCGGCGAGCAGGATCGAGGGGTGGTTTACCAGCGCGCGCGCGATGGCGACACGCTGCTGCTCGCCTCCCGAGAGCGCCTGTGGGTGCTGCATGCGCTTGTGGTACAGGCCGACTTCGTTGAGGAGCGTGGTGACGCGACGCTTGATCGAGTATGGCGACGCCCCCGTGATGCGCATGCCGAGCGCGATGTTGTCGAACACGGTGCGGTCGTCGAGCAGCTTGTAGTCCTGGAAGACGATGCCCACGCGGCGGCGCAGAAACGGAATGTCGCGTTGCTTCATCCGCGTCGACACGAACGAGCCCACCACCACCTGTCCGCTGGTGGGGAATTCGTCCATGTAGATCATGCGCAGCAGCGTGCTCTTGCCCGCGCCGCTCGGCCCCACCATGAACACGAACTCGCCGTTGGCGATGCTGAAGCTCACGTCGTCGAGCGCCTGGCGGTCGCCGTACGAGCGCGTGAGGTGATACACACCGATGACGGTGCGTTCGTCCTTCTCCGGTTCGATGCGCGGTGTTTCGTCCATTATCGTGTGGCCCGACGGTCCGCCAGGTATTCGGCGAGGCGGTACGCCTCGAGCAGCGACGCGTCCTCGGCGATGCCCTTGCCCGCGATATCGTACGCGGTGCCGTGATCGACCGACGTGCGCGGCGTGGGCAGGCCGATCGTCACGTTCACGCCGCGCTTCTGCGCGAGCATCTTGTACGGTACCAGGCCCTGATCGTGATACATCGAAATGTAGGCGTCGGGATAGCCCTGTTTTCGGGTCCGGGGTCGCGCGCGGCCCGTGGTTCGGTCGGGCGCCCGCACCGCCAGGGGGGCGGTCTGGAACATCGCGTCGGCCGGGTAGGGACCGCTCACCTCGATCTTCGCCCGGCGCAGCTTCGCCACCACCGGCGCGATGATGTCCCGGTCCTCGTCGCCGATGACGCCGTCCTCGCCGGCGTGCGGGTTCAATCCCGCCACCTCGATGCGCGGGCGCGCGATCTTGAAATCCCGGCGCAGCGCGTCGTCGGTCACGCGGATGCACGTTTCGAGCCGCTCCGGCGTGAGCCCGTCGGGCACCTGCAGAATGGGAACGTGGCGCGTGAACGGGATCACGCGCAGGTCGCGGTGCGCCATCATCATCTGGCAGTCGGGCGCGTTCAGGTATTTGGCCAGCATCTCGGTGTGGCCGGGGAAGGCGAAGTTCGCGAGGTTGAACGCCTTCTTGGAGGCCGGCGGCGTCACGATGCCGTGGATGGCGTGGTCGTTGGCCAGATCGATCGCGATCTTGAGCGAGGTCCCCGCGTGCATGCCGCCGCCCTCGCTGTCGTCGCCCACCGTGTAATCCGCGCGTATGCCGCTGTCGAGGATGACGACGCGCGATGCGCCGCGGCGCGACGCCAGCTCGTCGATGGACTCGATCACGGGGGGAGAAAAACGAAATCGGCGCCGCCACCGGTCATACAGATGGGGTGCGCCGATTACGACGGCGACCGAACGCGTCGGCCGCCAGCGACCAAACAGCCTCGCTACCAGCTCGGGCCCGATGCCTCCGGGCTCACCGCAGGTCACGGCGATTATCGGCAGCGGCCGCTGTGGGCGTGTCATGCTGCCGGTGAATCTATCAGAATCAGCTAGGTCTTCCCAACAGGCGAATCCGCACTCGGCGTGCCCACCGTGAACGTGCGTTCCACCAGCCTGTCACCGTCCTCGTTGAGCACCTGGACGGTCCAGTTGCCGGTCTTGCCCGCCACGGAACGGCTCGAGTGACAACGATACCGGTTGCTCGCCACCGAAATCCGGATGTCCGCCACTTTGGCGCCATCCTTGATCCAGCGGTGCGTGATGGTCTTGCCTTCGAGGCCCGTGATCTCGGTGAAGAAGAACACCTTGCCCATGCTGGACGGAAGCGTGGCCAGCGAATCGGTCGGCTCGTGGTTGCTGACACCGGAGCAGATCACTGCGCGACGAACCGATGCGCCGGAGTGATCGTCGCCCGTATTGTCCTGCATCGAATCCGGGTATGCCGGAGGAGTGGACTTCGTGGTGTCCACCTGTGTAAGTGCCATGCTGGCGCCCGACACCACCAGCAGAGTCCCAAGAATGAATGACTTCATACGTCACCTCCTTTCATTTCATTTAACGAGCGCTGGTGGCCGGTTTTCATCAACCGCATTTCGGTCCGTGCAACTCTGTATTGAGCAGGCCGTAAATGTGCTATCCCCACTGCATAACCAGGCCCACGGAGGGTTCCATGAACTCGTTGCTCGCACCCGTAGTGCTCTCGCTGTTGTTGCAGGCCCCCGCGGCCGACCCGCCCCAGCCGGCGCCCACCGAACAGATGGTCAAGGAGGCGGCCGCCATGGCCGAACAGGCGCCGTCGACATTTGCCCGGAACCTGCTCAAGGGCTACGGGTGCCTCCAGCCCATCAAGCCCATGGCGGTCTACTACAACAAGGAAACCCGGACCGCGCTCTCCGAGAAGCAGGCGGCCGGCATGACCGAGGCGCAGCTCACGGGCTACGCGAAGCGCGACATCGACGACGCCTACTACTACTTCACGCGCTACGGCTCACCCGTTGCCTTCGTACGGCCGGTGGAGATCCTGGGGCAGGCCGGCGTGAAGGGACCGGAGGGGCTCAAGCTCGTCGACTTCGGCTTCGGATCCGTCGGGCAGTTGAGGGCGCTGGCGTCGATGGGCGCCGACGTGACGGGGATCGAAGTGGATCCCATCCTGCCCATCATCTACGCGGGCGAGGTCGGAAAGGTCGCGCCGTGCGCGGCGGCGGGCGCCACGCGGGGAGGCAGCATCGCGCTCGCGTTCGGCCAGTTCCCCAAGGATCCCGCGATCGTCAAACAGGTGGGTGCGGGCTACGACCTGTTCATCTCGAAGAACACGCTCAAGCGCGGCTACATCCATCCCGAGCAGGAGGTCGACCCGCGGATGCTCGTGCATCTGGACGTCGACGACGAGACCTACTGCCGCGCCGTCTTCGACCTGCTCAAGCCGGGCGGGTACTTCCTCATCTACAACCTCTGCCCGGCTCCGGCCGCGCCGGGAGAGAAGTACATCCCGTGGGCCGACGGCCGCTCGCCGTTCACGACCGAGACCTACCAGAAGGCGGGCTTCAAGGTGGTCGCGATCGATGTCGACGACACTCCGGCGGCGCGCAGGATGGCGAAGACGCTCGGCTGGGGCACCGACGAGGAAATCGAAAAGGGCATCTTCGGGATCTATACCCTGGTTCAGAAACCGTAACGGAACGCGCCGCCTTGACACTCTGATTGGAGTGCCATTACACTCCAATCAGAGGTTTCAAGGTGCCCACCATCATTATCATCGGCGGCGGTTTCTGTGGTGTCTCCCTGACCCACGCGCTCGCGCGCCGTCCCTGGCCCGGCGGTCTGCGCATCGTGGTCGTGGATCATACCGGCCGCTTCGGCCGGGGCGCCGCCTACTCCACCACCCATCCGTCGCACCTGCTGAACGTTCCCGCGGGTCGCATGGGCGCGCTCGCCGACGATGAATCTCACTTCCTAACCTGGTTGCGCCGCGGCGATTCGTCGGTCGCCGGCGACGCCTTCGTTCCCCGCTCGGCCTACGGCGATTATCTCGAGCACCTTTTCAACGAGGCGCGCAGCCATGCCGCGTCCGGCGTCACCATCGAGGCGCGCCACGACCGCGCCATCGCGGTGCACACCGGCGAAGGATCGCCGCGCGTAGCGCTCGCGTCGGGAGAGATGATCGAGGCGGACCGGGTCGTGCTCGCGACCGGCAACCTGCCGCCGCGCGACGTCGACGGCGTGTCCGCCATCGCGGGGCAGCGCGCGTACGTGAGCGATCCGTGGGCAGCGGGCGCGCTGGGCGCCATCGCCGGCGCGTCGTCCGTGTTGCTGGTCGGCACCGGTCTCACCATGGTCGACGTCGTGCTCGCGCTGCATCAGCACAATCCGGACGCGCACTTTGTCGCGGTGTCGCGGCACGGCATGCTGCCGCACCCGCATCGCGATGCGCCGACGCGGCCGGTCGGCATTCCGTCGTCGCGCTGGATGAACCACTGGAACGGGTCCGCGAGCGAGCTGCTCCGGATCCTGCGCGACGAAGCACACGCGGCCGCCGACGCCGGCATGGACTGGCGCGACGTGGTGAACGGGCTGCGGCCGTTCACGCCCGCGCTGTGGAGTCGCATGCCCGCGCGCGAGCAGGCGCGCTTCTACCGTCATATTCGTCCCTTCTGGGACACGCATCGACATCGCATGTCGCAGCGCGTGGCGGTCGCAATCGAAGAGCTGGCGGCGGCAGACAGGTTGTCCATCGTGGCAGGGAGAATCGCGGCGTGCGCATTCGACGGCCATCGGGTGGCCGTCGACGTGCGCCGCCGGAGTGGCGAGACGGAGCGCCCTATCGTCGACGCCGTGATCAACTGCACCGGGCCCTGCACCGATCTCGCTCGCACCACCGATCCGTTGTTCGCGGACCTGCGTGCGCGCCGATTGATCACGCCCGACCCGCTTGGAATCGGCCTCATTACGACGGACGACGGCGCCGTCGTCGACAGCGCGGGGCGCGCATCGAACACCATGTTCACGCTGGGAGGGACGCGACGGCCGGCGCTGTGGGAATCCACCGCCGTGCCCGAGCTGCGCGAGCAGGCCGGCGCGCTGGCGGGACATCTGCGTCGGTCGCTGGTGTGATTGTGAAAGAAGTGATTGCTCCCGTAACGGGAGTAACACGCGAAAGCGCCCGCCAACTTCGGCCGCCTCGAATGGCCGAAGTTGACGGGCGCTTGTCGTTACGGTGTCGATTCATCGACACTGGCAAGTTTTCCACCGCCAGCGCTGGAGGTGGATTTCACCCAATTGTGGAAATGACCCGCGCTAGATCCGCTTCTCGACGTTGAACTTCTTGCGCAGCTCCTGCACGTACGTCTCGTACGACTTTCCGAACTGCTCCTGCTCGTAGAACCGCGCCAGGTCGTCCTTGATCTCGGCGTACTCGTACGGGCGCGCCACATCGCGCTCGACGAGCTTCACGATGCGAAAGCCCGTGGATTCGCGCAGTACCTGGCTCACGGCGCCGGGCTTGAGGTCGGTCAGCACTTCCTGGAAGAACTGCGGCAGCTCGGAGACACGCAACCAGCCGAGATCACCCTGCCGGTCCGCCGCGGGATCGGTGTTGTAGCGCGCCGCCAGCGAATCGAACGACGCGCCCGCCATCAGGTCGGTGTGGATCTGCGTCGCCGTCTTGAACACTTCCTCGACGTCCTTGTCGGTCGGCTCCGAGCGGACCAGGATGTGCCGCAGCCGGACCTCGCCCGTGTCCACGCGCTTGTCCATCACTTCGATCAGGTGATAGCCGTACACGGTGAGCACGGGCTCGCTCAACTGGCCGATGGCGAGCGTGCTCGCCGCCTTGGCGAAGTTCGGCTCGCGGAGATCCTGTGGCCGCACGAATCCCAGGTCGCCGCCGAGCGCGGAGCTCGGGTCGTCCGATTCGGCCTTGGCCACGTCCTCGAACTTCTCTCCCGCCACGATGCGCGCGCGCAGCCCTTCGATCTTCTTCTTCGCCTCGCCGGTGGATCCCGTCGACGTGTCGAACCCGAGGAAGATCGTCTTCAGGTGGGCCACTTCGGGCCGCTGCGGCAGCCGGTCCTTGTAGTCCGCGTAGAACTTGCGCAGCTCCTCCTCGCTCGGCGCGTGTCGGTTCTGCGAGAGGTCCTTGCGCAGCACGCGTTCGACCAGCATGCGATTGCGGATCTGCGTCCGGTAGAGCTTCTTGAGCTCCTCCATGGTGAGACCCTCGGTCGCGAGCTGGCGATTGAACGCGTCCTCACCGCCGAGCGTCTTTATGTTGTCGTCGATCGCCTTCTTGACCTGCGCTTCGACCTCGTCGAACGGCACGTCGATGCCCAGCCGCCCCGCCTGCGCGATGACCAGCTTGTCGTTGATGATGTTCTCGAGCGCCTCGTCGAACATCTGGTCGCGCTCGGCCGGTGTCACCGACGTCTGGCCCTTCTGGAAGAAGTACTGCCGGACGGCCTGGTCGACGTCGCTTTCGAAGATGGCCTCGTCGTCGACGACCGCGACGATGCGATCGATGATCTGGCCCTGGGTTCCGCCCTGGTCGGCCGGGGTTGGATTGGCCGGCGGCTGAACCGTCCGCGTCGAATCGGTCTGCGCGCGTGCAACGGTGGACATGGCAAGGATGGAACACGCAGCCAGGATGAAGCGTCTCAACATCAAATCATTCTCCCATGGTGGTATCCGCCACCGCTGTGTCGTCGCGCGCCACCGGAAACACCGGTTCGGGCACCGCGTCGAATCCACCGCGCGACCGCGCCGCAGAGGCCCGGCGCGCGGCGTCGAGCGAATCGAACAGCTCGAGCGCGTACTGCAACTCGGGATCGACCACGTCGATCGTTGCTTTCGCGCGCAGCGTGGTGAACAGACTATCGTACACCGCGGCGCGTTTGCGAAGCAGAAGCTCGCGCGAGATCTCCTGCGACACCGCGTCGAAGGACAGCTCGTTGAGGCTCGAGCGGACATCGGTGAGCTTGAGAATGTGGTAGCCGTACTCCGACTCGATGATCTCGCTCACTTCTCCGACCCGCATCTTGAAAACAACTTCTTCGAACTCGGCCGGCATGTTGCCCTTGGAAAGGTAACCCAGATCCCCGCCCGCGCCAGTGTGTTTGTCGACCGACATCTGGCGCGCCACCCACGAGAACGGCCGGCTCTTCAGCATCTCCAGCGCTTCCTCGGCCTCGGCCCGGTTCTCGGTGAGGATATGACTCACGCGCACCTCGAGGTTGAACTCGTCGCGGTGGGACTGGTAGTACGCCATCACTTCATCGCGGCTCACCACCGCGCGCTCGTTCAGGATCTGCTGGAGGAGGTGGTCTGCGATCAGGTCGCGCCGGTACTGGTCGAGCTTCCACTCGATGTCGCGCGACATCTCGAGCCCGTTGCGCTGGGCCTCGTTGTAGAGGAGCTGGGTGGCGAGCCAGCGGCGGAACGACGCGCCACGGTCCTCGGCGGTGATGTCGGCGCGCTCGGATTCGGGGAGATAGGCCTCGAGGTCGCGGCGGAAGAGCGGGTGCCCGTCGACGCGCGCCAGCATCGGGCCGGGATCCTCGCCGCTTCTCCCGACGGGGCGACGCTCGCAGCCGGCCACGAGCGCCAGCGCGACGGCCATCAATGCGATAGGGGGCAGAACGCCCCCTATCGCACGACGAATCCTGGTCCGGGTACCGGTCAACTCACGTCTCCGGATCAGCTCTTGGTCAACTGGTCCTTTTCCTTCTTCTCTCTCTGTTCCTTGATCTGCTCGTCCAGGCGCTTCGGCAGCTTGACCTTCTTGAGGTTGTCCTCGTGGAGGACGACCTTGTACTCGTCCATCCACTTCGCGAGCAGTTCCTTCAGGCGTTTGTCGTTGTCCTGCTCGCGCAGCCCCGCCTCGATCTGGCCCTTGGCCTCGTCGAAGCTGAAGAGACGCTCGGGCTGCAGCTCGACGAGCTTGAGGACCATCCAGCCGTTGGAGGCCTGGAACGGCGTGCTCACCTGGCCGACCTGCGTCATGGCGAAACCGACCGCGTCGACGTCCGGGTTCTGGCCGCGCATGATGAGCCCGGTCTGGCCGTGCTTCTGCAGCGTCTCGCCGTCGGTCGAGTACACCGACGCGACCGCCGCCACCGAACGGCCCTCGACCAGCTCGGCCTGCGCCTTCTCCGCGGTCTGCGCGTCGCTGCACACAACCACGCCGAAATTGCGGCGCTCGGGCTGGCGCATGCCTTCCTTGTTGTCTTCGTAGTAGCGCTGCATGCGATCGAACGTCACGACCGCCTTCTTGTTGATGAGGTCCTCGTACATGAGGTTCACCATCAGCTCGTCACGCTTGGTGTCGAGCAGCTTCTTCACTTCGGGATCGTTCTCGATGCCGGACTTCGCGACCGCGTCGGTCGAGATCTCGTTCATCACGTTCATGGTGAGGAAGCTGCGGAGACCGCCCAGGCGCATGTCGCGGCGCGGGCGGTTGTAGAACGACGCGCGGTCGTACAGATCCGAGAAATCCTTGATCGTGATGGTGCGGCCCGGGTACGACACGATCGGCTTGTCGAGGTCATCGGCTTCGAAGTAGAGCAGCGGATAGACCTCCTGGTCGCGGCTGGGCGCGGCATCCATGGAGCGGTCGGGCGGAAGCGCGTTGTAGACGATCTCCATGGTGTCGTAGTTCCACGTCACGCCGTATTTCTCGCGCAGCTCCTCGGTGTACTTGTCGATCGCCATCGATTCGCGCTGGTTGTAGATCTGCGTGCGGATGCGGTCCTTCACGTCGTCGAAATTCGCCGTCTGCTTCTTCACCTTGTCGACCTTGATCACCTGGATGATGACCCAGCCCTGCGGGGTGAAGATGGGCTCCGTGTAGCCGCCAACAGGCAGGCTGAACACGGCGTCCTCGAGCGTCGGCAGCAGCGCGCCGAACGGGGCGCTCATCACGATGCCGCCGTCCTTGGCGTCTTCGGCCTTGGAGTACTGCGTGATCGCGCTGGTGAAGTCCTGGCCATCCTTGAGCGCCTGGTAGGCCTCGTCGGCCTGCTCCTGCCGGTCGCACAGGATGCGCTTGAAGCTCACCGACGTGCCCTGGAGGTCGTAGTAGCGCTTCACGTCGGCGTCGGTCACCTTGATCTCGCCCACGGCCTTGCGCAGGAACGCAACCTGCGTGGTCATGCGGCGGAATGCCTCCATGCCCTGCGCGAGGGACGGATCCTTGTCGTAACCGAGCTCGTCCGCCTTCACCGCCATGAGGTCGCGGTTGACCATCGTCATGAGGAATTCTTTCTTCCCCGCGTCGCCCTCTTCCTTGGGCAGGAATTCTTCCTTCACCTTGGAGTAGGCGTCTTCGTAATCATGGATCGTGATGGTGCGATCCTTGATCTCGGCCAGTTTCAAATCTTCGCGCTTGGAACAACCGGTCAGGGCAATCGACAGGGCGGCGACCACGCCAAGCGACAAATGAGCAATCCTCATCGGACGAGACTCCTTTCCGAACCGCAGAGATCGGACGGGGATGAACAGTGAGCGGGCGAGCTATTGTCTTGGTAAAGTGTTGATTTTACTTGCGAAGCGGGCAACTTGCAACAGGTTATTCACCTCGTCGAGGACCCGCTCGGGCGGCTGGCCGCGCAGGCTCACCGCGAATGTCTTCCCCGACTTGAACAAAACACGCCGGCCAAAAGTTTCAGACAACCGCGCACAGGCCAGTGGCGTCAGGGCCCGACCCGGCGCGAACTCGAGGCTGGCGTCGCCGGGGGGCAGATCGCCCGCGTTCTTGAGCACAATGCCGCGCCCCGCACCGCGTTGCGCGGACGGCCGGGCCCCGGCCGGATCTCTCATGTGGACCATGAGCACGCCCAGCTCCTGCGCCACCAGCTTCACGCGGGCCAGGTCGATCAGGTCCTGCGCCGGGCGCGGCAGCTCGCCAAACCGGTCGCGGAGCTCGTCCTGCAGCGCCTGGACCTGCTCGGGCGCGGCCATGTGGGCGATCCGCTTGTAGATGAGCATGCGCTCGTCGGCATCAGGGACATACCGATCCGGGATGAAGCAGCTGTACGGCGCCTCGACGCGGCACGGCGGCGCCTCGGCCTGGACCGAGCCGCGCAGCTCGTCCACCGTTTCCTTGAGCATGCGCGTGTAGAGCTCGAAACCGACCGCTGCCACGTGCCCGTGCTGCTCGACGCCGAGCACGTTGCCCGCGCCGCGGATCTCGAGGTCGCGCATGGCGAGGCGATAGCCGCTCCCCAGCTCCTCGAACTCCTCCATGGCCTGCAGGCGCTTCATGGCCGCGGGGGTGAGCGAGATCTGCCGCGGCACCAGGAAGTACGCGTACGCCTGCCGCTCGCGCCGTCCGACGCGGCCGCGGAGCTGGTAGAGCTGGGCGAGCCCGAACTTGTCGGCGCGGTTCACGATCAGCGTGTTCACGTTGGGGATGTCGAGGCCCGACTCGATGATCATGGTGGAGACGAGGACGTCGTACTTGCGGTTGATGAAATCCATCACCACGTCCTCGAGCTCGTGCTCCTTCATCTGGCCGTGCGCGACGCCGAAGCGCACACCCGGCACCAGCCGATCGAGGAACGCCTTCATCGAGTGGATCGACTGCACCCGGTTGTGCACGAAGAACACCTGGCCGTCGCGCGAGACCTCCTCGGAGATGGCGTCGTGGATGGTGGTCTCGTCGAACGCGGTCACCTCGGTCTTGACCGGGTGGCGGTTGCGCGGCGGCGTCTCGATCAGCGAGATCTTGCGCAGCCCCGAGAGCGACATGTAGAGCGTGCGCGGGATAGGTGTCGCGGTGAGGGTCAGCACGTGCACCGACTTTGCGATCTGCTTCAGTCGCTCCTTGTGCTTCACGCCGAAGCGGTGCTCCTCGTCGACGATGAGCAGCCCGAGATCCTTGAACACGATGTCCTTCGAGAGCAGACGGTGCGTGCCGATCAGGAGGTCCACCGTGCCGTCGCGTACACCCTCCAGCACCTTCTTCTGCTCCGGCGGCGGGACGAAGCGCGACGTCATCGCGATGCGCATCGGGAAGCCCTTCATGCGCTCGCGGAAGGTGCGCTCGTGCTGGAACGCGAGCAACGTGGTCGGCACCAGCACCGCCACCTGTTTGCCGCCGTTGATGGCCTTGAACGCGGCGCGGATCGCCACCTCGGTCTTGCCGAAGCCGACGTCGCCGCACACCAGGCGGTCCATCGGCTGGTCGGTCTCCAGGTCTTCCTTGATCTCCTTCGTCACACTGATCTGGTGCGGCGTTTCTTCGTAGGGGAACGACGCCTCCAGCTCGCGCTGCCACGACGTGTCGGGCCCGAAGGCGTGCGCCTTCGCGATCTCGCGCTGCGCGTAGACGTGGAGCAGGTCGCGAGCGATGTCCTCGATCGCTTTTTTCGCCTTGGCCTTGGTGGTCTCCCAGCGCGTGCCGCCGAGCTTGTCGAGCTTCGGGACCACGCCCTCGCGCCCCACGTACTTCTCGACCATCTGCATCTGGTCGAGCGGGACGAAGATGCGGTCGTCGCCATCGAAGCGGATGGCGAGGCACTCGGTCTCGGCGCCGTCGGTGCCGATCTTCTCGAGGCCGGTGAAGCGCCCGATCCCGTACTCGACGTGGACCACGTAGTCGCCCTGCTGCAGCGCTTCCTGTTTGAGCATTGCCGTGCGGCGTTTGGCTTTGCGTTTTCTCGGGCGCGCCAGCATGCGGTTGAAGATCTGGTGGTCGGTCAGGATGGCGAGCTGCGCCTGCTCCCAGATGAAGCCCGACGCGATCCATCCCACCGGCAGGTGCACGAGCGCCTCGTCGTCGCCGAGCAGATCGGCGAGGCGGTCG
>DASVAK010000262.1:0-5005 GCA_036376395.1 Candidatus Krumholzibacteriia bacterium
CATCGGATACGTCGCCGGTTTGGCCGCGTAGGGCGTCTCGCCCACGCCGAAGCCGTTCGACATCGCGAAGTCCAGCCGGCACTGGCTCTCGATGAACAGGCCCGACGTGAACGCGGTGAAGCTCGAGCTCACCGGAACGAAATTCACGAGGTAGACCTGTGACACGGCCGAAGTGGTGTTCAACGTGCCGGAGCCCGAGCCCCAGCCCACCGACGCATCGGTGTACAGAGTGAACGTTCCGCCGGTGAACGTCTGGTGATACGTGATGAAGCCCGTGCCGGTCACGGGGTTGTAGAGCGAGTAGTCCGGCGGTGTCGAGGTGGTTTCGACTCCGCACTGGATCTCCCACTGCGTGCCGAGCATCGAGCCGTTCCACGACTGACCATTGAAGATCTTCGGATTGCCGGAGTTCACGAACTGGCGCGAAACCGATGCGCGGCCGAGCATCACGTTACCGCCGCGGAATGCAGAGTAATACGTGCCGGTCACCGGGGCGGCATCCACCAGCACCGGCAGAGCGACCATGACGAGCGTGATCACCACGATGAACACTCGCTTCATCATGTAACCTCCTGCGTTGGGATGAACAAAAGCAACAAGCCGCGCTACGCGAAGCGCTCGCGCGTTGCTTGCCCAAAGGCAGGCGGCCACTGTCTTTGCTGTGTTGATTGAACCGGAACGGCTGCGGCGTCTTGCATCCGGTGGAAAACGTCACCGGCGCTGCGGACCGGCGAGGGGAGACGCATCTCCACGGGTATTGTACTCCCGGCGGGGGCCGCCTCCAATACCCAATTGCGCGCAGACGGTCAGCGGGAATAGTTGATCGCCAGTCCGGCAATCTGGAGGGCGTTGAGCGCCGCGCCCGGGCGGAGATTGTCGGCCACGAGCCACATCCAGACGCCGCGCGGATCATCCGGGTTGGTGCGAATCCGGCCCACGAACACCGCGTCGGGATCCGGCATGAAGCGCGGCGTGGCGTAGTCCTCGTATTCATCGCCGACGACGAGTCCCGGCGCGTCGCGCAAGGTCTCGAGGATCTCCTCGCGCGAGGTCGCGCGCGGGCACTCCATGTAAACCGCTTCCGAGTGCCCGTTGATGACCGGCACCCGCACCGTCGTCGCGGTGACGGCCAGGCGCGGCTCGTCGAGGATCTTGCGCGTCTCGAGGACGAGCTTGCGCTCCTCGAGTGTGAAGCCGTCGGCGCAGAAGGTGTCGATCTGCGGGATCACGTTGAACGCGAGCGGTCGCGGGAAGCGGCTCGTACCGGTGGGTTCGCCGGCGAGCGTCGCGCGAGCGTCATCGACCAGGTCGTCGATGCACGCGAGGCCCATTCCGGAGGCGGCCTGGTAGGTCGTCACCACGACGTTGCGCACGCCGATGGCGGCGTGCACGGGCGCGAGCGCGCGCACGAGCGGGATGGTGGAGCAATTCGGGCTGGCGATGATTCCCGACTCCGGCCGCTCGGCCATGGCGTCGGCGTTGACCTGCGGTACCACCAGCGGACAGGCGGGATCCATGCGGAACGCGTACGACTTGTCGATGACGAGGCATCCCTGCGCCGCGGCGCGGGGCGCGTGCACCTCGCTGGTCTCGGCCCCGACGGCGAAGAAGGCCATGTCGGCCTGCGCGAAATCGAATTCCTCGAGCGACTGCACGACGTGGTGATTGCCGTTCACCGGGATGCGCTCGCCCGCCGAGCTCTCCGACGCGACCAGGCACACCTCACCGAAGGCCGGCCGTCGTTCCTCGATCAGGCGGATCAGCATCCGTCCCACGGCGCCGGTGCACCCCACGATGGCGACCGACGGGTTGCTGCGAAGGTTCCACTCCACGTCAGGATTCCGCTTCGCCGGGCTGCGCGGACGCATCGAGCTCCGATGCATCCGGACCCACGATGGTCGAAAACGACGACCCAAGCGTCATGACTTCGATTGTGACGCCGCGACGGCGCGCGTATTCGGCGTGCGCGGGCTTGAGCATGCGCGCTCCGAGCGCGACGACGTCGTCCCAGCTCATGCGCGAGTAGCGCCGCGGACGCGGTCCCACCGGGGCCGGGTCCCATTCGAAAATGCCGGGCGCGTCCTTGAGCAGGATGCACCGGCTCGCGCCGAACTCGGCGGCGAGGAAGATCGCGGTGAGGTCCGAGCCGCCGCGGCCGAGCAGGTGCGGGCGGCCATCCTGTCCGCGACCGATGAAGCCGGGGAACACGACGATGCGCTGCTCACGAAACGCCTCCTCGAACCTCTGGTGTGAGACCGCGACCGGCACGGCGTCGAGCGGCGGGCCGCTCGAGAGGAACCAGACATCCCACGGCATGCGCAGGGTGGCCTTGATTCCGGCCCCCTGGAGCGCGAGCGTCAGCTCGGCGGCGCTGCGCATTTCTCCCAGGCCCATGAAGAAGGCGACCGTGTCGGGCGAGGGGGCCGCGCACAGGGCGGCCGCGCTCCGCTCGAGCGAATCGGTGTGATGCTTGAACGCGGAGACGACGACGATGATGCGTTCGTGCGCCTCGAGATGGCGGCAAACTTCGCTGACCGCCAGGGGCATGGCGGCGGAATCGGGGAGAACCGAGCCCCCGAACTTGAGGACGAGGAGGGACCTGAATGCGGTCATATAATGATGTGCCCCGGCCAGTAGTGGATAATCAGATCGTGTAGCACTTAGTGTACCATACCGTTGATCACAAATTGTATGATACGGCCTGCCCGGCCGGTCTCACTCTAGGGAGAAATTTGGTCGCGACTTCCGCCACACCGAGTTCAAAGAGGATTGCGGTTCTGTTCCATTCCGGGGACCGGTATCGCAATCCTGCCGAGTACATCGTCCATCACCTGGCGGGCTTCTGGCGGGAAGACGGCCACACCGTCACCTATCTCTTCGGCACCCGGCAGTTCGTGCCCGCCGACCTGCTCCTGGTCCACGTCAACCTCTCGGTTGTGCCCGGGGAATATCTCGCCTTTGCTGGACGCTACCCGGTGGTCCTGAACGGCAAGATTCGTGACATTCGCAAGTCCACCTTCAGCCGGAACCTGGTGCACCCCGGCGACGCGTGGGACGGACCGGTCATCGTGAAGTCGGACCTCAACTACGCCGGTGTCCCCGAGCGGTTCCTGCGCATGACCGAGCTCGAGCATCGTTTCAAGAGCATCCGGCGTCTTCGCGCCATGGTGGATTCGGCGCGCGGCGTCACGGCCCCCTTCGAGAAGGCGCGCGACTACCTGATCTACGACCGGCTCGCGGACGTGCCCGCGCACTGGTTCTCCGACCGGAACGTGGTGATCGAGAGGTTCCGACCCGAGTTCGAGGACGGGTTGTACCACACCCGCGTGTACCAGTTTCTCGGCGACCGCTGGACGTGCACGCGCATGGGCACGCGCAACCGCGTGGTCAAAGCCGAGCGCGACGCGAAGACCGAATCGGTCGAGCCCGCCCCGGAGATTGTCGCGAAGCGTCACGAACTGGGGCTCGACTACGGCAAGCTCGACTACGTGATCAACAACGGCGAAGCGGTGCTGCTCGACATCAACAAGACCACCGGTGCATCGCGTTACATGGACGACGAGCACCGGCGCCGCATGCGCCGCCACCAGGCGGAAGGGCTCTACTCCTACTTTGTTTCGTGATCCGTGTCGAGGGGCTCGGCGTACGTCACGTGCGCGACCTTCGCAGGCAGGAGCTCCGGGTACACGAGACGCGCGCACCGGTATCGCGACACATTGCGACTCGTCAGCAGGAACGGGCGAACGGTTCCCTTCCCGGTCGGGGCGAGGGCCACTTCGCCGACCTGCGTGCGTGAATCTCCGCCCGGAAACGGGCGAAACCCGAGCGTGCCGCCCGTCGCGCGCTGCGTCATACGCACGCCGCGCACCACATCCGCCAGCATCCGCTCCGTGAGCTCCCCCGCCTGGCGGTAGCGCGCCATCCGCTCGGCCGCCTCGGCCGCGTCGCAGGCGCGTCCAAGAAACCGGCTCACGTTCTCCACGTCATCCGCGCCGGGATCGAGCGCCGCCACGTCGTGCGCGAGGCGCGCGCGATCGATCTCGTACGCCGACTGCGCGAACTCCTCCGCTTCCACCAGCACATCCACGCGATCGCCCGTGCCGGTCTCGCCGATCAGCGCGCGAAGGTCCGCGCAGTATGCGTTGGTGCGTTCGAGCGGAATGTCGTTGGTGAGCCAGCCGCACAGATTGTCGATGACGAGCACGAAGCGCGCGCCGGGCGCGTGGATCTGCGCCACGCGATTGCAGAACGCGGCGATCTGCGCCAGCACGCACAGCTCCGAGAACCCGACCGTGAACACCAGCCCCGCGCCGGGTTCGACGCTGGCGTGGTATCCCGCGCCGATGTCGTAGTAGAAGCGCACGGGTTCGCCACGGCGAATGTCGGCTTCGATCGCGGCGACGGTGCTCTCGCGGTACGGTTCGGTCTTCGTGCGTCCGAGGTAGCAGAACTCGCGGCTGGTGAGGATCGAGAAAATGTCGCTCGCCGCCGCCGCGGGATCGTCCGCTTGCGGTTGCACCGGCGCTTGCGCGCGCAGCATCGAGAGGACGCGCTCGATGTATTCCGCGACCCGGTCGGCCATCCGGCGCGCTAGCCTCGCGACGTGCGCGGGGCGCGCACCAGCATCGCCAGCGTTCCCGGGCCGTCGCCCGGTGCGGCCCGCCACGAGCGGAGCCGCGTGAACCCGGCCTGGTCGAGAATGGAGAGCCAGCGCTGCTCCGTCCACGTCGCCATGCGCACGTGAAGGTCGTGCGGCCAGGTGAGGCTGGACTCGTTTTCGACGTAGTGGTCGATGCCGATCACCGCGACACCGCCCGGTTTGAGCCAGCCGGCTGCCATCCTGTGCAGCACGGCGAGCGGGTCGTCCATGTAATAGATGACTTCCATCGATATGACGAGATCGACCGGGTTGATGGGAGACCACGCCGCGAGGTCCGCGAGGATGTAGTCGCCGTGCGGGTCGATCCGGCGCGCCTTCTCGATCATTCCCGGGGACCCGTCGACC
>DASVAK010000275.1:0-8641 GCA_036376395.1 Candidatus Krumholzibacteriia bacterium
TGGACGGTGGCCAATGCGCTGGGCGGCAGCGACTGGCAGGCGATGGCCATCGATGCCGCGGGCGTCGCCCGCGTGGCCTACATCTGGTCGTGGGGTTCGGGGAGCTACAACGGCGGCTTCAACTACGAAGCCGGGCAACTCGCGCCCAACATCTTCATGCCGACGTCGGCGAGCTGCGAAATGGAATTCGATTCCAACGGCGCGGTGCACATCGTGGCGATGCTCAACCTGGGCGAGCCCATCCGGCACTGGTGGCATACCCCGACCGGGTGGGTGAACGAGGACATCGGCGCGGGCGCATGGCCGACGATCGCATTCGATTCGCAGGGGCGCCTGCACGCCTGCTATTACCAGCATCCGTCGCACGTGCTCGTGCACGCCGTGCGCAACGGGGACAACGACTGGACCATTACGCCGGTCGACACCGACGGCGACGTGGGCCGTGATCCGTCCCTCGCCATCGACGGTGCCGGCCGCCTCAACGTGAGCTACTACGACGCCACGAACAAAGACCTTCGCTTCGCGCGCTCGAACGACGGCGGCGCCGCCTGGGACCACGTCACCGTGGACTCGAACGGCGATGTCGGCAAGTACAGTTCCCTCGCGGTGGACGGCGGCAACGTGCACATCAGTTATTACCAGCCGGTCACGACCGATTCGGGACACCTTCGCTACGCCCGGCTGACGGAATCGTTGACGGGCGCGGACGACTCGCCCGCCGTGCCGGCGGTGGTCATTCGCGCCGTCCCCAATCCTTTCAACCCGACCACGACCCTGGAGTACACCGTGCCCGTGCGCAGCCGCGTACGCGTGCTCGTATACGACGCCACCGGGCGCGTCGTCGCGACATTGGTCGATACGAAACGCGAACCGGGCCGCTACGAGGTGCAGTATCGAGCACGTGGTGCGAGCGGTGTCTACTTTGCGCGCATCGAGGCCGGAACCGCATCGGCCACGACGAAGATTGTGGTGTTGAAATAGGCGCCGGCATCCGGGCCCATACGGCCAGCCTACTGATTTCTTCATGTTCCCGGCCCCGATTTATCCTGACGGCATACCGGGGCTCCGCGGTGCAAGGTCCAGGGAGTCGCGCAAACCAGCAGCCCACCCCGCCCAACCACCCCCGAAGGAGTATCCATATGAAGTTCGCAGCAGTTGCTTTACTCATCATTGGCATCGCGGCTCTGGGCGCGTGCACCAACCACGATCCCGTCTCGTCGAGCATGGTACCGACCACCTCACTGGCGAAAAGCACCAACGGCTCGGCCGGCGAAAGGCCCGCGTTCTACGACGACGAGCTCTTCACCATCAACATGATGGAGATCTCGGATGACGCCGCGGAGCACACGGAGGGCAAGGCCGAGATCTACGCCTACGCCGATCTCGACGAGGAACAGCCCTTCATCTCGATCATCGACGAGATCCCGGGCGAAAAAGGGTTCAGCCCGCTCTGGGAGCAGTTCCTGATCGTGTTCAACCCGGGCTTCGCACCCCACCAGTTCACCAGCGAGGAAGACGTCGACGCAGCCGTCGATTCGGGCGAGATCACGCTCATCGAAACGGAAGAAGTCTATCGCTGCTCGGTGGTCCGGCTGAACAAGTAGCCCGGCAAACAGGCAGCCTTCGACGGAGAGACGGCGCGGCGATAACCCGCGCCGTTTCTCTTGGTACCGCATTCGCGGGCGGATGACGACAACGACCGGGTTCGTGTAGACTTCCGGTCTCGCATGCGCAAGACCATCCTGTCCATTCCCGTGTCGCGCATCAAGCTGGGCGCGCAGCTCTTCATCGCGTTCAGCCTGATCGCGTATTTCATCCTGTTCCAGCGCTCGTCGATCGGCGATTCGATCCACCACCTGCGCAACTTCGACCTGCGCTACTTCGCGCTCGCGCTGGGGCTGGTGGCGGTGGACTGGGGCATCTCGGGCGCGCGCATCCTGCTCTTCGCGCGCAAGGTGCACGCGCCCATCACCTTCGGCGCGTGCTGGCGGAGCTGCCTGGTGCACGTGTTCCTGGCCGGCGTGACCCCGTCGCAGACGGGCGGCGCGGCGGCGCAGGTGTACGTGCTCTACGCGGAAGGGATGAGCGTGCTGGATTCGACCGTGACGCTGTTCGTGGGCGGATTCATCACCACCGTGATCGTGCTGCTCGCGGGCGCCACCATGCTGATGATCCATCCGCACATGATCGCGCCGGAGCTGCGCACGCTGGCGGTGATCTCGTTTGGCGTGTACGTGCTGATCCTGGTCGGCATCCTGCTCACGCTCCTGTACCCGCAGAAGTTCAAGCACCTCACGCACGCCATCTTGACGCGCATCCCGCGTCTGCGCGACGTGCTCGCGAAGCGCCACGTCGAGGAGCGGATCGTCTCCAGCATCGACCGCTACCACGACCTGATGACGGGGTTCTTCGTGCGCGGCAAGCTGGTGTTCACGATCGGCCTCTTGCTGACGGCCCTGATCTACGTGAACAAATTCCTGATCGGGTGGGTGGTTGTGCGCGGGCTCGGGCTCGAGGCGGGCGTGGGCCAGATGTTGTACCTGCAGATCATCCCGCTGCTCGTGTTCTACTTCTCCCCCACGCCGGGCTCGTCGGGGCTGGCCGAGGTCTCCACCATGGCCGCCATGGCGCCGGTGGTTCCCCCCGGCTACCAGGCGGTGTACGTGCTGCTGTGGCGCTTCTTCACGCTCGTCATCAACATGATCATCGGCGCCGGCGTGGTGATGAGCTACCTCTCGGGGCGGCGCGGACGGCGACAAATCGACGCGGTGCAGAAAGCGTAGAGCAAGGCCTCGAAGAGGCCTGTAGCCTGGATCATTCTTCCTTCAGCTCTTTCTTCAGCTCTCTGTCAAAGCCCTTTCCTGTGGCGTTGCGCTTGGCCGCGGCAATAACGCGCTTCATTTGCGGGTAAACGTCCACCGGTCTCAATCTTGGCGCCGCTGCAAGCTGCTCATCAGGCAACCCCAGTATTGCCAGGGTTTTCGAGTTCGCTGGAAACATGCTATCGATCTTTGTGCCGTCCTCGACGATATAGAAATCTCCAGCCAGACCGGTCGACAAGAGCGAGAGTCGCTGATCCGGCAGGATACTCGTCTCTTGCAGGATGTTCTTTCTCATATCGAGGAGTGTCGGATCTGCGGGGCCAAAAAATCCCTGCGACTGCCCACTGTCGAGCCGCTTGATTCGAATGATACCGATCGTCCGCGCGCCGCTGGTTACCGGATAGATGACGTTCCGCCGCGTCATGTATGGCACGATGTCGCTCGCAGGATCCTCGTCGAAGGAGACCAGTGTGGAATCACAGGAGTAGTAATAAAGCGGGTCATCCAAACCGGCATCACGGAACGCCGCAGCATCGAGACGAGCGTTACGCGCACCATCCCGCGCCAATCTTGCCAGCTCATCACCCGCGAGTTTGTTTGTCTCAACCGATATCTCGTCCCAGCGGTGAACGGTGATGGGTCTGTCGAACGGCGCCGCGACAATGATGTGGGAGACAAAAACCGTCAGACAGGCGATTTGCGGAAGCATGTCAGGTCTGCCTGCTCAACGTCGATCGGCGGTCACTTCGCCTCGCACGGCGGGCAGCCCTTGTCGAAGACGACCCGCCACTCGCCGCTTGTCTCGCGCCGCCACGTCGTGTTGAAGGTGCCGACGCGCGTTCCCGCCGGATCGAACACCGGGCCCGACGTCAGCCCCAGCGTTCCCGAATCGAGCACGATCGCCATGTCGGGCTGCCACGAGAAGGGCGCGTCCTTGTCCGCGAAGAATCCGGACCACGCCTCGACGATGGCGTTCTTGCCGCGGAGCTCCTTCCTCCCGAAGAAGATCGCCTCGTCGGCGAGGAACGTGGAGAACGCCTTCACGTCGCGGTCGGCCATCGTCTTCGCAAACGCGGTTTCCGCCGCGCGCAGCTGATCCTGCAGGTTGTTGACCTCGGGCGCGGGCGTCTGCGCCGACGCGCCCACCGTGCACAACGCCACCGCGATCAGTCCCGAAACCATTGCACGCCTCATGGCACCCACCTTTCGTTCAGCGAACTAGAAGTCCGTGGCGCGGATTCGCGCCGCGACCTGGTTGTCGGTCATCGAGTCGCACGGCTCGACCTTCACCATGGTCTTGCGCAGCGCGGACTCATTGGCAATCTCCGCCGCGAGCTCCTGCTTCGCCAGCGCCGGGCCGATGACGAGCAGCCGCTCCGGCGCCCCGATACGTTTGATGATGTCCTGGTAGTACTGGTGGAGGTGCTTGAGCTCCCGGCCCTCCATCTTGTGTTCGACACTCGTCATCTGCGGCCCGTACGGGGTGGGATTGCGACGGCTTCCTTCGGGCGTGGCGAGCTGATCGATGTCGCTCTCGACCACCTCGCGTGACTCGTTGCCTTCCTCCAGGGTGACGATGAGCGCGCGGCGATGATCGATCCAGATTCCGACTTTCTTCATGATTACACCTCGATTTCGATTTCACCATGATGAACATTTGAATGAGTCCCGCGCGGGGTGTCGTCGACCCGCCCGCGAAGACAGAGGAGACCGGAGCCCGGCTCCGCGTGGACGCCCCCCGTTTGCACGCGCAGCAGCCGGTTACGGAGGTCGACCGGCGAGGTCGTTTCGACCCGGATGTACTCGTCGGAAAAGCCCGTGTGGACGCCGCCGCCGGACGACTGCTCAAAGAGCACCCGCAGCTCGCATCCGGCGCGCGACGCGTACGTCTCGTGCTGGCGCGCGCGCGCGATACGGTGGAGGCGATCGCTTCGCCGCGCGATCTCGCGCGGCGCGACGGCGCCCGCCATCGCCCACGCGCTCGTGCGCGGGCGGGGCGAGAAGCTGAAGACGTGCACGTTCACGAACGGCAGCGACATCACCACGTCGCAGCTGCGCTGGAACGCCGCCTCGTCCTCGCCGGGAAATCCCACGATCACGTCGGTGCCGAGACCGATGCCCGGGACGCGCTCGATGGCCTCGCGCATGAAGCGCAGGTACTCCGCCGCGTCGTAATGACGGCGCATGGCGCGCAGCACGCCGTCGTCGCCGCTTTGCGCCGGCACATGGAGATACGGGCACAGCTTCCCGCCCGGCGCCATGCGTTCCAGAACGGCGGCCGCGATGGTGGTGGGCTCGATCGAGCTGATGCGGATGCGTTCGATGCCGTCTGTGTCCTCGAGTGCGGAGATGACATCGGCCAGGGTGCGCCCGCCCTCGTGGTACGTGCCGATGTTGACGCCGGTGAGGATCACCTCGCGGTGGCCGCGCTGCGCCAGCTCACGCGCCTCGCGCACGAGATCGTCGAACTCGCGGCTGCGCGCGCGACCGCGGCTGCGCGGGATGATGCAGAACGCGCACGCGAAGTCGCAGCCTTCCTGGATCTTCAGATTCGCGCGGGTGTGGAACGGATCGTACCCCGCGCCCGTCACGGTGAACGGCGTACGCGGCGCCGCGCCGTTCATCACCACCGCGCGCGCCTGCCGGGCCGGGGTTGCGATGATCTCGTCGAGGCGGAGCTTGTCGGCGGTGCCGACCACGTAGTCGACGCCCGGGATGGCGGCGAGCTCGGCGGCGTCGGTCTGCGCGTGGCATCCAATGGCGGCGATGCACGCGGCCGGGTTGCGTTTGATCACGTGGCGGAGCCGGCGCCGGCACCTGGCGGCCGCGTGCCGAGTGAGCGTGCACGTGTGCAGCACGAACACGTCGGCGTCGAGCGGATCGTCGGTGAGCGCGTAGCCGCGCGCGACAAACCGGCTCTGTAAAATGGCGGTCTCGGCCTGGTTCAGGCGGCAGCCGAGCGTTTCGAAGGCAATCCTGTGCATGTGGATCTTTCTTCCGCCCCCAGTCTACCAACTTTCAAGACGCCCGAACGGTAGTAGGAGCACCGAAGGTCCGGGCGGGGCGTCATCGCGCCCGTCCCTTTCATGATAATATCTTGGCCTTCAACCATTTGAGGAATGAGGTCGCCATGAACACCCTGCTCCGCCGTACCGTCTATCTGGTAGCCGGTCTCGCCCTGGCCTCCACCCCGGTCCGGTCCGCCCCGCATGCGCCGGCGGCCGTGCTCACCTCGTGCAAGGGCGTGGTCACGGTGATCCAGGCCGGAACGGCCGGCGCAGCCTCATTCGGCCTCCCGCTCGGCGACGGCGACGAGGTCAAGACGGGCGCGGGCGGCGAGGCGGAGATCATGTTCGCGGCCGGCAACTGGGTGCAGATCGGCCCCAACAGCTCGATGAAGATCAAGGGCCGCCCCGGGGACGCTACCGAGAAGCCGGCCGACGAGGCCAAGGCGGGCGGCAAGAGCGGCAATTTCGAAGTCGTCCAGACCTTCCTCAAGCTGAAGAGCTCCGACGGAACCAGCTCCATCACCGGGCTTCGCTCGGGAGAGAAGCCGTCCCGGCTCGAGCCCGTCAGCCCCGGCCAGGGGCGGGTTCGCGCCAACCGGCCGGTGTTCCGCTGGAAGAGCGAAGACCCGTCGCTGGAGCTGCGCCTCACCATCTACGCCGATCGCGCCGAGATCTGGCATACGGACGTCACCGGGGTCACCACGCTGGCCTATCCGGCCGACGCCCCCCCGCTCGCGCCCGGCCGGACGTACGCCTGGACCCTCGAGACCACGGACCCGCTCGTGTCGCCGCCGCTGCGGACGCCGGCGACCTTCTTCGAGGTTCTCGCCCCGGCGGACGCGAAGATGCTCGACACCGACCTGTCGGCGCTCGACGCGAACCGTCCGGGGCCCGTCACGTACCACCTGACGCGCGCGAGCCTGTTCTTCGATCGCGGGCTGGTCGACGACGCCATTGCGGAGACCGAGTCGGCCGTGTCCGCCGACCCCGAAAACGATTCACTGCACACCATCCTGAGCCGGCTCTACGCCGAAGCCGGGCGCTCCCGCGACGCGCTCGCCGAGCTGGAGAAGGCGAAGCCGTAGCCGCGCCCCTGTTCAGCGCCCCGCCCCGCTGCTAGTCTCCGGGGATGCACCCCCGGCGGCTTGGAGGCTACGAGCTCGGCGACAAGCTGGGCGAGGGCGGAATGGGCGCGGTCTATCGTGCCCACGACCCCACCCTCGATCGTCCCGCCGCCATCAAGGTGGTCCGTGCCGAGATCCTGACCGCCGAAGGCAAGGAGCGCTTCCTGCGCGAGGCGCGCGCCTGCTCGCGTATCAGTCATCCCAACATCATCACCGTGTACGCGGCCGGCGAAGAGAACGGCTCGCCGTACATGGCCATGGAGCTCATCGACGGGCGGACGCTGCGCGACATCATGCGCGACGGTCCCGTGCCCTGGCGCACCGCCACCACGTGGATGATCCAGCTCCTCGACGCGCTGCAGCGCCTGCACGCGGAGCATATCGTTCACCGCGACCTGAAGCCCGAGAACATCATGGTGACGCGCGAGGGCGTCATCAAGCTGATGGACTTCGGGCTCGCCCATCTCACCACGCTCACGGCGATCACGCAGGAGGGCACCACGCTCGGCACGGCGCCGTACATGTCGCCCGAGCAGGTGATGGGAAAACGGCTCGACGCCCGCAGCGATCTCTTCGCGATGGTGACGATCTACCACGAGATGCTCACGGGATCGCACCCGTTTCCCGGCGACCACCCCATGGCGGTGATGTTCGCCATCAAGACCGAACCGCCCGCGCCGCTCTCGCCGCCGGAGGCGGATTTCCCGAAGGCATTGCTGCCGGTGGTGGCGCGTGGATTCGAAAAGGATCCGGAACAGCGTTACCCGGACGCGGCGGCATTTCGCCGCGCGCTCGCGGAGGCCGCGCCGGAAGTGGGCGGCGGAGTCCGCGTCGTGCGCGCATCATCGCGCCGCACGATGCTGATCGCGGCGGTCGTAGCGGTGGTGGTGGCGGCGGCCGGCATCGCGGGATGGAACGTCGTGCAGAATCGCCGCGCGGCCGCGGATCGCGACGCGGCGCAGAATCTCAACGAGATCGGCGATGCGAAAGACGACGCCGGCGACATCGCGGGAGCGGAGGAAGCGTACCGGATGGCGATCGAGCGCGATCCGTCGTACGCCGTGCCGTACAACAACCTCGGCGTGCTCGCGCTGCGCGCCGGCAACGTCGCCGAGGCCGACTCGATGTTCCGCGAAGCCATCCAGCGCAATCCGCGCTACTCGGACGCGCTCCTCAACGTGGGGAACGTCTACTTCGACACCCAGCCCGACAGTGCCGAGGCGTGGTTCCGACGCGCGCTCGCCGGCAACAACCCCGCCCCGGCCGGCAACCAGCTTGCGTACCTGATGCTGCAGGACGGCCGCCTCGACGACGCCTACGCCACGCTGCAGACCGCGCTCGGCCAGCCCACCACCAACGACGTCCGCGGCCGCCTGCTGCGCAACCTCGGCAAAGTCGAAGCCGCCCGCGGCGACTCCGCCTCCGCCCGCACCCACTGGCAGGAAGCCGCCAGGCTCCTCCCCAACGATCCCGAATTACAGTCTCTGCTGTCGAATTGATCTTGGGATCGCGCGGTGGCGCGCCTGCCACTGACGGGCGCGCGCCACCGCGCCCCCCTCTCAAGTTAGTCCGGTCACCGCACGGGGTGCCGCGGGCGCGCAGGCCGGAAGCGGAGGCACGTCGGTCCGAAAGCGCCGTACTGCTTGAGGCCGTGAACCCACGTGCTGTGCAGTCGAGAATCCGGCGC
>DASVAK010000278.1:0-5676 GCA_036376395.1 Candidatus Krumholzibacteriia bacterium
CGCCCGCAACGGGACGAAACCGTCACGGAGGAAGCGGTCGTAGTAGGCCTCGATGGTGCCGAGCACGTCGGCGGCGATGCTCGCCCGATCCCACTCGCTGCCCGTGAGCGTCAGGCACGACGCACCCGGGTACGGCATGCCGTCCGGAAAATCTTCCGCGCGCGCGTTCACGTTGATGCCGATGCCGAGCACCACATAGGAAAGACCGCTCGCCATCGCCGACGATTCCGCCAGGATGCCTGCGATCTTCCCGCGCTCGCACACCACGTCGTTCGGCCACTTCACCTGGACATCGACGTCGAGCAGCTTGGAGAGCACCACCGACACCGACAGCGCCGCCACCAGGGTGACGGGAAGCGAGCCGCGCGCGTCGGTCTCCGGACGCAGGATGACCGACATGAGGAGGTTGCGATGCGGCGGGCTCGACCACGTCTGCCCGCGCCGACCGCGGCCCGCGCGCTGGTGGTCGGCCATCACCACGGTTCCTTCCGGTTCGCCCGCGCGCGCGAGCTCGAGTGCGGCGTCGTTGGTCGACGCGATGTCGGGGTGGAAGTAGATGCGGCGTCCCAGCCGCGCGCTCGCGAGCACGCGCTGGACGTCGGAGGGAAGCGGGCCGCAGGCCATGGTGTTCATCGCACGCCCAGGCTGAGCGGGGCCGCCGGCGCCGAATGGGTGATCGCGCCGACCGAGATGAAGTCGACGCCGGGCTGCGCGTAGTCGCGCACGGTCTCGAGTGTGACCCCGCCCGAGACTTCGATCTCGATCCGGCGTTGCGGGTGCGACGTGCGGAACGCGCGCACCCAGTCCATCGCCTCGCCGACCTGCGCGGGAGTGAAGTTGTCGAGCATGATGCGGTCGACGCGTCCATCCGCCACGCGCCGCAGCATGTCGAGCGACTCGACCTCGACCTCGACGAATCCGTCATGCGACGCGCCCGCAAGCCGCGCCACGAGCGCGTCGGTTCCGCCCAGCGCGCGGATGTGGTTGTCCTTCACGAGCACCATCGCGTCGAGCGAGCGACGGTGATTGTGCGCGCCGCCGCAGCGGACCGCGTACTTGTCGAGCTCGCGCCACAGCGGGATGGTCTTGCGCGTGTCCAGGATCACGACCCCGGTTCCGGACACCGCATCGACATAGCGCGACGCCAGCGTGGCGACCCCGCACATGCGCTGCAGGAAGTTGAGCGCGGTGCGCTCGGCGGCGACGATGGATGCCGCACTGCCTTCGATGGTGCACAGCGGCGCATCCGTCGCGACGCGCGCACCGTCCTCGCAGCGCGCATCGAAACGGCACGAGGCGTCGACCTGGCGGAAGACTTCGCGCGCCACCTCGATGCCGCACGCCACCAACACCTCCGCCCCGCGGATGTCGGCGACCACGGTCCGCTTCCCCAGGCCGAGGAAGCCCGTGGTGACGTCGCGGCCGGCGCCGTCTTCCTCGAGCGCGGCGCGCACGCGTTCGCGCACGAGGTCCATGCGCAGCGGGTCGATGGCCGTCATTCGCTGTCCCTTCCGCGCCGGCGGGCGGGCGCCGAGTTCTTCGCCGCGGCCAGTTGCAGACGGACCTCGTCCAGGCGATCGCGCAGGCTGGCCGCCTTCTCGAAATTGAGCGCCTGCGCCTCGCGCAGCATCTCGGCCTCGATCTGCGCGGCGAGCGCGTTGGTCGGGGCGCTCGCGTCGAAAATCACGTCCGCGCCGTCGCGCTGGCGGGCGTCGGCGATCGAGGTCGCGAGCGCGACCTCGTTGAGCGACTTCACGATTCCGCGCGGCACGATGCCGTTCGCCTCGTTGTAGTCGAGCTGGAGCCGGCGGCGGCGGTTGGTCTCGTCCATCGCGCGACGCATCGAGTCGGTGATCTGGTCGGCATAGAAGATCACGCGCCCGGCGACGTGGCGCGCCGCGCGCCCCGCGGTCTGGATCAGGCTGCGCTCGCTGCGCAGGAATCCCTCCTTGTCGGCGTCGCACACCGCCACCAGTGAGACCTCGGGAAGGTCGAGCCCCTCGCGCAGCAGGTTGATGCCGACCAGCACGTCGAACTCGCCCAGCCGCAATCCGCGCAGGATCTCCACGCGCTGGAGCGCGTCGATGTCGGAATGGAGATAACGCACGCGAATGTTGAGCGAGAGCAGGTAGTCGGTGAGCTCTTCCGCCATGCGCTTGGTGAGCGTGGTGACGAGCACGCGCTCCTCCAGCTCGGCGCAGCGCCGGATCTCCTCGACGAGGTCGTCGACCTGGCCCTCGACCGGCCGCACCTGGATCTCGGGATCGACCAGGCCGGTGGGACGGATGACCTGTTCGACCACTTCCCCGCCCGCCTTGCGCAGTTCGTAGTCGGCCGGCGTCGCGCTGATATAGAGGAAGCGCGGGATGAGCCCGCTGAATTCGTCGAAGGTGAGCGGGCGGTTGTCGAGCGCCGACGGCAGCCGGAAGCCGTGCTCGACCAGCGTCAGCTTGCGCGAACGGTCGCCGTTGTACATCCCGCCGATCTGCGGCAGCGTGACGTGCGACTCGTCGATGATGCACACGAAATTCTCGGGAAAGAAGTCGATCAGCGTGAAGGGACGCTCGCCCGGGCGCCGGCCGGAGAGATAGCGCGCGTAGTTCTCGACGCCGTGGCAGAACCCGACTTCCTCCAGCATCTCGACGTCGTAGAGGGTGCGCGCTTCCAGCCGCTGCGCCTCCACCACGCGCCCCTGCTCGCGCAGCTCGACCACGCGCGTGGAGAGCTCGTCGCGAATCTGCCCGACGGCGTTCTTGATGACGTGGTCGGGTGTGACGAAGTGCTTGGCCGGGAAGAGCGAGAGCTTCTCGAGGCTGCGCACGCGCTTGCCGGTCAGGGGATCGACGATGGAGAGCGACTCGATGCGGTCGCCGAAGAATTCGACGCGGATCGCTTCCTCTTCGTATGCGGGGCGGATCTCCACCACTTCGCCGCGCACGCGGAAGGTGCCGCGCGTGAAGGCGACGTCGTTGCGCTGGTACTGGATGTCGACCAGGTCGCGCAGGAAGTCCTCGCGGTCGAGCCGGTCGCCGGTGTGCATGACGATCGTCATCGAACGCACCAGCTCCGGCGAACCGAGGCCGTAGATGCACGACACGCTCGCCACCACGATCACATCCGAGCGCGTCATGAGCGAGCTGGTGGCGCGCACGCGCAGCCGGTCGATGTCGTCGTTGATGGACGCATCCTTGGCGATGTACGTGTTGGTGGACGGCACGAACGCCTCGGGCTGGTAGTAATCGTAGTAGCTGACGAAATACTCGACGGCGTTGGTCGGGAAGAAGCCCTTGAATTCGCCGTAGAGCTGCGCGGCGAGGGTCTTGTTGTGCGAGATCACGAGCGCGGGCAGGCCCAGCTGGGCGATCACGTTGGCGACGGTGAAGGTCTTGCCGGACCCGGTGACGCCGAGCAGCACCTGGTGGCGCTTGCCCTCACCCGCGCCGGCGACGAGCGCGCGAATGGCCTGCGGCTGGTCCCCGGTCGCCTGGTAGTGGGAGACGAGCTCGAACCCGCCGGCCATCAGCGCCGGATCACCGCGACGCGAGCGTCGCGCCGGTCGTCACGCGCGAGCCCACCGCGGGAGCCGGACCCCTCTTCCGCTCGCGAACCAGAAGGATCACGAGCACAATGATGACGGCGAGCATGACGGGTACCAGGACGTGACGGATCCACCGCGGGGGCCCAAGCTTCTCTTCCCGCAGCCCCGACTCGGTCTCCCACGAGGGCCCCGGGCCGGCGGCCTGGGTGCTGGAGCGGGTGCCGACCATGGCCCACAGGCGGTTGCCGTCGAGGCCGAGGAACTCGGCGTAGGTGCGGACGAAGCCCTTGAGGTAGGTCTCGCTGGGAAAGGCGCCGAAGTCGTCCTGCTCGAGGGACCGGACGGTCTGCACCGAGATCTTGGTCTCGCGGTTGACCTGCTCCACCGACAGTTTGCGCGCCTCGCGCGCGGTGCGCAGGATCTCGCCCACGGTCTTGCCTTCGGTGCTCACAGGGGTCCCTTTCTCCTTCACGTCCGTCATGGGTCAAATCTCACCACGCCGGGCCTGCGGCGTCAATTCAGCATTTCTTTCGGCTAACGGTCCACTCGCGCGCACTCGCGGGTCCTGTCACCGGGACTCGCTCGCGTCGGCGCTCCGCTCAGGTCTCCGCGCGCAATGTCATCGGTCCGAAGCGCGCGTCGACAAATCGCGTTCGCCGCCGACGCTCGACTCGCTCAGGCGAGCCTCTATCCCTCCAGCAATTTCAAAGACTCCAACAGCTTGCCGTGCTCGACCTCGAGGCGGGCGCGGCGCTCGCGCTCGCGCGCGACCACTTCGGGCTTCGCCTTCGAGGTGAAGCCCTCGTTGCCGAGCTTGGTCGAGACGTCGCCCAGCTCCTTCGCGACTTTCTGCGCTTCCTTTTCGAGTCGCGCGCGCTCGGCGTCGAGGTCGACGAACTCGGCGAGCGGCACGATGACCTCGATGTCCTGGACCGGGGTCGCCGCGCTGCCGCGGTCCTTCGTGACGAGGGGGCCGACATCGAGGGACGCGGCGCCGGCCAGGCGCTGCACTCCATCGGCGGCCTCGCGCAGCAACACCGCGCGTGCCTCGCTTGCGCGGACGCGCACCGGGATGCGAAGGCCGGGGTTCACGCGATAGGCCGCGCGCACGTTGCGCACCGCGATCACGACGTCGCGGAGGAGCTGCATGCGTGCTTCGGCCTCGTCGTCGCGCAGTCGCCCGTCGCCCGCCGGATACCGGTTCTGCAGCAGCAGCCCCTTCGCCATGGGCAGGTAGCTCCAGATCTCCTCGGTGACGTACGGCATGATGGGATGCATGAGCTTCATCGACTCGCCCAGCACGTGCAGCATCACGGCCAGCACGGTGCGGCGGTCGCCCTCGCCGTACAGGCGCACCTTGGCGAGCTCGAGGTACCAGTCACAGAAGTCGTGCCAGAAGAAGTCGTAGACGCGCGACGCCGCGTCGTTCAGCCGCCACTCCGCGAAGCAGCGCTGCGTGTCGGCCGCGCACCGGTCGAGCGCGGAGAGAATCCAGCGGTCCTCCCACGCCGGCGCCGGCTCGAACGCGAGCGGCGTACCGTACGCTTCGCGCCAGGCGGCGGCGAATCCCGCGCCCTGCGCTCCCGCTCCGTCGGGCGCAACGATGGGCGCGGTCTCTTTCTCCACCGCGCTCATCACCAGCCGCGACGCCTGCCAGATCTTGTTGCTGAAGTTGCGGCCGAGCTCGAGTTTCTCCTCGTCGAAGAACACGTCCTTGCCCGGTGGCGACAGCATCGAGAGCGTGAAGCGAAACGCGTCGGTGCCCCAGTTGGCGATGATGTCGAGCGGGTCGGGCGAATTGCCCAGCGACTTGCTCATCTTGCGGCCGATGCCGTCGCGCACGATACCGGTCAGGAACACGTGGCGGAACGGGACCTCGCCCATGAATTCCAGCGAGGCCATGATCATGCGCGCCACCCAGAAGAAGATGATCTCCGAGCCGGTGACGAGCACCGAGGTCGGATGGTAGCGCTCGAGGTCGCGCGTCTTCTCCGGCCAGCCCATGGGCGAGAACGTCCACAGCCACGACGAGAACCACGTGTCGAGCACGTCGTCGTCCTGGCGCAGTGACGCGCTGCCGCACGTTGCGCACGCGGACGGGTCGGTTCGCGACACCGTGAGGTGATCCTTTTCGCAGT
>DASVAK010000297.1:0-21675 GCA_036376395.1 Candidatus Krumholzibacteriia bacterium
AGATGTTCGCTCAGCTGGGCGCGCTGCTGGAAGAGAGGGAGCCGGCATGCTGAACCAAAGTGCAGCCGCGCCGATCGAGTCCAAACCGGCCGACTGGAAACCAACCATCGTGGCGGTGGTGTGCAACTGGTGCACCTACGCCGGCGCCGACCGCGCGGGCACCACGCGCCTCACGTATCCGGCCAGCGTGCGCATGATGCGCGTGCCGTGCACGGGTCGCATGAGCCCGCTCTTCGTCCTGCGCGCGTTCGAGCAGGGCGCCGACGGCGTGCTGCTTTCGGGCTGCCACCCCGGCGACTGTCACTACGTGCAGGGCAATCTCTTCGCGCGCCGGCGCTTCACCGCGTACCGCGCCTTGCTCGATTTCATCGGCCTCGACCCGCGCCGCTTCCACGTGTCGTGGGTGTCCGCGGCCGAGGGTGGGAAGTGGCAGAGCGTGGTCAAGGAAGTCACGGCGGCGGTGACCGATGCCGGCCCGCTCACCGACTGGGGAAAGACCAACGGACACGCGCCGGTCGAGATTCCCGCTCCGCCCGCGCCGCCGCGCAAACCGGTCGCCGCCGACGAGGCCGCGGCCATCTCGAAACACCTGCGCGAGCTGGCCGCGACGCTGCTCCAGGACAAGGGCGTGTCGATGGTGCTCGGGTATCGCCCGGGCGGGCTGCCGGGACAGATGGTGCCGGCGTTCGTCACGCGTCCCGAGGACGCCGCGCTGCTGGGCTGGAGCGAGCGCTGCCACACCAACCTGGCCGTGTACCTGGCCGGCGCGCAGCACGTCACGGGCAAGATCGCCGTGGTCGTCAAGCAGTGCGACGCGCGCTCCGTGGCGGGGCTGTTGCAGGAAACCAAGATCAAGCGCGAGGACGTGACGCTGATCGGCGTGTCGTGCGCCGGTGTGGAAGTGAACGACCAGCTCGCACTCAAGTGTTACGCGTGCGACGGCGACGCGGCCGCCATCTGCGATTACACCGTGACGGCGGACGGCGTGAAGCCGGGCGCGGCGGCGTCGGGCGCGAAGCGCGCGGTGGCGGCCGATCCGCGTGACGCGCAGATCGAGTATCTCGAAAAGCTGCCGCAGCCCGAACGCTGGGCGTTCTGGCAGGAGCAGTTCAACGCGTGCATCCGCTGCTACGGGTGTCGCGCGGTGTGCCCGTCGTGCTACTGCGACAGCTGCATCACCGAGAAGAGCCAGCCGCAGTGGATCCCGGCCTCGATCGACGGACCGGGGAACACGTCGTGGAATTTCATCCGGGCCTATCACCAGGCCGGGCGCTGCGCGGGGTGCGACGAGTGCGCGCGCGTGTGCCCGTCACGGCTTCGCCTGGACCTTCTGAATCGCCGCGTCGCGATGGAGATGGAGCAGCGCTTCCACTACCACGCCGGCGAGCGAATCGACGGCGCGCCGCCGCTGGCGGCATTCCAGCCCGACGATCCGCAGGAGTTCATCTACTGATGGAGAACGCCATGGACAAGCACGGCTGGAAACTCGACCGCAAACAGATCGACGCCTGGCTCGAGAGCCTCATGCGCGACGGACGCGAGGTGTGCGCGCCGCTCCCGAAGGACGGCGTCACCATGATGAACCGCGTGCACAACGCATCCGACGTGACGCTCGCCGAGGGCAAGACGCAGTTCTCGCCCAAGGAGTACGTCTTCCCGCGCACCGAGACGCTCTTCAGCTACCGCAAGAACGGCGACGGCGTCACGCTCTCCGACCCGCAGCCGGGAACCGAACAGCGCGTGCTCTTCGGGGTGCGCCCGTGCGACGCCGCCGGCCTGGTGCGGCTCGACAACGTCCTCGCGAAAGACCCCATGTACGCCGACCGGCGCGCGCGCACCACGGTGGTGACGCTGGGCTGCGACCATCCCGGACCGGAGTGCTTCTGCACCGCGGTGGATGGAGCGCCGCACGGCACCGAGGGCAGCGACATCGAGATGGTGCCCGCACCCGACGGCGTGCTGATCCGTCCCGTCAGCGAACGCGGGCGCGACCTGCTGGCGGCCATGTCGTCGCAGTGGAAGCCCGCGAGCGACGCGGACTGGAAAGACGCCGACGCGCGCGGCATCGCCGCGGCCGAAGCGATGCGTCGCGACACCGTCCCGCACGAGACGGCGGGAGCGCTCGAGGGATCATTCGAGAATCCGGCGTGGAACGACATCGGGCAGCGCTGCCTGAGCTGTTCGATCTGCGCCTACGTCTGCCCGTCGTGCTCGTGTTTCGACGTGCAGGACGAAGGGAGCGCATCGTGCGGCGACCGCTGCCGCAGCTGGGACGCGTGCAGCTTCCGCCAGTTCACATCGCACGCGTCGGGGCACAACCCGCGCGGCGACCAGGGAGCCCGGTATCGCCAGCGATTGCTCCACAAGTTCGCCTACTACCCGGCGCAGATGGCGGGGCAGTGGATGTGCGTGGGGTGCGGCCGCTGCGCGAAGATGTGTCCGGTGGGAATCGACATCCATGAGGCGGTCGGCGCGGTGCTCGCGTCCCGGCCGAAAACAGCATGAATACGATGGGCATGCAGGTACCAATGACCGGTCCGCGCGCGGGTGACGCCGCGCTGGTGAGCCCGCTGCGTCCGCGCCTGATGCGCATCCACGCGGCGTGGGACGAGACCCCCGACGTGCGCACGCTGCAGGTGGTGCCCGCCGACGGCGGCCCGCTGCCGGCGTGGATGCCGGGGCAGTTCGCGGAGTGGTCTGTGTTCGGCGCCGGCGAGGCGGTATTCACGCTGGCCAATTCGCCGACGCGCGGCGACACGCTCGAGTGTTCCTACCGCGCCATCGGCAAGGTGACACACGCGCTGCGCCACATCGGGGTGAACCAGGTCATCGGCTTCCGCGGTCCCTACGGCAACACGTTCGATACGGAAGCGTGGAAAGGCCACAGCGTGGTGTTTGTCGGCGGCGGTATCGGCACCGTCGCCCTGCGCGCCGCCGTGCAGTGGGTGCTCGACAAGCGCGAGGACTATGGCGAAGTCGTCATCCTGAACGGGGCGCGTACGGTGGCAGACCTCTGCTACAAGAACGAAATGCCCGAATGGGCGAAGATTCCGAACACGAAGGTCGTGCGCGCGGTGGATCCGGGCGGCGAGACCCCGGGCTGGGACGGCGAGATCGGCATGATCCCGACCGTGTTCGAGAAGCTCGGACTCGAACCGCACAATCGCATCGTGGTCGCGTGCGGCCCGCCCATCATGCTCAAGTATCTCTTCATGTCGCTGCGCAAGCTGGGCTACTCGCCGGCGCAGGTCGTGACCACGCTCGAGAACAAGATGAAGTGCGGCATTGGTATGTGCGGACGCTGCAATGTCGGGCGGCACTACGTGTGCGTCGACGGACCGGTGTTCACCTGGGAGCAGCTCGAAGCGCTCCCCAACGATTTCTAGGAGGCGTTCAAAATGCGCATGCTTCGCGAATGGGAAGCCGGTCTCGGTAACGAGGAACACTGGACACAGGAGCAGCTCGAGCACGGCATCGAGCATCCGACCGAGGTCACGCTCCGCAAGGACCGCCTCCCGCACATCTGGTGCCCGGGGTGCGGCATCGGCGTCACGACGGGGGCGTTCATCGCCGCGCTCAAGGAGGCGAAGATCAGCCCCGACAACCTCTCGGTCGTCTCCGGCATCGGATGCTCGGGGCGCGTGTCCGGTTACACGGACGCGGACAGCTTCCATACCACCCACGGCCGGGCGATTCCGTTCGCGCTCGGGCTGCATACGGCGAACCCGAAGCTGGACGTCGTGGTGTTCAGCGGGGACGGGGACCTCATCTCCATCGGCGGCAACCACCTCATGCACGCGGCCCGTCGCAACGCCGACATCACCGTGTTCTGCGTCAACAACTTCAACTACGGCATGACGGGCGGGCAGTACGGCGCCACCTCGCCGCTCGGTTCGCGTACCGCGACCTCGCCGTATGGCAACGTCGAGAACGGGTTCAACCTCCCCCAGCTGATAGCGAACTGCGGCGCGACGTACGTGGCGCGCTGGACGGTGCTGGACCTGAAGCGCCTGCGCGAGTCGATGGTGGAAGCCCTCCATCACCGCGGCTTCGCGTTCGTCGAGATCATCAGCCCGTGCCCGATCTACTACGGGCGCAACAACAAGCTCGGCGACGCGATCACCGAGCTCAAGCGCTACCGCGACACCATCGAGATCAAGAACTTCGCTCCGCTCGAGGAGTGTGATCTGCAGATGAAGGGCAAGATCGTGGTGGGCAAGTTCGTGCAGCGCGAAGCGCCCACGCTGACGGACCTGGTGCGCGACGAAGTGCAGAAACGCGCGATGGCGCACGCATAAAGGAAGACGACCATGAGCCTCAATCTCAAGGACAAGTCACAGATCGAAGTGCGGCTCTCCGGGTTCGGCGGCCAGGGCATCGTGCTGGCAGGAACCGTGCTCGGGCGCGCGGCGGCGGTCGAAGAAGGTCGCAACGCGGTCATGATGCAGAGCTACGGCCCCGAGTCGCGCGGCGGCGCAGCGAACGCGGAAGTGATGATCGCCGACGGCGAGATTCCGTATCCCCACTGCACCGCGCTCGACGTGGTGGTGACGCTGGCGCAGGAGGCCTACGACAAGTTCGGCGCCACGCGCGCGCAGAACACGCTGCTCATCGTCGAGAAGGACCTGGTGGAGCTGGACGCCGAGTCCGAAAAGGGCAAGAAGGTGCTCCGCGTGCCGTTCACCGCGCTCGCCGACCAGGTCGGCAAACGCATGGTGCTCAACATGGTGACGCTCGGATTCCTGTGCAAGGCCACCAACCTGGTCGACAAGGACTGCCTGAAGCGCGCCATCCTGGACGCCGTGCCCAAGGGGACCGAAGAGCTCAACATGAAGGCATTCGATACCGGGTACAACTACGACGCGGGTGCATAACACCGAAAGCGAACAGTCATGTCCACAGTCACTCATGCAGATCATGACACGGGCGCGGTCGATCCAATCGCCGAGCTCATGCGCGCGAGCGAGCAGAACATCTGGGCGTGCTACCAGTGCGGCACGTGCACGTCGGACTGTCCCTTCTCGCTGACGCCGAGCCTCGTCGTTCGCATGTTGCAGATGGGCCACCTGGATGGTGCGCGACGGCTCGCCACCACCTGGGAGTGTGCCACCTGCTACACGTGCCAGACACGCTGCCCGAAGGGGGTCAGTCCCGCACGCCTCATCAAGGCGCTGCGCAACGTAGACCCCCACACCATCATTGCGCACAACGGCAACGCCGGCGGGGGACAGCACGCCACGGCGGGCGATCACGAGACCACGTTGCGCTCGCGCATCGTCGATCGTCGCAACCGCGTGCGCGCGCGCATGCTCGCCAACATGCCGCGGATGTTCGCGATCGGCAGCCGGATGGGACCGCTCGGCAACCTGGCCATGAAAGTGCCCGGAGCGCGCCTGGCGGCGCACGTGGGACTGGGCCTGCACAAGGACCGCCCCGCGCCCGCGCTCGCGGCGCAGACCTTCCCGCGCTGGTTCGCGGGGCACACACCCGCCGGTGACGGCCATCGCGGCCGCGTGCTCCTGTTCCACGACACGTCGATGGACTACAACTACCCCGGCGTCGGGCAGGCCATGACGGAGCTGCTCGAAAAGGCGGGCTACACGGTCGAGCTCACCGACAGCGGGTGCTGCGGCCGGCCGGCGATCTCCAAGGGCATCCACGACGTGGCCGAGAAGTGCGCGCGGGGGAACATTCCCAACCTGCACAAACAGGTAAAAGATGACGGCGCATATATTGTCGGCGCCGAGCCGTCGTGCCTGCTCACGCTGCGCGACGAGTATCTCCACCTGGCACCTGAAATGCACGACATCGCGAAGGTGGTCGGCAGCCGCGCGCTCCTGATCGACGAATTCCTGTCCATGCTGCTCGCAAAGGGCGAGCTGGAGCTCAAGTGGAAGCCGGCGGAAGGCGCGCCGAAGCGCGTGCTGTTCCACGGCCACTGCCACCAGAAGGCGTTCGCCGACCCGGCCCGCGGCGTGGAGTTGCTGCGCGCGGCCGGCTACGACGCCGAGCTCATCAACGCGGCCTGCTGCGGTATGGCCGGCGCGTACGGATACGAGAAAGAGCACTACGAGCCGTCGAGGCGGGCGGGCGAGCGGGCGCTGTTCCCGGCGCTGCGCGACGAGCCCGATGCCGACGTCGTCATCATGGGTGTATCATGTCGTCAGCAGATCGAACACTTCATGAACCGGCCGGTGAAGCACCTCGTGGAGGCGCTTCGCGACGCGGTGGTGTAGTTCAGGACGCCCGGCTGCGGAGCCGGGCGCCGATGTGTAATCCGGACCAGGCCGCGCGAGTGTGCATTCTTGCGTCCCGCGGGACGTGCGCATGCGCCGGGAGGCGTACCATGGGTCGATCCTCGCAGCCTCGCTACCATATCTTCATTGATCGCGACGCGTGCGTGTCCGACAAGCTCTGCCAGGACCACGCGCCGGACGTCTTCGCCTACGACGAGGAGCGCAAGCCGGTCGTTCTCACGGAACGAACGGACTGGCCCGACAACATCGTATGGGTGGCGAAGCACTGTCCGGTTCAGGCGGTGCGGATCATCGACGCGGAGACGGGCGAGCAGGTCTGGCCGCCGCTGAAGAACTAGAGGCGGCCGCGCGGTTGCGATCCCCGGCGAACGGGCCGCCGTCCGTGGGTTGACCTCCCGCTCGGGAGCATGGTAAGGATTCGCTGAACGCGAAGGCTTGCCATGCAAATAAATGCCCCTTCCGGTGACAGCTCGCATATCGTCGAAAGCCGCGGTTCGCGGCTGCCCGACATCGCATTCTTCTCGGCGCTCGCCGTCATCTTCGGCGTCCTTCTCTACAATCTCCGCGCCGGCAATATCGACCTCGTCCAGCGTTACACCGGAGACGACGCGTACTTTTATCTCGTCATTGCCCGGAACTTCGCGGACGGGATCTTCTCGTCGTTCGACGGGATCCATTTCACCAACGGATATCACCCGTTGTGGATGGTTCCGCTGGCGTTGATCGGCACGGTCTTCCGGGACCGCGACGCGTTCCTGCTGGCCTCGATACTCCTCGGCATTCTTCTCGATGCCGCGGCATTGTGGTTGCTGTGGTCCTTCGCGTTGCGCCATTTCGAGGACCGCTCCGTCGCGTACCTGGTGCTGGGCGGGGCCGTGTTCTTCCTGGTGCTGCCGAGCTGGTACTGCCTCGAGGCGCCGCTCGCGGTCTTGATGATGCTGCTCGGCGTCGTGTACTGCATGCGGCACTTCGACGACATGCGCCCGCGCTCGAACCTCGTGCTCGGACTGCTCCTCGGATGCGTGGTGCTGGCCAGGCTGGATTCGATCTTCTACGTCGGCCCGATCTTCCTGGTCCGGCTCGTGTCGCAGCGGGGGAAGGGCGCGCCTGCAGCACACGCGCTGTCGATCGGCGTGTTCGTCGCCGTGGTCTCGGCATACGTCGCGTTCAACCTGGTCATGACCGGTCACATGGTGCCGATCAGCGGCGCCATCAAGTCGAGCTTCCCGGTGCCAACGTTGACGAACATTCCGCTCTCCCCGGGCCGGCTGGCTCGAACCATTCCACCGGTGCTCGCCGCGGTCGTCGTCGTTCTGGTGCTCCGGACCGGTCGCGCGTCTGCACCGGTCACGAAGCCCGTCGCCGGGATGTTCGCGGGCATGAACGTGGGCGTGATCGGGTTTGGTATCTACGAGTTCCTGTTCCAGAAAGACGCCGCGTGGGGACTGCGGCCCTGGCATTTCGCCGTGCCCAACCTGATCGCGCTGATATCGACGGGCATGTTCGTGCTGCCGCTGGTCCCGCGTCGTGCGCGATACGCGCTGGCGGTCGTGGTTCTCGGGGTATGCGTGGCGGGCGGGGTCGGGAAATACGGCAGGCGGCAGATCCGGGATATCCCATCGTACGACATCTATCATACGGCCACGTGGATTCGCGAAAACGTCCCCGACGGCGACGTGATTGCGGCGACCGACCCCGGCTCGATCGCGTATTTCGGGGGGCACAAGACCGTCAACCTGGACGGCCTCGTCAACTCGTTCGAGTACCAGGAGATCGTCGCGGCCGGAAAGCTGCAGGAGTACCTCGACGAGAATCGCGTGCGTTACATCGCCATCATGGGGCGCGGACCATCGCGCACCGGCGAGGTAACGCGCGTTCCCGTTCGCGCGCGGCTCTACAGCGCCGCCGACACACTTTCCGTCCGCAACGCCGACGTGGTGTACCGCTCACCGCACAATGTGTACACGATATGGAAGCAGCCGTAGATCTGGCCGCCTCTGAAGAACTAGGCCGGCGCCGGTCGTTCATCCTTCCTTGTTTCATCCCCGTGCGGGCACCATTCCGTGTGTCCTTTCTTTTTCCTGGGGCGAGATACCAGCTTGAGTGGCATTATTGCGCCAGGAGGACGTCATGCGCGGGTGTCTCATTTCGGTTCTGACTATTCTGGCGCTCTGCGTGGCTGGGCGGGCGGGCCATCTGTCGGCCGGGGAGAGCGGCTGCCAGGAGAAGGCGGCGTGGGATTATATAGATTCGGAGTTTCGGGCCGCGGCCAGCGACTCCACCCGGTGGGAAAGGCGCTGGCATTTTGTTACTCCTCCCATAAGAAGCGAGTTTCGATTGGGGAAGCCCTTTACCGAGCACCATCTGAACGCTCCCGAGCTGGAAGAGTTCGTGCGGTCCGGCGACCTGCTTGGATCCGCATTTGTCGCGGACATCTCGTATCCGCTGTATCGCCGGGACCGCTTCGTCACAACCATCCAGGTGGTTGATTCGTCGGGGACATGCTGGTTCGTTTCCCGGCGCGGGGTGGGAAGCTCCCTCGACAGTCTGGCCGTCGCCGAGCAAGACAAGGGGAACACGGTCAAGCTCGTCACCGGAATGGCGGTCGGCACATTTGTGCTGATTGCGGGACCAGGATCGGAGCCGCGCGTCTACCCGCTAATGCGCGATGAGGCCCTCGAGGCGCATCTTGACCAGAACAAGATGGTGTCGTACGCCGTCGCATGCGCAATACTGCGACCACGCGCGGCGGAGTGGTTGGCAAAGTATCGCGATCAGACGAAAAAAGAGAAGAAATAGACGAATTGTGTTTGACACATTTGTGGTCGCTGTTTGTGTGTGTTGATGGTCTTCGCACGTCGAAGCATTATAATCATCCGTTTTTGCGTAGAAACAATTTGTCGCGAATTCTCACAACTTTTGCGGATCGCGTCGTCTTGACGCAATAGCGCGGAAGAGACGAAGCACAAATCACCCATCGTATTATTCATCACGCTGACTCGCTCGGAAGAAAGACGAGGAGGATCCGTGATGAATCTGCAAGCCCTCGATAATCGCGAGCTCATCTCCGAAACCGAACGCATCGCGCGGACTGAACGCGCGTGCACGATCCAGCTCCTTCACCACCTGAACGAGATCGCCCGGAGAAAGCTCCACCTCGACCTGGGGTACCAATCGCTGTTTGACTACTGCACGAAGAAGCTCAAGTACTCATCCTCGGCGGCGGGACGGCGCATCGCGGCGGCGCGTTGCATCCGGCGGTGTCCCGAGGTGCTCGCGCTGCTCGAAGATGGCGAGCTGAGCCTCTGCACGGCGGCCATGATCGAGCCCATTCTCAACGAGGAGAACGCTGCCACGATCCTCGCGCGTGTGAAAGGCGCGCCGCGCCGCGAGGTCGAACGGCTCCTGTGCGAGTACCGCCCGCCGGTGGCGCTGTGGGATCGAATCCGACCCGTCCGGGTGGCAGTCAACGAACCGGTCGAGATGGACCGGCTGATGTTGGAACGCGAATTCGCGCGGGGCACAGAATGGGGTTGGGAAGACCGGCGGCAGATCAAGGATCAGCTCTACGTCCAGTTCCTGGCCGACGAGGAGCTGGTCGCGAAGTTTGAGCAGGCCAAGGCACTACTGTGCGGACGCCACGGCGACATGTCGTTCGCCGATGTGCTCGACGTGCTGGTCACTGAGTTCCTGGATCGGCGCAGTCCGACGGCACGGAAGGAACGTCGCGAGGCGAAGAAAAAGGACCGCGAAGTCCACACTCCCACCGGTGGGAGTGAAACTGTCACGAAGGGCGGTACGGAGAAGAAAGCGGACTCGAAGGTCCACACTCCCACCAGTGGGAGTAGATCACGCCACATTCCCGCCGCGGTTCGCGACGAGGTCTACACGCGCGACGGCGGTCAATGCACCTTCGAAGGCGCAGACGGAACGCGCTGCGAGGCGCGAAAGGGCCTGGAGATCGATCACATCCGGCCGATCGCGGCGGGAGGCACCAACGATCCCTCCAACTTGAGGCTGTTATGCCCGGCGCACAACCTGCGCGCCGCGGAAAAAGCGCTCGGTGAGCACATCATGGCGCCGTTCTGGCAAAGGGAGTAGTTGCTCAGTGCGCCAGTGACACGATCACCTACCTCATCTCCGTGCCCATCAGCACGATCATGGAGTGCGCGCGTACCGTGGCGACGCCGCTCACGCGCTGCAAGGGCGCGCGAATGGCCGCCGCGGTCGCGGTATCGATAAGACGCCACCACGACGTCGTCCGGCCGTTGGAAGGAATGCTGAACACGGCGTCCTGGTCGCGCGGGTTGCACAAAAGGAGAAAGTCGGCGTCGTTGGTCCACTGCGAGCGGCGGTCGAACACGGAACGGTCGCGGCCCGGGAGGAGGATCTCCAACGGTCCGTGCACCGACAGCGTCTCACCGACCGGCACTTCCTTCGCGTGGGAATCGAAGTAGCGCAGCCCGTCCGGTCGCACGTGCCCGTCGGCCGACGCCAGCCACAGCGTCCGCCGCAGCGCCGGGTGCTCCTTTCGCAACCGGCACAGCTCGGCGACGAAGTCCACGAGATCATTCTCGGCGCGCGTCCAGTCCACCCACGAGATCTCGTTGTCCTGGCAATAGGCGTTGTTGTTGCCGCGCTGCGTGCGTCCCATCTCGTCGCCGGCGAGCAGCATGGGAATCCCCTGCGAAAGCATCATGGTGGTGAGCAGGTTGCGGCGCTCGCGGTCGCGCAGCGAGCGGATCCAGTCGTCCGGGCTGGGTCCTTCGAAACCGCAGTTCCACGACAGGTTGGTGTGCATGCCGTCCCGGTTGTCCTCGCCGTTGGCCTGGTTGTACTTCTTCTCGTAGGTCACCAGGTCCTCCAGCGTGAAGCCGTCGTGGCTGGTGATGTAGTTGATGCTCGCCTGCGGCGCGCGCGCCTCGAACACGTCCGGGCTTCCGGCGATGCGCATCACGAGCGCCGCGGAGTTGCCGCCGCGGCGCAGCCAGTAGTCGCGCACATCGTCGCGGAAATGGTCGTTCCACTCGTGCCAGCCGGCGGGGAAGCGGCCGAGCTGGTGCCCGTCGGACCCGAGGTCCCACGGTTCGGCGATGAGCTTGCGGTCGGCGAGCACGGGGTCGCGGTGGAGCTCTTCGAGAAAGTCGCGCCGGAAATCGAGCCCCGCGCCGTGGCGGCCGATCACGCCCGCGAGATCGAGCCGGAAGCCATCGACGTTCATCTCGCCGGCCCAGTAGCGCAGCGCGTCCAGGATCATGCGTCGCACCTGCGGGTGGCCCGCGTTCACGGTGTTGTCGGTGCCGGTGATGTTGAGGTACCGGCGCCGGTCGTCATCGACGAGACGGTAGTACGCGGCGTTGTCGATGCCCTTGAAGCAGAGCATCGAGCCGTGCTCGTCGCCCTCGCCGGTGTGGTTGAACACGACGTCCATGATGACCTCGATGCCGGCGCCGTGCAGCGTCGCCACCATCTCGCGGAACTCGGTCAGCGCGCCGAGCGGCGTGGGGTGGCTGGCGTACTCGCGCTGCAGCGCGAAGTACTGGAGCGGGTCGTAGCCCCAGAAGTTGCGAAGCCCGCGCTGCACCATGAAGCGGCGGTGCACGAAGTGCTGCACGGGCATGAGCTCGACCGCGGTGACGCCGAGCCGGCGCAGGTGCGTGAGCGAGGCCGGATGCGCGAGGCCCGCGTAGGTTCCGCGCAGCTCGGGCGGGATCAGCGGGTTGAGCTTCGTGAATCCGCGGACGTGCAGCTCGTAGATGACGGTCTGGTCGGCCGGCGTGCGCGGTCGCTCCACGCCGGCCTGGATCACCGGCTCGGGCACCACGACCGACTTCATCGCGTGGCGCGCATTGTCCTCGCTGTTGAGCGGCGCGTGGTCGTCGCCCTCACCGCTCGGGAACAGCGCCGGGTTCCAGTCGATGGTGCCGTCGAGCACGCGCGCGTAGGGATCCACGAGCAACTTGGAGGGACAACACCGGTGTCCGTCCTGCGGACGCCACGGCCCGTACACGCGCAACCCGTAGCGCTGTCCCGGCTCGATGCCGGCGATGTGGCCGTGCCACACAGTACCCGTGCGGCCGGGGAGCTCGATGCGCTGCTCGTTGCCGTCGGCGTCGAACAGGCACACCTCCACGCGTTCGGCCACGGAAGAGAACACGGCGAAATTGACACCGCGCGAATCCGCCGTGCTTCCGGGCGGCTCGGGCCGCCCGTGCGTCACCACCGGTATCGAGATGCTCCTGTCCTGCCGTAAGCCTCCGTCATATCCCCAAGTTGTTGCGCCAGTTGCGGGGTCAGCGCGCCGGCCTCGAGGCGCCACGTCCAGTTGCCGTTGGCGCGCGCCGGGTGGTTCATCCGCGCGCGTCCATCCAGGCCAAGCACATCCTGGACCGGAAGAATCGAAAGCCGGCACACCGACGCCAGCGCCATTCGCACCAGCGCTTCACCGACGTCCGCCGGCGAGCATTCGCGTCCGAGGTAGCGGGTGAGATGGGCTCGTGTTTCCGGCGTCGCGTCGTCCTCGAACCACCCGCGCGCGGTGTTGTTGTCGTGCGTGCCGGTGTACACGACCCCGTTGGGAACATGGTGGTGAGGCGCGTACAGGTTGCCTCCGGTGTGGCTGTCGAACGCGAACAGGAGCACTTTCATGCCGGGAAGATCGTACCCGCGCATCAACTCGTGCACGTCCTCGGTGATGGTGCCGAGATCCTCGGCCACCAGCGACTCGATCTGTCCCGCGGCGGCGAACGCATCGAGCAGCGCGCGGCCCGGTCCCGTCACCCACGCGCCCGTCATCGCGGTCTCGCTGCCGGCCGGCACCTCCCAGTGCGCGGCGATGGCGCGGAAGTGATCGAGCCGCACCAGGTCGAACCGCTCCAGCGTGCGCGCGATGCGGGCCACCCACCACGCGTGGCCGTCGCGCGCGTGCTCCTCCCAGTCGTACACCGGGTTGCCCCAGAGCTGTCCGGTTTCGCTGAACGCATCCGGCGGCACGCCGGAGACCGCGCGCGGGCGGCCGGCGTCGTCGAGCTTGAACAACTCCGGGTGGCCGGCGACGTCCGCGCTCATCTCGTCGACGTAGAACGGCACGTCGCCGAAGATACGCACACCCTTCGAGTGTGCATACGCGCGAAGCCGGGCCCACTGCGCGTCGAAGAGGTATTGCATGCATCGTTCCAGCTGCTCCGCGTCGCTGCGATCGGCGTGCTCACGCGCGCGCCAGCGCACGTACGCATCCAGCCAGCCGGAATTGCGTTCGCAGAATGCATCCAGCGCGGCGCGATCGCCGTGCGCGAGGAAACGACGGCAGGCGCGCTCGATCACGGCCGGACGCGTGCGCAGCACGGCGTCGAAGTCCACCCGGCCGGTGGGCAGCGAGTGCGCGGCGAGCGAGTCCAGGTCGGACGCATCGAGCCAGCCCTCGGCGGCGAGCAGCTCGGGGCTGATGAGCAGGGGATTGCCCGCGAACGCCGATGCCGGCCGGTAGGGGGAAATGTCTCCGGCGGTGAACGGACCCACCGGCAGCACCTGCCACCAGCCCTGCTTTGCCGCCGCGAGGAAGTCGACGAAGTCGTACGCCGCCGGGCCCAGGTCCCCGATGCCGAACGGCGAGGGGAGCGACGTGACGTGGCAGAGAAGCCCGCTCTCGCGGCGGTCCATCATGACGGTCGCGGGCGCGCGGTGTCGCGGGCGCCCTCCACGCGGCCGAGAAGCTGGTCGATGCGCCGTATCTTCTCCTGCAGTTGCGGCAGCCACGCGTCACCCCAGAAGAGGTAGCAGCTGGTCTCGCTCTCCATCAGCAGGCGCTGTGCGGCCGCAAGCGACTCCGACGCCGGGCCGGATACACCGCGATTCGCGAGCTCGTGGAGGCGCGCGCTCTGTGCAAACACGCCCGCGATGGCGCTGCGCTGCGCCGGCGTGCCGGCCCACTGCGAGAAATCATGCCCGGAGGTCTGCGCCACGTTCCACGCGCCGGTCTGCACGTGGACGTCGCGGGCCGGCGCGTGCGATTCGAGATAGTCCGAGATCGATACCGGACGGATGGCCGAGCGGCCGTCGCGCACGCGCTCCATGAACGGCGCGAAATAGTGGCCGAAGAACCCGGCTTCCTCCGCCGTCTGGCGGAACCAGCCGCCGTTCTCGCCGTCCGACCACGTGGTGACGAGCGCGGGCACCGGGCGCGCGGCGGTCTTGCGCGCCACCTCGCGCTCGAACCACTCCGCATCGAGCCCGCTCTCCTGCGCGTTGGAAAGGTCGCGGTCGCGCGGGATCACGGTGATGGACGCGCCGTCGTGCGACGCTCGGTACGGCTGGCAGATGTCGACGTCGCCGCGCGTGACGGCGTCGCGCACGTGCACGCCGTCCACCACGATGTACTCGTAGCCCGCGCGCGCCACCGCCGGCACCATCTCCATGGCGAACGCCATCTCGGGCGGCCAGAACCCGCGCGGTTCGCGCCCGAACACCTCCGCGATGGCCTGGCGCCCCGAGCGCAGCTGGTCGTCCCAGTCGTCGCGCGGGATGAGCGGAAACAGGGGATGGAAGTAGCCCATGCCGATGGGCTCGATGTTGTCCGCCTCGCGGTAGCTCTCCAGCACGGCGGGCAGATCGACGACGCGGCGGTAGCGATCGATGACGTCGGGGTCGCGCATCTGCTCGATCAGGATGCCGGAGAAACCCACGTGGAGGCGCGCCACATCGGCGAACCGCTTCGCGTAGCGGGGGACGCGCTCGTAGCAGCGCACGATCTGCATGGCCTCCCATTCGTTGCTGTCGATCAGGAGCCGCAGGTTGCCGGGCGGCTGGTGCATGTGCAGCCCGAGTGCGTGGAAGACTTGCGACATATCTAGAAGTACCCCTCGCGCGACGGGAATTCCGTCATCGGGAACGACGACGTGGTGCCGCCGGCGGCCGGGATGTAGCAGTTCTTCACGTACTCGGCCACCATGCGGTGGCTGCTGAAGCGCCACGCCAGCGTGCGCAGCGCGTTCTTCTGCCGGCGGATCCACTCGCGCGGGACGCCGTCGGCGTCGCGGTTGTAGAAGGTCGGAATGACTTCGGCCTCGAGCACGTCGAACACCGAGCCCAGGTCGATCTGGTTCTGGTGCCCCCAGTCCGAGTGCTCGCCGCCATCGCCGATGGCGAAGCCGTTGCTCCCGTCGTACGCCTCGGCCCACCAGCCGTCCAGGACCGAGAGGTTGAGCGCACCGTTGAGCACCGCCTTCATGCCGCTCGTGCCGCACGCCTCGAGCGGACGGCGCGGCGTGTTGAGCCACACGTCCACGCCCTGCACCAGATGTCGCGCGAGCTCGATGTCGTAGTCCTCGACGAACACGATCTTGCCCGCGAAGCGCGGCTTCTGGCTCGCCTCGTAGATGCCCTGGATCAGCCGCTTGCCCTCGTCGTCGCGCGGGTGCGCCTTGCCCGCGTACACGAGCTGGATCGGCCGCGTGGGGTGGTTCAAGAGCGCGTCCAGCCGGCCCTCGTCGTAGAAGAGCAGATCGGCGCGCTTGTAGCGCGCAAAGCGGCGCGCGCACCCGATGGTCAGCGCCGCGTCGCCGAGCAGCGGCACGCCGTGCTTCTTCGCCGGGTCGGTCATACCACGCGCGGCGAATTGCTGGCGCACGAGGCTGCGCAGGAACTCGAGCTCGCGACGGCGCAGCATTTCGTTGAGCTCCCACAGCTCGCGCGGGTCGACCTCGTCGATCAGCTCCCACGTCATCGGGTCGTGCATGCGCTGCTCCCAGTCCTGGCCGAGCCAGCGGCGGTAGAGCCGGTCCATCTCGGGCGCGAGCCACGTGCCGATGTGCACCCCGTTGGTGATGTGGCCGATAGGGATGCCCTCGGGGTCGCGGTGCGGCCACACGTCGCGCCACATGGCGCGCGACACGCGGCCGTGGATGTGCGACACGGCGTTGCGCGAGCGCGACATCTTGAGCCCGAGCACGGTCATGCAGAACGGCTCGTCCTTCGCTTCCGGGTTCACGCGGCCGAGCGCCATGAACTCCTCCGGCGTGAGCCCGAGCTGCTCGCGCAGCACGCCCAGGTTCTCCTCGACCAGGTGCGGCTCGAAGCGGTCATGGCCGGCGGGCACCGGGGTGTGGGTCGTGAACACGCTCATGCCCGCGACCAGCTCGCGCACGTTCTGGAAGGTCTGGCCGTCGCGCTCCTTGAGGATGCGCGCCTGTTCCAGCACGGCGAAGGCGCAGTGGCCCTCGTTCAGGTGGAGCACGCCGGGACGGATGCCGATGGCATTGAGCGCGCGCAGCCCGCCGACGCCGAGCACGAGCTCCTGGCGGATGCGCATGCGGTTGTCGCCGCCGTAGAGGTTCGCGGTCAGGCGCCGCACCTCGTCCGAATTGCCGTCGACGTTGGTATCGAGCAGGATCAGGCGCGCGCGACCCACGCGCGCGAGCCACACGCGGATGTGGATGCGTTCGCCGCGCGCCCCCTCGACGATGACGCGCACCGGCTCGCCGGCGGCGTCGCGCGCGGGCTCGACCGGAGCGATGTCGAGGTCGATGTTGGTGTAGTGCTCCTGCTGCCAGCCGTTCGCGTCGAGCGTCTGCCGGAAGTAGCCCTGCTCGTAGAGAATGCCGACGCCGACGATCGGCACGTCGAGGTCGGACGCCGCCTTGAGGTGGTCGCCCGCCAGCACCCCGAGACCGCCCGAGTAGATGGGAAGGGAACCGTGCAGCCCGAACTCGGCCGAGAAATACGCCACCGGGTTCACGCGCAGCGAGCGCACGTAGTGGCTCCCCCACGTATTTCGCTGCTCGAGGTAGTCGCGCAGCGTGTAGTACGCGCGCGTCACCGTGGCGCCGAGCGTGGAGGTGCGCAGCTGCTCCTCGATGTGCCCGTTGGTGAGCGACGCCATCAGCGCGATGGGATTGCGGTTCAGCCCCATCCACTGCTTCGAGTCGAGGTCGTTGAAGATGTGCTCGAAGTCCGGCTCCCACGTCCAGTACAGGTTGCGGGCCAGCTCGTTCAGGCGATCACGAATCTCCATGCGTTGTCCTTCCATCAGCAGCCTTGCGATGTGTTCCACCAGTTGAGGTCGATGCGCGGAAACACCACGTCGTGCACGACCGCGTCACGGATCGCCCACTGCTCGAGCTCGCTGAGATGGTCCACGCTCGCGCCTCCCGCCACGCGCGTCACGATGTCGGTGATCTGCTCGAAGCGGTCGGCGTGCTGTACCACGCGCTTGGTGCCGTAGTCGACCGCCTGGTCGCGCGCGATGATGAATATCCAGTCGCTCGCCTGGAGCAGCAGCAGTTCGCGCGCCGCGAGCTCGAGCAATCCGCGCAGGTCCGCGCGCTCCCTCCAGGGGAGATTGAAGGTCAGTTTACCGAAGGTCGCCTCGCACCGGTATTCGATATCCCACACCCATTTCACGCGCTCGTTCACCCACACGCGGTGGTCCCCGCCGTCGCCCCACGAGCCCTCCGGCAGCGCCGCCGCCTTGTCGGGCGGGTGGTGCTGGAGGACGGCGGCCGAGGTGCACACCTCGACGTCGGGCGCGCTGTTGAGGGTGAGCATCACGTCGCGGATGAAGCGCGGCCCCTCGAACCACCAGTGCCCGAAGAGCTCGGCGTCGAAGCACGCCACCACCACGCCGCGCCGCCCGGTGCGCCCGTGGTGCTCGTGGAGGCGGCGGCGGATCTCGTTGCAGAAGTGCGTCGCGTGTTCGTGCACGCGTCCCGCGATGGCGGCCGGGTCGTACGCCTGCTTGCCGCCCAGGTCGAGGTGGTGGTCGGTGACGCGCCAGTAGCGCAGCCCGTTGCGTTCGCCGTGCTTCTTGTGGAACTCGAGGTAGGCGCCGTCGGCGGGATAGCCCACGTTCCCCGACCACACGCGCTCGCAGATGTCGCGATCGCGCGCGAACGCGACCGTGCTCCCCGGTTCGGCGCCGTTGCTCGCGACGCGCACCGGCTCCAGCGTGTCGCGCCATCCCCGGTTCGGGTACTTGGCCGCCTCCTCCCAGTCGACCTTCTGCCAGCCCTGGTTGTTCACCCATTCGCTGCGGCTCTGCTCGACCTGGTGATTCTCGACGAAGAAATGGTCGAGACCCGACGCGGCGATCACCTGCTCGGTGCCCGGTCGGTTGCGCGGCGGTCCCCACGGCACCGGCGCGTACCACGGTCCCGGTGGACGGTAGGCGCACTCGGGCAGCCAGATGCCGCTGGGGTCGAGGCCCAGGATGCGCTGCGAGCTCGCCAGCCCGGCCCGCACCTGGGCGTACACGCTCGCATCCTCGGCCAGCAGCGGCAGGTACCCGTGCGTCGCGCACGAGGTGAGGATCTCGAGGATGCCGTCGCGCGCGAGCGCCGCGTACGCGGCCGGGATGTCGCGGTGGATGGCGTCGAACTGGCGCGCGCGTTCCTCGTAGTAGGCTTCCCACCCCGCGGCGAGCGAGGCAAAATGAACGTCGTGTGCGCGCTCGAACTCCGCGCGATCGCCGCGCGCGCGGTCGATGCGCTCGTCGAGGTACTCGCGAAACCGCGTCTTGAAGTCATCGTGGGAAAGTTGTTCGAGCAGCACCGGCGTCAGCCCCATGGTGACGCGCGGCCGCCCGTTCAGGAACTCGCACTCGCGCAGGGTCGCGAGCAACGGCAGGTAGGTCTCCGCCGCCGCTTCGAACAGCCATTCTTCGCCGTGCGGCCACGTTCCGTGGCGCAGCACGTAGGGAAGATGTCCGTGGAGTACGAGACAGAAGCTCCCGACGCTCATCCGCAGCTCTCCGATGGCGGCTCGTGTCGCGCGCGGGAAGCCCGCGCGTTCAGACCAGCGGCGTCGCCCGCGATTTCGCGGGCGCTGCCGATTGCGCCTCGTTCGAAGGCACGCTTTCGGCCTGTTCGCCGCCGTCGGTCCGGTTCGACTGGACCGCTTTGCGCGCCGCCTTGCGCGGCGTCCGGCGCGCGGCTTCCTTCACCGCGGCGGTTTCGGGCGCCACCCGTTCGTACACGGCGGCGGTTTTTTCCGCGATGGCCGGCCACGCGTAGCGGGCCAGCGCCTCGCCGCGGCCGGTTTCGCCCATGCGGCGCGCGCGATCGAAATCCGAGAAGATCGTGCCGATACCCCAGGCGATAGAGATCGGCGTGGGCGAGACGTGGAGACCGCCCTGCTCGTGGCGAACGATCTCGGTGGCGCCGCCGTGCTCGGTGACGATCACGGGCTTGCCCGCGCACCAGGCTTCCAGGATCACGATCCCGAAGGGCTCATTGCGGCTCGGCACGCACACCGTGTCGCACATCTGGTAGATGGTGGCGATCTCCGCCTCGTCGCGCCGCCCCAGGAAGCGGACCGCGTGGCCGATGCCGAGCTGCCACGCGCGGTTCTCGAGCCCCGGACGCATGCTGCCATCTCCCACGTAGACGAGCTTCGCGCGCGCGTGCGCGCGCAGGATCGCGGGCATGGCTTCGAGCAGGAAGTCGGGTCCCTTCTGCCATTCGAGACGTCCGGAGAATACCACCACCGGGTCGGTCGGGCCGATGTCGTAGCGCCGCCGCGCGGCGGCGACGTTCACGGGCTGCTGGAAGCGGGTGGGATCGACGCCGTTCGGGATCACGTCGATCTTGGTCTCGGGCACCTCGTACATCCACGCCAGCTCGGCGCGGAGCGCGTTCGACACGCATATGACGCGCTCGGACCAGTACGTGCCGGCGCGCTCCTGGAACCGGATGCGGTCGGAGCGGCCGGGCGGGAACGCATTGCCGCAGCGCGCGTACTCGGTCGAGTGCATGGTGAAGACGCCGGGGCGGTTGCGGCCCTGCTTGATCCAGATCATGGCGTTGGCGGCGAGCCAGTCGTGGGCGTGCACCACGTCGAAGGGGCCCTGCATATCCTCGACCACGAACACGCGGTCGACGAACGCGCGGCACATGTTGTTCACGTCGTCGACGAAATCGGCCGCCGGCTGGTAGGGACAGCGATGGTAGTGCACTCCGTCGATGATCTCGTAGTAGGTCTGGCCGTGGGCGACGCGCGTGAAGATGTGGACCTCGTGGCCGCGCCGGCCGAGCGCCAGCGCCAGCTCGCTCACGTGTCGGCCGACTCCCCCGACGCACGGAGCGTGCAGGGCCTCCCATGACAGCATGGCGATTCGCATGGCGTTCCTTTGGCGCCGGCGCTACACGCCGGCGAGCATGGCGTCGGGCACCCCGGCCGCGCTCCGGCCGGTGACTTCGTGGTAGATGCGGACGCACCGGTGCGCCGCGGCGTCCCAGGTGGCGCTCGCCACCTCGCGGCGGCTCTCCCGCACCAGCGACTCGCCGAGTCCCGGTTTGGTGATCACCGCCGTGATCATCCGTGCCATCGCATCCACGTCCCAGTAGTCGACCTTGAGCGATCCGTTGACCAGCACTTCGGCGGCGCCCGAGGTGTTGGATACGATCACCGGCACGCCGCGCGACGCCGCCTCGAGCGCGGTGAGCCCGAACGGCTCGCTCACCGACGGCATCACGTACACCGACGCGCCGTCGTACGCGCGATCCACGTCCGCGCCGTGCAGGAAGCCGGGGAAGGTGACGCGGTCGGAAATCCCCAGCTCGCGCGCGAGCGTGACGGTGGCATTCATCTCGTCACCCGCGCCCGCCACGACGAAACGCGCGGCCGGTATGCGGGCCGCGACGCGCGCCGCCGCGCGGATGAAAAAGCGCGGTCCCTTCTGCCGCGTGACGCGCCCGAGAAACAGGACGGTGGGGTCGTGGCCGTTGGTGTGACGGTGCGGCGCCGCGGGCGCGTCGATGCCGTTGTGGACGACGGTCACTCGGTCGCCGGGGACGCCGTAGCGTTCCAGCACGATGTCGCGCGTGTGACGGGACACCGTGACGACGCGCGCCGCCGCCTGCATGCCGCGCCGTTCGATGTCGTAGATGGTGCCGGTGGGATCGCTGGAGCGATCGTACTCGGTCGCATGCACGTGGGCGACGATGGGGCGGCCGGAGACGGCGGAGATGGCCATCGCGGCCGGGTACGTCATCCAGTCGTGGGCGTGGATCACGTCGAAGAGCTCGCGGCGCGCGAGTTGGACGCAGCGCTGCGCGTAGGCCTGGATCTTGGCGAGGAGGTCGCCGTCGTACCCTTCGCCGGCGCCCACGCCCATGACGCGCAGGGACGATGGCGTTCCCGAAAACGTCTCGCGCTCCGCGGTCTCGTGATCGGAAAGATAGGGACTGGCGATGGCGGAAGAGACCGCGGCAACGACGACGCGATCAATACGGCGCCGGCCGGGAGAGGCGTACCGGATGGACGCGGCGTCATTGGGATCGGACCCCGGCGGCGCGCCGGCATCGATGGCGCGCGGAAGCACGAACAGGACGCGCGCGTCCGCCCGTTTCAACCCCTCGGTCAGGCCGCGACAGGCCGTGCCGAGACCACCGCTTATGAAGGGAGGGAATTCCCACCCGAGCATCAG
>DASVAK010000298.1:0-8407 GCA_036376395.1 Candidatus Krumholzibacteriia bacterium
CACCCGATGTGATACAATAAGTCCGCTAAATAACCGCATAGCATCACAAGACTTAGCAACGCATCGGAGAGCGGTATGAAGAAGTGGTTATGGGCGTCTCTGCTGGTGACGGCGATCGCCGTGCCGGCATTTGCGGACGCCATTTATTATGCGCCGCAGGTAACCGGTACCCGCGAGCGCAGCAACATCCGGCACTTCCTCTTTGTCAAGAATCTCACCGGCGACAAGCTCGCCATCTACAACGAGTACGGCTACACGCCGTATCGCCTGCGTCTCAACGAGTACGGCAAGGTCCGCGAACGCTGGACCTACTACGAGATCGGCAAGGAGTTCATCTTCGACCAGGACGGCAGCCTGGACGAGGAGCACACCGTTGCCGTCGAGCATCGCCGTCAGTGGCAGTACCAGAAGAATGTCAGCGGGTATGACGAGGACGTTCCCAACGACGACTAGCCACGCGATGGCATAAGAGAAACTACCCGCCGGTCCGCCACTGGACGGGATAGGACAAAGAGGCCCTCACATCACCACTGGGCCTCTTTGTTTTTCTGTACGGCATTCCTGTAGACCCGCGTCGGCTCTTATCTGTAGCCCGGCCCCCGACGTGTGATTCACACCATACCTTTCCATGGATGGACATGCGCTGCGCAGCTGTGTCGATGGCCGCCATTGCGATCGCAGTGGCCCCCTCCTCCGCGACACAACCTTCTCGATCGCCCGGGTCGCGCACGGTCACCGTGCGCGCGAGCGACGACTACGACCGCGGCACGGCCTGGCGCTGGGTGCTCGGGAAGGACTGGCGCGATGTGTGGTCGGCGGAGGTCACGGTGCCGGTGCTCGACCTCGGCCGTTACGCGGGTGGTCTCACGCCGTACAAGTCGGGCGGGAACCAGAGCCGCACGCTTCGCTTCAAGGGCGGCGACGGCCGCATCTACATGTTCCGGTCCACCGAGAAACGCATCAAGCAGACGATGAAGGTGCCGGGCAATTCGCTCGTGCAGGACCAGACGGCGTGCTTCCATCCCACCGGCCATCTTGTCGCCGCAGCGCTGCAGGAAGCCGTCGGCCTGCTGCATACCACACCCGAGCTCGTCTATCTCCCCGACGACCCGCGCCTCGGCAAGTACCGCGAGAAATTCGCGAACACCCTCGGCCAGATCGAGCTGCGGCCGGACGAGTACGACAACGGCACCGTGTTCGCCGGCGCGAAGAAGATCTGCGACACCGAGACGCTCATCGACAACCTGGAGGAGAGCAGCGCGAACCGGCTCGACAGCCGCGAGTATCTCACCGCCCGCCTGGTGGACTTCCTGGTGGGCGATACCGACCGCGGATCCGACCAGTGGCTGTTCGCAAAGTTCGAGCGCGGTGACGGCGCGGTGTATCGCCCCATCGTCAAGGACCGCGACTACGCGTTTCTCAAGCTGGAGGGCATCGTCTCGGTCGTTGGCGGCCTGTTTGACCCGCGCGTGTCGCAATTCGGCGCCGAATACCCGTCGCTCAAGACGCTCTGCTTCACCACGCGCGAGTTCGATCGCAGTCACCTGGTCGACATGGACTGGCGCGCGTGGCAGGCGGTCGTTCACGACATGCAACGCCGGCTCGACGACGCCACCATCGAGCGTGCGGCGAGACGCATGCCCGAAGGACATTATGCGACCAGCGGTGCGGAGATCGTGGCGGGGCTAAGGCAGCGGCGCGATGCGCTGCCGTCCATGGCTCGCGAATTCTATCTCCTCGTCAACCGTGAAGCCGACGTGTTCGGCTCGGACGATCCCGAGCGGGTTGCCATCGACCGCGACGCCGACGGCAGCGTGATGGTGCGCATGTGGCGGATGCCGCAGAACCGGAACGCCGATGCGGTGCCCGCGGCCTCGAGCCGTGCCACGCGGGCGGCGAGCGCGGAGCCCGTCTTCGAGCGTCGTTTTGTTCCCGGCGAGACGCGCGAGATCCGCGTGTACCTCGAGCGCGGCAACGACCGCGCGATCCTGCGTGGCAATGCGCCAAAGACCATCCTGGTGCGCGTCATGGGCGGCGAGGGCGACGACGCCCTCGAGGATTCCTCGCGCGCGGGCCGCGGAATCGTCACGCGCTTTCACGACGCGAGCGGCGAGAACACGTTCGTACGCGGAACGGGAACGAGCATTTCGACGCGGCCGTTCTCCGCGGTGCCGCCGATCCACTGGGAGGAAGACGGGAAAAAGAAAGAGCAGACACGCCAGATCCACGAGGAACGGCGCGGTCGCATGCGCGACCTCATGAAGCGCAGCGACAGCCTGCTCGACCCGGAGTCGGGCGAGCGCTTTGCCGGCGAATCCGGCGCCTGGGTGCCGGTGACGGGCTACCGCGAGAGCGCCGGCGTCGTGCTCGGCATCGGTCCGTCCAAGTCGGAATTCGCCTTCCGGCACCAGCCCTACAAGTGGCGCGCGAGCGTGCAGGGGCTGGTGGGTACGAGCACCGGCGAGATGGGCGTGCAGTTCGAGGCGGATCACCGGTTCGAGAACTCGCGCTGGAGTCTCGCGGTGTCCGGTCACGCCACCAACCTCGAGCTCAACCGCTTCTACGGCTACGGCAACGACACGCCGTTGATCGACGAGGACCTCACGATGATCGAGCGCTTCGAGGTGCTCGTGCGTCCGTCGTTTCGCCGCGAGTTCGGCCACGCCAGCGCGCTCGAGTTCGGGCCCGTGCTGCGTTACGTCGACCCGCAGCTTCCGGCCGGCGGCCCGGTGACGGACGCGCCCCCGCCCGGGAGCGAGCCGTTCGGACAGGCGGGACTGCGCGCCGACCTCACCCTCGACATCGCGCGCTTCGAGAAGCGCGAGCAGAAGGGCTTCCAGTTCGACCTCGGCGGCTCGGCGTATCCCGCGATGTGGGATGCGACCGACGACTTTGGCGAAGCGCACGCCATCGCGCGCGCGTACATCCCGCTCGGCTGGCCGACGCTGGCCCTGCGCGCGGGCGGGCAGCGCTGCTGGGGCGTGTTCCCGCTCCACGAGTCCGCGTTCATCGGTGGGCGCTGGACGCTGCGCGGGTTTCGCTGGAACCGCTTCGCCGGTGACGCGTCGGCGTACGGAACCGCGGAGCTGCGCGTGCCCGTCGCCGAGATATCGGACGGGCAGCTGGGCGTGATCGGTTTTGGCGACGCCGGTCGCGTGTGGATGGGGGACGAATCGGAAGGCGGATGGCACAGCGGCCTGGGCGCCGGCCTGTGGTACGGGAGCGGAAGCCGTCAGGCGAGCGTTGCCTGGGCGAAGGGCGATGAGCACCGCGTCTATTTCTGGTGGGGAATGCCGTTCTAGACGGACGGCGGATTACTTCAACAGGACGAGCTTCAACGTGCGCGCGGCGCCCGTCTGCGCAACACGCGCAAAGTACACGCCGCTGGCGGAGCCATTGCCCGCGTCGTCGCGTCCGCGCCACGTCACCGCATGTTCGCCCGCCGGCTCGTTCTCGTCGACGAGGGTGGCGACGAGCTGGCCGCGCACGTCGTGAATGGTGACGAGCACGCGTCCCGCGGTGCTGGTGCGATAGTGGATCATCGTGGTCGGGTTGAAGGGATTGGGCGCCGCGGTGACGGTGATGGGATCAAACGCGGGCGCGTCGTCCACGCCCGATGCCGTCTGGCCGTACTTGGCGAGGAACATGTCGGGCGTGCCGCTCGCGGTGAGCGTGCCGGCGCCGAAATCGACGGAGCCGTTGAAGTAGCCGGTCACGAAGCGGTTGCCCGACGCGTCGAGTGCGATGCCCTGGCCCGCGTCGGCGCCGGCCCCGCCGTAGCGCTGGGCGGAAATGGGAATGCCGTTCGGATCGTACTGCGCGCAGAAGACATCGGCGCCGCCCGCGCTGGGGAGGTTGGTACCTCCGATGTTCGCGGTGCCGGCGAAGTACCCGGTCAGGTACACGTTGGCATCCCCGTCGAGCGCGAGCGCGCCGGGATACTCGTAGCTGGCTCCGCCCATGCGGCGGCTCCAGAGGTGGTTGCCGCTGACGTCGTACTTGGCGAGGAACAGGTCGACATCGGCGCCCGTGCTCGTCAGCGACGAACCACCGAAGCTCACCGTGCCGGCGAAGTATCCCGCCACGTACACGTTGCCCGACGCGTCGGCGCGCACGCAGGTTCCTTCTTCGAGGTCGATCCCACCGAAGCGCTTGCTCCAGATGTGCGTGCCGTTGGTCGTGTACTTGGCGAGGAAGACGTCCCACTCGTCGACGCTCGACGTCGACAGGTCGCCCCCGCCGAAATTGACCGTGCCCGAGAAGCTCCCGGTGACCAGCACCTGGCCCAACGCGTCCGTCGTGATCGCCAGGCCCTCGTCGTAACCGGTGCCGCCGAGCATCTTGATCCAGGCCATCGTCCCGGCCGCAGTGTACTTGATGACGACGATATCCGCGCCGCTGATGTAGCCGGTCACAAAGACGTTGCCCGCGGCGTCCGCCGCGACCGAGCAGCCAGCGTCGGCGCCGAGGGTCCCGAACGACCGGCTCCAGAGGTGGTTTCCGTCGGCGTCGTACCTGGCGACGAAGAGATCGCTGCCACCCGCGCTGCCGAGGTTGTTGCCGCCGAAGTAGGCGCTCTGCTGGAAGTATCCCGTGATCAGAACATTTCCCGAGGCGTCGAAGGCGACGGCGTAGGCCTGGTCCGCGGCGGCGCCGCCGAAACGCTGGCTCCACTGGTGCGTGCCCGACGCGTTGTAGCACGCGAGCACCACGTCGGTGCCCTGCGCAAGCTGGTCTCCACCGCCGAAGTTGACGAGGCCGTTGAAGCTCCCGGCCATCACGAGATTGCCCGCGGCGTCGGCGGCGACGGCGAATCCGCGCGAGCCGGCGCCCGACGTCCCGAAACGCTTGCTCCAGAGCGTTGCCGCCGTCGCGTCGATGCTCGATGCGAGGAGCGGTGCCGTGGCGAGGCAGACGGCCAGAATTGCCGGGCGTGTGCGAAACATTGCAACCGGCGCACAGCAAGCCCCGAGCCCCGGCGCCGGTTGCCGGAACGTGCGAGTTGCTGCGCATAACGGATGATGCTCGGCGGCGCATGCGCTATATTGGCGCTATGGCGCTGCTGGTGGTAAATCACGCGCAGGTGTGGAATCCCGCGCGCGGGGAAGGGGAGCCCGCGTCGCCGCGCGCGGTCTGGATGCAGGACGGCCGGATCGTCGACATCACTCCCACCGACGCGGCGCCGGCGGAGGGCGGGCGCGCCGACGTGCGCGTGCTCGCGTTCCCGGGCGCGACCGTGATGCCCGCCTTCGTCGACGCGCATTTCCACCTGCTCTCGCTGGCGCACCGCGCGTTGCGCTGCGACCTGGCGCCGGCCACCAGCGCCGCGGACGTCGTCGCGCGCATGGCCGAGTACGCGCGCGCTCACGACGGGGACGGCGCCCTCGTCGGCATCGATTTCGACGAGAGCGAATGGACCGACGCCGCGCTTCCCACGCGCGACGCGCTGGATGCGATTTCGTCGCGGCGCCCGCTGTACGTCCGCCGCGTCTGCTGCCACGTCGGCGTGGCGAACACCGCACTCCTTCGCCGGCTCGAATCTCCCGACCGCTTCGTCGATCGCGAGAGCGGGCGGATCGTGGAGGACGCCGTGTTCGAGGCCAACCGCGTCACGCGGCCGCCGGCGGTCGCGCAGATCCACGCCATCGACGGCGCCATCGCGCACCTGCACTCGCTCGGCATCACCGCCATCCACGACATCGTCGACCCCGGGACGCTCGACGTGTACATGGAGGGTCTCACCGCCTCGTCGCGGCCGCTTCGCGTCGACGTGTTCTTCCACGTGGAAGCCGAGGAGTTCGACCGCGCGCGCGACACGCTGATCCCGCTGCGCCGGCGCGGCGTGCGTGCGCTCGGCATCAAGATCTTCGCCGATGGGTCGCTCGGCGGGCGGACGGCCGCGCTCAACGCGCCCTACGCCGACGGCGACGGCAACGGCGAGCTGCTCTTCGACGAGGACGCGCTCCACGAGGCGCTCGAAGCGTGCGCGGTGCGCAACATCGCCTGCGCGGTGCACGCCATCGGCGACCGCGCGCTGCGCGCCGTGCTGGACGCGATGGCGACGGTCAGGGCGCGCTACCCGGCGCACGCGCGTTTTCGTGTCGAACACGCCGAGGTGATCGGCGAGGAAGAGATGGCGCGCTGCCGCGAGCTTCGTATTCCGCTCGTGATGCAGCCCAACTTCGTGCGCAACTGGGGCGGGGAGGGCGGCATGTACGCGAAGCGCCTGGGTCGCGAGCGCTGGGAGCGGACCAATCCGTTCGCCTCGCTCTCCCGCGCCGGCGTCCCGGTCGTGTTCTCCTCGGACGGCATGCCGGCCGGTCCGTTGTTCGGGATCCGTGGCGCCACGAACCACCCCAACCCGCGTGAGCGGATCGCCGCCGCCGAAGCGTTCTACCGCTACACCCGCGCGGCCGCCGACGTCTTCGCCGCGTGGGACGAGCCGGGCGAGAGCGACGACACCGAGGAGCGGCCGGTCGAGGGGAGGATCGTCACCGGCGCGCGCGCCGATCTGGTGGTGGTGTCGGGGAATCCGCTGCTCGCCGACCCCGACCGGCTGCGCGTCGAGGCCACCATCGCGGAGGGCCGTGAAGTGTACCGCTCGCCGGCCCCAATCCACTCGAAGCCAGTCCGGTAAACGACAGCCTTTCCACTTCTTAGCTGTACCCGGGCCAGCCTTGACACCGCGCCGTCGGATTGGATAGCTTCAGATCGAATTCACCCCAACATCACACCTCCCGAAGGAGCATATATGTCCCGCACAGCCGGAGCCGGTGGCGAAATCCACGTCGAGCCGAAGCATGTTCTCGAGACCATCGGACGTCACATGCTGGTCGACGGCTTTCCCATTGTCGTTGATCTCGAGAAGAGCCAGGGCGTTCGCCTGCACGACAAGGCCGACGGCCGGGTCTACATCGATTTCTTCCAGTTCTTCGCGTCGCTGCCCATCGGGATCAACCACCCGAAGATCCTCGATCCGGCCTTCCGCGAGCACATCGGCCACGTCGCGCTGAACAAGCCCTCGAACTCGGACTTCTACAGCCAGCAGATGGCGGAGTTCGTCGAGGCGATGGACCGCTACGCGATTCCCGCCGAGCTGCCGCACATGTTCCTCGTCGAGGGCGGCGCCGTCGCGATCGAGAACGGACTCAAGGCGGCCTTCGACTGGAAAGTGCAGAAGAACTACCAGCGCGGCGCCACGCGCGACATCGGCCAGCAGGTCATCCATTTCCGCGAGGCGTTCCACGGACGCACCGGCTACACCATGTCGATGACCAACACGGATCCCATCAAGACGAAGTGGTATCCCAAGTTCAACTGGCCGCGGATCACCAATCCCAAGATCACGTTCCCGCTCGACAAGCATCTCGACGAAGTGATCGCCGCGGAAGAGACGGCGAAGCGCGAGATCAAGGAAGCGATCAAGACCCACGGCAACGACATCGCCGCGCTCATCATCGAGACGGTGCAGGGCGAGGGCGGCGACAACCACTTCCGCCCCGAGTTCCTCCGCTTCCTGCGCGAGGTCACGGCGGAGAACGAGATTCTCTTCATCTGCGACGAGGTCCAGGCCGGCGCCGGCATCACGGGCAAGTTCTGGGCGATCGAGCACGCGGGCGTCATGCCCGACATCCTGGTGTTCGGGAAGAAGCTCCAGGTGTGCGGCATCCTCGCCTCGAAGAAGCTCGACGAGATCGACAGCGTCTTCAAGGTGCCCAGCCGCATCAACTCGACCTGGGGCGGCAACCTCACCGACATGGTGCGCGCGACGAAATACCTCCAGATCATCGACGAGGAGAACCTGGTCGACAACGCGCGCCTGGTCGGCGAGCACCTGCTTTCGCGGCTGAACACGCTGCGCGACAAGTACGCCGGCAAGGTGACGAACTCGCGCGGCCGCGGCCTCATGTGCGCGTTCGATCTCCCCAGCCCCGAGGTGCGCTCGAAGTTCCTCGGCAAGGTGAAGGAGAACGGCGTGCTGATCGTCGGCTGCGGCGTGCGTTCGGTGCGCTTCCGTCCGCCGCTCAACCTGACCAAGGCGGATGTCGACGAGGGCCTGGGCATCATTGACAAGACGCTGGGCCAGGTTCTCTAGGGCGAAGAACGCGAGCCGAACGGGAAGCGATCCCATGCCCGTGCGCCCCGCGATCCGTTCGTCCGCCCGCTTCCTGATATTGCTCGTTCTGCTGGGCGGTTGCTCGCGCGCGGTCACCGTGTCCCCGCGCGAGCTCGCCCCGGCATCCCGGTGGACGGGCCGCTATCGGATCATCACCGTGGACGACTCGTTCGCAGCCAGGGAATTCGCCGTGACCGATTCCACGATCGTGATCACCGAGTTGAACAGCTCCGACAGTCGCTTTGGTCGCACCCGCATGCCGCTCACCGTGCCGCTCCGGGACGTGCGATC
>DASVAK010000301.1:0-27141 GCA_036376395.1 Candidatus Krumholzibacteriia bacterium
CGGATGAACGCGTGGCTGCCCGCGGTTCGCGCAAGCGGGGTCGAAAGCTCGACCTCGCCCGCGCCGCGACCGGGTAAGAAAGATGAAACCGACCCGGCCGCCCTCCCGTCCCACGGGGTGAGGCGCCGGTCGCATGCTGAACAACACCCCGTCACCCCGTCCGATCCCCCTTCGTCCGCGCGGCGACAACCGCTTCCGGACGGCCCTGCGCGGCGGGGGAGTGGCCGGTTTCCTCGTCATCGTCGCGGTGCTTGCCGCCACATGGTTCTTCGGCCCCCGCATCGGCGCGCTCCTCGTCGTCGTCTGGGCGCTGGTTGCGAAAGTGCCCTGGCGCGACCTCGGCTTCCGCCGCCCGAAGAGCTGGCCGCTCCTCATCGTGGCCGGCATCGTGGCCGGTGTGGCGTCGAAGCTCCTCATGAAAGCGGTCGTCATGCCGCTCCTCCACGCGCCCGACATCAACCCGGCCTTCCAGTGGCTGGTGGGCAACACGAACGCGCTCCCGGGTGTGATCGCGATGGTGATCTTCTCCGCCGGCCTCGGCGAAGAGCTCATCGCGCGCGGTTTTCTCTTCGAACGACTCGGCAAGCTCTACGGCGAATCGCGTAATGCCCTGATCGCCACCATCCTCATCACGTCGACGCTCTTTGGCGCCGCGCACTACCCCGAGCAGCACTGGATGGGCGTCCAGCAGGCCTTCATCCTGGCGCTGGTCGACGGTGTCATCTTCGCGGCCACGCGCCAGCTCTGGTTTTTGATCGTCATGCACGCCGCGTTCGACCTCGTCGCCTGCTTCATCATCTACTTCGGCTGGGAGCGGGCCATCGCCCACGTGTTCTTCTAGGTCAACCTCCGCATTGACAGGCCGTTGGCCACCTCATATTTTGCCCGCGACATCGTGAGATCCGGCCTTCCCCCGCCTCGGAGGTTGTATGCACACCTCGTTGCTTTCCCCCCGCGTCCGTATCGCCATCGCCATTCCGGTCGCCGCGTTCGCCATGAGCTGCGCCAGCGCGCCGCCCAAAGACGCCGAGAACCCGCCGCTCCCGCGGGAAGGCGCGTACTCGATCGACACGCCGCACACCTTCGTCCTGTGGCGCGCGCAGCACCAGGTGGTGGGGCGCGTGCACGGGCGTTTCGACCGCACCACCGGCACCGTCATGATCGACGACGACCTCGAGGACTGCCGTCTCGACATCTCGATCGACGCCAGCAGCCTCAGCACGCAGCAGAACGCGCGCGACGAGGACCTCGAGAGCGCCGACTTCTTCGACACCGCGAACTATCCCACCATCGAGTACCACGGGCGCGGCATCCGCCGCTCGGGCGATGACGAGTTCGTGGTCGACGGCACCCTGACGATCCGCGGCATCAAGCAGGTGGTGCCGATGACCTTCGAGTTCCGCGGCACGGCGCCCCCGCAGGAGGGCCGGCCCAGCCGCGTGGCCTTTCACGGCACCGCCGCCGTCAAGCGCTCGGACTTCAAGATGACGCGCGACCTGCTCAAGGAGATCGGAATGGTCACGGATCAGCCGGATGTCTGGATCGACATCGACGCCGAGCTGCTCGCACTCGATTGACGCCGCGCCGTCCGGTCGCCTACGCTGGTGAAGTCGCACGCCCACTTCACCAGAAAGGCAACGCTCCCTATGATCATCGGCGCCCATTCCATCATCTACAGCAAGGACCCCGAGGCGGATCGCGCTTTCTTCCGCGACGTGCTCAAGCTGCCGAACGTGGACGTCGGCGGCGGATGGCTGATCTTCGCGCTGCCACCGGCGGAGGTGGCGGTGCATCCGGCCGACGAGAACAACATCCACGAGTTCTACCTGATGTGCGAGGACGTGAAGGCGTTCGTGGCCGCGATGAAGAAGCGCGGTCTCAAGTGCAGCGGCATCCAGGACACGGGGTGGGGACTGTTCACCGGGCTCACGCTCCCGGGCGGCGGCAAGCTGGGCGTCTACGAGCCGCGCCACGCGCGACCGGCCGGCACCGCGCGCGCGCAGGCAAAGGCGAAGAAGCCCGCCCGCGCTACGGCAAAGAAGAAGACCGCGCCGGCAAAGAAGAAGACCGTGTCGCGGAGGAAGTAGCGGCTTTTCGAGGTATCGATTAGACTGCGCCGAGCGTCGCCCGCGCGGGCGCGCTCATCGAGGGAGGTCGCTCGTGATCCTGTTCAACAAGATCCTGCTGATACTGCATTTTCTCGGCCTCGCCATGGGGCTGTCGGTTGGTTTCGCCAACATGACCATGGCGGCGCTCATCAACAAGGCCGCACCGCCCGAAAAACCCATCCTCGGCCGGTTTCCGCTGGCGATGGTCAGGGTGGGGAACATCGGGCTGACGATCCTGATCGTCACCGGGCTCACGATGGTGTTCACGCGCTACCGCGGCTTCGCCACGCTGCCGGCCACGTTCCACGTCAAGTTGACGGCGGTGGGGTTGCTCGCGATCGTCGTGGGCTACATCAACTATCTCCGGATGAAGATCCTCAAGGGAGACACGGCGGCCCTCGCGCGTGTGCAGGTCGCCGGGAAAATGGCGTCGCTGCTCGCGCTGATCGCCGTGATCTTCGCGGTGCTGACGTTCAACTAGTAGCCGCGTGACGCGGCGTGCATCAGCGAGACGATGCGCGCCGCGTGCTGCTGCGAGCGCGGCGTGCCTGGCGCGCTTTCGCCTTGATGCGGCGTCCCACCTTGCGGGCGACTTTCGACGCCAGCTGCTGCCAGTCGATCTCGATGGTGATGCGCGCGACCCTCGGGCTGGCCATCTCGGCCTTCACGTGCACGCCTTTGCGCGCGCCGCCGCCCATTCCGCCACGCGTCCCTTCGCCCATGTCGTCGCGATAGCTGCCGCTGCTGCCGGACCGGGAAGAATCGCCGGTCGAGGTCCTCGACCGGGTGCTGCGGGTTGATCTGGTTGCCACATGAACCTCCTGGTAGGGAAGTGAAGGTTGTGGCGTGTGCTATATACAAAGACAACCCTCCGGGAATGGTTTCGCAAGAGATATTTGTAACCCGGGGCGGCTTTGCGCGTCTGTGCTGGCATCCCACCACGACTCCAGGAGGAACACCGTGCGCATGATCACTGCCGGCTGGACGCTGGCCCTGCTGCTTCTCTCCGTTGTGTCCGCTACCGCGGGCGAGCGCGAAGTTTCGTTCCAGAACGGAACCGTCGAGCTCAAGGGAACCATCCTGACACCGGCCACCGGCGGGAGACACCCGGCCGTTGTGTTCCTGCACGGCTCGGGCCCGGCCACCCGCGACGGCGCGCGAGCGTACGCGGAAGAGTTCGCGAAGCTCGGGCTCGTGAGCCTGTTCTTCGACAAGCGCGGGTGCGGTGCATCGGGCGGGTCGTGGACACAATCCTCGCTCGAGGATCTCGCCAACGACGCGCTCGCGGCGACGGCGCTGCTCGCGCAGCAACCCGACGTCGATCCGGCGCGCATCGGGCTGTGGGGCGTGAGCCAGGCGGGATGGGTTGCGACGGTGGCCGCGTCGAAATCAAAGGACGTGGCGTTTCTCGTGCTGATCACGGGCGGCGGCGCGACGCCGCGCGAAGTCGAGCGCTACGGGTACGAGCGCGCGTTCGCGAACGCCGGCCTCGGCGACGCCGACAAGGCCGAGGCCTTTGCCGTCATCGACCGGTACTTCAATTACCTCGCCACCGGTCAGGGCCGCGCCGACGTTGCCGCGCGGCTCGAAAAGTCGCAGACCGCGGCGTGGTATCCATACGCGCGGCTCGATCGCATCCTTCCCTCGGAGGAAAACCGTGCCAACTGGAGCTGGGTCGCGACGTGGGATCCCGCTGCGTCGATGGCGAAGATCACATGCCCGACGCTGCTCATGTTCGGAAGCAAGGACGAGCAGGTGCCCACCGACGTCGCCGTCAAGAAATGGCGGGAAGGCCTGCAGAAGGCGGGAAACAAGGACGTCACGCTGGTGGTGTTTCCCGACGCGAGCCATGGGCTGCGCCTGGGCGAGCATCGCCCGGACGGGCGCGCCCCCTTTGCCGACGGCTACGCCGAGCTGATGCTGGGCTGGCTGTGGTACCACGTGGTCAAGCCAGCGCGATGAACATGGTATCATCGGCCACGTGCGTACCGCCGTAACGGCAACCGTGCTGTGTCTCGCCGTGGTCACATCGGGCTGCGGCACGATCGGCAAACTCCACACACAGGCCGGTGTCATGGTCGGCCACAACTTCGGCGATGAATCGGAGAAAGGCTTCAGCGAAACCGAGGGTGTCGCCGAGCTGGGTTACGTGACCGGGGGATTCAAGAGCGACGCGGCGCGCGGGTCATTCGGGGGCACCGGCTACCTGAACGTGGGCGACCCGCTCCGTCCCGGCATCAAGGCGATCGCGCGCCGCCGCTTCAATCGAAGCACCAGTTTGGACCTCTCCGCCGGGCCCATGATCACCTATGACAGCTCGGGATTGTTCAACGGCTTCACCGCCGGTGTGGCGCTCAATGTCAGTTTCCTGACGCTGCGCTCGGAGTACGTGAGCTGGCCGACCGAACCCTGGGATGAATACCACTACAGCGATGGCGCGCTCACCCTGGTCGAACATCACGGCTCCGGTCACGAACACGCGTGGTTCAACGGCGTTTCGATGAACGGCACGGCGAGCTGGGTGGTGGTCGGGATCGTGACCGGCCTTTTCATCATCGCGGGAGCCAACGGCGCCTTCGACTGACGACGGATGCTCGCCGATCTCTGATCATCACCTACAGTCTTCTTCTGATTCTTCGTCGTGATGGGGCTCATGGGCCCCGCTTCCACCTATGTTGTATGAAGTCCCGCTCACATGGAGGTTGCAGATGAAGAAATCGAAGACCAAGAAGAAATCGTCCACCCGAACCAACCGGCCCGCCGCGGCGCCGCGCCCGGCCCTGGTCGAACGCGAATCGCTGCCCGCATCCCCGCGCCAGCCGCAGAAGCCCCCGAAGAAGGACGGAGAGCCACGCCTCGACGTCAACGGCATCAAGACCAACGGGAGGATGGAGCTGGAACCGCACCTGCTCTCCATGCGCACCTCGGGCGCGATCGCGCGCTCGCTCAAGCGCTCCGCCGACCGCAGCATCGGTCTCGAGACGTCGCCGTTTCACTCGGCGATGAGTGTGCTCAACGGGCTCGTGAGCCACGTCGAGATGCTCCGTGCGCGGCTCGAAGCGGCCAAGAAGGATCTGCGCAAGCTCTACGGGGAATCCGACGAAGACAAGCCGATGATTCCACACGAGTCGACGCCGCCGCAGGAGTTCGCAAAGAAACGCAACGGCGACAAGACAACGCCGGCCGCGCCGAAGAACAACAAACCGGCCGACAACCGGCCGCGCAGCCGCCCCAACAAGCTGGTGTGAGCCGGGTACGCCCCGAATGCACGCCGTGATATGATGCGCCCGTGACGCGCATCCAGTGGAAGTCGCTCTGCACCGCCATCGCCACCGTCGTGGTGATGGCGGTGGCGTTTGTTCCGGTATCTCCGGTGCGCGCCGACGGGCCGTGCGACGGCCCCGCCACCACGATCCTGGTGGTGCGCCACGCCGACCGCGCCGGCGATGCGGATTCGCTTTCGGTGATGGGTATCGAACGGGCGCAGGAGCTCGTGCGCGTTCTATCCCGCGCGCGCATCGGCGCGATCTACCACAGCGACACGCGGCGCACGCGCGACACCGCCGCGCCCCTCGCGCAGGGGCTGAAGATCACGCCTGGAGTGTATCCCGCCAAAGAAGTGAAGCCGCTCATCGAGCGCATCCTGCACGATCACGTCGGAGAGACGGTCCTGGTGGTAGGGCACAGCAATACGGTGCCGTTGATCATCGCGGCGGCCGGTGGTCCGGCAGTGCCGGACATCGACGAGTTCGTGTACGACGATCTCTACGTCGTTCACGTGCCGCGCTGCGGCGGCGACGCGACTCTGACCCACCTCAAGTACGGCAAACCGTCGCACTGACGCGACGGCTAGCGCGCCGCTACTGCGCTCCCGGTTTCCACCCCAGCTCGATCACCTCGAAGTCGTCGATGGTGAAGTCGTAGAAGATCGGGTTGAGCTCCGCGTTGTTCCAGCGCGAATCCATGGTTCCCTGCACGTACATGTTCCCGCCCCGATCGGCGACGATCAGCCCGTAGGTCTTCATCGCGGTGAAGATCTTGCGGATGTGCATCGGGTAGCCGGAAATGTCGGTGTCCTTCTTGAGACGAAGGCGCATTCCCAGCGGCGGCGCACCCGCGTCGCGCGCGCCGGTGTGGGACGCCGGATAGACGTGGTCGTTGGTGCGACGGATGGACACGCGGAGCGCGTGCCGGATGGGCCATGGGCCCCACACCTCGTCGTAGCGCAACAGCCCCGCCAGCACGCACAGCCCCGCCGCATCGGTGGAGGTCCAGCCATCGGGGCGCCGGTAATTGCTGTCGAGCTTGAAGACCGCGCCGTAACCCGCCGACCACTGCCCGTTGGCGTAGCTCGCGCGCACCAGCTCGAACGCGACGCGCTTGTCTTTCTGGAAAACCAGCAGGTGGCGATCGCCGTCGTCGCGCCCCGCGTTCTCGATGTAGCGCAAATCGGTGATCGCGTCGGCGGGGATCGGGTAGCCCGCCGGCCCGCCCGGAAGGCCCGCATCGCTTTCGCCCGGATCGGCAAAGGTGACCGGCACCAGGGGCGTCTCGTTATCGACGACGCAGTACGGAATGCCGGAGTCGGCAGCAAAGTCCGGGTGCAAACGGCCGCGCGTCGAGTCGTAGCTCTTGATGAGCTGGATGATCGCGTCGCTGTTGGGGTCGACGGGCGCGTTCTTGACTTTCGTGTTCCACCAGTTGTCGGCGGGTTCGTAGAGCTCGCCGCCCATCATCAGCATGTCGGCGAGCAGGCCGGTGGGCACCGGCTCCGATGTGTAGTCCAGCGGGTTGAGCGGCGCGGCCTGCGTTGCGCCCGTGGTCCCGTCTTCGGTCGCGGTCGCGCCCGGGCCGAGCTGCTTCGGATTGGGGTCGAAGAGACAGCCGGCCGTCGTGACCAGCGCAAGCGTGCCGAGGGCGACGCCCGCGCGGGCAGCGAGTTGCATCATCACGTGCCTCCCGTGGATGCGGTCCTGGAGTGTCGGATTCGCCCGCATCAGAGCAAAACTGAAACCATGGAACATGAGTCACGACGGGCAAGCACGTGGCGTTTTGACGCCACAAACGGTGTGCGGGATGCGTCGGAAGGGGCGCGAAGTGCGCGATGAAAGCGCACCGCGGAGTGTGGTTCGCGGCCTCCTCAAGCCGCTCTTCCACGTGCTACGATGCTCGCCATGTCGGCCCGCCTCAATTTCGTCCGCCAGCAGGGCTTCGCGGATGCGACCGCGCAGAGCTGCGGCGTGCAGTTCGGCGCGCTGGTATTCCAGCCGCGGGCGATGCTGGTGCTCGCTGTCCTGGGCCTGCTGCTCGAGACGGGCTGGTACTTCGTGGGGCTCGGGCTGGTTCTGCTGTGGGGCGCGCTCGTGCCACGCTGGAACGTGTTCGACCTGGCCTATGCCTGGTTGGTCTCGAGACGGCGCGGCCTCCCGCCGCCGATGCCGGCCCCGGCGCCGCGGCGCTTCGCACAGTTTCTGGCCGGGCTGTTCGCGCTGGGCTCGGGCCTCGCCGCGCTGGCGGGACATCATCATCTCGCGTGGCGGCTGCTCGGATTGTTGTTTCTCGCCATCGCGGGAATCGTCTTCGCCCGATTCTGCATGGGCTCGTACCTCTTCCACCTCGTCACCGGCAGGGCGGCGTACGCGCATCGAACCATGCCGTGGTCCCGGGAAGAGTCGTGAGCCGGCGGCGCGCCGCCGCGTTTGCCGCTATCGCGCTCATTTCGGGGTGTGCCACGGTTCGAACCCCCGTTCCCCCCGCCGCATATCGCATTCTGCCCCCGTCGGACACGTACACGATCACCAGCTCGGATGGCGAAGTACATGAAGCGAACGACATCAAGACCACCGACTCGACGCTCGTCATCGTGCGTCCGCGCTACACGCCGTACGATCGCCATCGCTATCCGGTCACGCTTCGCTACGACGAGATCGAGTCCATCGAGACCAGCGAGCACGTAAGTCTTCTCTATCTCGAGGCCGGCGCTGTCGCGGGGAAAAACTTTGGTGCCGCCTCTCCCGATTACTCGCGCTGGCGCGCCACGTTCGACGTAGGGTATCTCACCGGCGAACGCGAGCCGGTTGATGCCCCACGCTGGGACTACGGCGGCACACTTTTCCTCGGTATCAGTGACCGGGACACCCGCGTCGGGCTCAAGGGACACGCGCTCCACCGGTTCAATCGCACCGTTGCTCTCGATGTGAATGCCGGCCCGTTGTTCAACTGGTGGGACGGGAATACGTTCAACGGGTTCGTGGGAGGAGTGGGCGTCGATCTGGGCCCCTATTTTTCGCTCCAGTCGGAGTACACGACATTCAAGGTCGAGCCGTGGAGCGAAGGCAGTGGTGGGGACACCATTCACCATCCCGGCGGGTACGAGCAGGTGTGGTATAACGGTGCCGCATTGCACGGCCGACCGGCCTGGGTTACCGTCGGGCTGGGCGTGGCGGCGTTCGTGGTTCTAACCGCCATCTTCATCGCGACCTACTGACCGAGGAGCCCGACACATCATGACCCTCGACGAAATCCGCACTCACTTCGCCTACAACTGCTGGGCCAACGATCGCATCCTCGCCGCGTGTCGCGACCTCGGCCACGACGAGCTGACACGCGACCTGCGCACCAGCCACGGCTCCGTGCGCGGCACGCTCGTGCACACGCTGTGGGGAGAATGGGTCTGGTTCCAGAGATGGCTGGGCGAGTCGCCCAAAATCGTTTTTGACGAAAAAGATTACGCGGACGTGAGCGCCGTCGAATCAGCGTGGCGCGATCTCGAGCGGACGCGCCGCGAGTTTCTCTCCATCATCAGCAACGAGCAGCTCAAGCGCAGCTTCGGCTACGAGAATCGTGCCGGCGAGCACTGGGAATACACGTTCGAGAGCGCGATGCAGCACGTGCTGAACCACTCGACTTATCATCGCGGGCAGGTGGTCACGCTGCTCCGACAGCTCGGCCGCACGCCGCCGACCACCGACTTCCTCGTCTTCTTCGACCTCGGCAAGCCCGCCACGTGGTCCTGAAAACAGACGCGCCGGAAGTGGGTCTGAGGGAGGGACCCACTCCCGGCGTCTGCCCCTGACAGGCTAAAGCTGTCTTACGAGGTCGGCTTCCAGCCCAGCTTCACCACTTCGAAGTGGCTCGCGTTCAGGCTGTGGAATGCGGGGTTCAACATCGAGTTGTCCCAGCGCGAATCCATCGTGCCCTGCACGTACATGTTGCCGCCGCGATCGGCGAGGATGATGCCGTACGTCTTCATCGCCTGGAAGATCTTGCGCACCGGCACCGGATATCCGGAGATGTCCACCGACTGCTTGAGCCTCAGGCGCATGCCCAGCGGCGGCGCGCCCGAGTCACTCGCACCCGCGTGCGACGCCGGCCAGACGTAGCTGTTGGTCTGCTTGATCGAGAAACGGATGGCGTGATCGATCGGGTTGGGTCCGTAGACCTCGTCGTAGCGAACCAGCCCGGCGAGCACGCACAGTCCCGCCGCATCGGTGGACGTCCAGCCCTCGGGCCGGCGGTAGTTCGAGTCGAGCTTGAACACCGCGCCGTAGCCGGCGGTCCACTTCGACCCGTCCCACGAGGCGTACGAGAGCTCGAACGCCATGTGCTTGTCGCGATGGTACAGGATGAGGTGGCGATCGCCTTCGGGGCTGCCCGAATTCTCGATGTAGCGCGCGTTGCTGATGGCCGCGACCGGAATCGGGTACCCGACCGGACCGCCCGGCGCGCCCTTGTCGCTCTCGCTGGTGTTGCGAAGCGTCACCGGCACGAGCGGCGTCTCGTTTCCGACCACCGCGTACGGAATGCCGTAGCTCGGCGTGAAGTCGGGGTGCATGCGTCCGCCCGTCGACTCGTAGCTGCGGATCTTCGAGATGATGGTGCTGCTGTTCGGGTCGAGCGGCGCGCCGTCGACGCGCACGTTCCACCAGTTGTCACCGGGCTCATAGACCGACCCCATCGAGGACATGTCGGCGAGCAGGCCCAGGGGAATGTCGGACGGCGACGGCGGCGGCGGCGGGGGCGGCGGCGGGGGCGTGTCGTCGTTGCCGCTCTTCCAGCCGCGCTGGACGACGTCGAAGTCGGTGATGTGGAGCGAGTGGAACGCCGGGTTGAGCACCCCGTTGTCCCAGCGCGAATCCATCGTGCCCTGGACGTACATGTTGCCGCCGCGGTCGGCGACGATGAGCCCGTACGTCTTCATGGCCTGGAAGATCTTCTGCACCGGGGCGGGATAGCCGGAAATATCAACCGACTTCTTGAGGCGCAGCCGCATGCCGTACGGCATGCCCATCGCGTCTCCCGGACCCTTGTGCGACGCGGGCCACACGAAACCGCTGATCTGGCGCAGCGAGCAGCGGAGCGCGTGCTTGATGGGCGCGCTGCCGTACACCTCGTCGTAGCGCAGGAGTCCCGCGGTTACGCAGAGCCCCGCCGCGTCCGCCGAGGTCCAGCCCTCGGGTCGGCGGTAGTTGGAGTCGAGCTTGAACACCGCGCCCGACGACGCCGACCACTTGCCGTTGCTGTACGTGCTCTTGAAGAGCTCGAACGCCAGACGGCGCTGCCGGTCGATGATCAGCAGGTGATCGTTGGCGCCCGCGCCTTCCTCTTCAATGTAACGAGGGTTGGTCGTCGCCTCGATCGGGATCGGGTACCCGGCCGGAGAGCCCGGTGCGCCCGCGTCACTCTCCGCGGCATATGTGAACGTCACGGGTACCAGCGGCGTCGCGGACGTTACAACGACGTACGGCATGCCGTAGGTCTTCCCGAGATCGGGATGCAACCGGCCGCCCGTCGATTCGTACGTCTTGATGGTCGAGATGAGAATGGGGCTGCTATTGTCGATGGGGGCGTTGGTGATGTCCTGGTTCCACCAGTTGTCCGTGGGCGCGTACAGCGTGCCCATGTCGGTCATGTCGGCAAGCAGGCCGGTGGTGCCGGCAATATCGGCGAGCTCGTAACTGCTCGACGGTCCCATGATGGACGCGGATCGCGATGATTCCATCAACGACGGCGCGTCATCGGTGCAGGCGGCGAACAGTGAAATGACCAGGGCCGCGGCCAAAACGCGGACGTGGAGTTGCTGCATTGGAGATGCCTCCCGGTTCCAGTTGTCTGCAGTGCGTCCGGCAAGGAGGGGGGCGTACTCGCGCGAAGGCGACTTGTCGCGCACATTCGTGCGCCCGGCAGTCGGCGGCCCCATCACGCGAGGGCGTGATCCGAAAGGATCACAAACCTTGCTTCTTCTTGAAGAGCGAACCCAGAAGTGAGGACCAAGACGCAGGGGCTGGTCTTCGGCACGCGGGGAGCGTGTGCTTACGTGAGTATATACAGGGGCACTACATGGGTTGCTCTAGGCGAACAATGTAGGATGTGGTGCGACCTACGCAATACTTTGTATGGATAATTCGGAAAAATCATAAGAACTCCTAGGAGAAAGGGCTCCCGTGAGTCGGAAATCACGAGAGCCCTCTTCGTCAAGCGCGCCGTGCGACGCGGTTTACGGCTTCCAGCCGAGCTTCACCACGTCGAAGTCGTTGATATTCAGATCGTGAAAGGCGGGGTTCAGCATCCCGTTGTCCCAGCGCGCATCCATGGTCCCCTGCACGTACATGTTGCCGCCTCGATCTGCGACGATGAGGCCGTAGGTCTTCATCGCCTGGAAGATCTTGCGGACCGGCTCCGGGTACTTCGAAATGTCGACCGACTGCTTGAGCCGCAGCCGCATGCCCAGCGGGGCGGCGCCGTCGTCGCTTGCTCCCTCGTGCGAGGCGGGCCACACGTACCCGTTGGTGCGCTTGAGCGAGCAGCGGATCGCGTGGCGGATCGGGCCGGGGCCGTAGACCTCGTCGTAGCGAACCAGGCCCGCGAGCACGCAAAGCCCCGCGGCATCGGTCGAGGACCAGCCTTCGGGGCGACGTTCGTTTGTGTCCACAGGGAAGACGGCGCCGTAGCCCGCACTCCATTTGCCGTTCGAATACTCCGCGTACGAGAGCTCGAACACGGCCCGTGCGTCGCGGTCATAGACCAGCAGGTGCCGGTCGCCCTCGAGGCTTCCGCCGCTCTCGAGGTAGCGATGGTCGTTCGCCGCGACGGCGGGGATCGGGTATCCCGCCGCGGCGCCGGGCTCGCCCGCATCGCTCTCGCGCGCGTTGCGGAACGTGACCGGCACGCGCGGGGTTCGGCTGTCCACGACGGCGTAAGGAATTCCGTACTTCGGCGTGAAATCCGGATGCAGCCGGCCACCCGAGCCCTGGCCGGCGATCATCGCGATGATCCCGGCGCTGTTCGGGTCGACGGGCGCCCGATCGACCTCGAGGTTCCACCAGTTGTCGGCCCGCGTGTAGAGCGTGCCCATCGATGTCATGTCGGCGAGCAGACCGGCGTCGATGGTGCCGGCATCGCCCGTGTCACCGCGGATACCTCCGCGGGGAAAGCGGAGACTGCCGGGCACCTGGGACCCATTCCCCGGCGTGTCGCTGTCGCCGGTGGGATCGAGGAGACAGCCATTCAAAGACGCAAGGGCGACGGTCGCAATGAAAACGCCAAGGCGTGCGTAAGAACGCAGCATTAGTGACCTCCCGAAGGGTGGTTTTGTTGTGCGGCCGAAAATGGAGGGCGAACGAGCGATTGGGTTGGCCGTTGCCGCGGACGATCAGGAGGGTTGCCCTGGCAGTGAGGTGATCGTGGTGGCGATCGTCAGGGTAGCCCGCGGCTTTTTGCTCAGGGACTCGCTCCCGCGCAACCTATCGGGAGAAGTCCGTAAGCGCAACCCCCGCGGAGGAGAAACCTCTGGAAAACTCACGTCGAGTCGATACTTTCACGTATTCCGCTAGGGAGATTCCCGACTTCTGCGCCGGTCGCGGGTGCCATGCACACCCGCGACCGGCTCAGCGCTCCGGCAGGGAGATCAGGAGTTCGGGTTCCAGCCGAGCTTGATGATCTCGAAGTCGGTCACGTGCAGGCTGTGGAAGGCCGGGTTCAGGATGCTGTTGTCCCAGCGCGAATCCATCGTGCCCTGCACGTACATGTTGCCGCCTCGATCCGCGACGATGAGACCGTAGGTTTTCATCGCCTGGAAGATCCGGCGGAGCTCGGGCGGGTAGCCCGAAATGTCGACCGACTGCTTGAGACGCAGGCGCATGCCGAGCGGCGGTGCGCCGGAGTCACGCGCGCCCGTATGCGACGCGGGCCACACGTAGGCGTTCGTCTTCTTGATCGAACAGCGGATCGCGTGACGGATCGGCTCCGATCCGTAGGCCTCGTCGTAACGCACGAGGCCCGCGAGCACGCACAGTCCCGCCGCGTCGGTGGACGTCCAGCCCTCGGGCCGGCGGTAGTTCGAGTCGAGCTTGAACACCGCGCCGTATCCGGCGGTCCACTTCGAACCGTCCCACGACACGTACGACATCTCGAACGCCATGCGCGTGTCACGATTGAAGAGCAGCATGTGACGGTCGCCGTCGAGCTCGCCCGCGTTTTCGAAGTAACGCGAGTTCGTCTTCGCGGCCGCGGGAATCGGATATCCCGTGGGTCCGCCCGGCGCGCCCTTGTCGCTCTCGCTCGTGTTTCCGAACGTCACCGGCACCAGCGGCGTGTTGTTGTCCACGACCGCGTAGGGAATGCCGTAGTTCGGCGTGAAGTCGGGGTGCATGCGTCCCCCCGACGACTCGTAACTCTTGATGGTCTGGATGATCGTCGCGCTGTTCGGGTCGAGCGGCGCGTTCGATACGTCCAGGTTCCACCAGTTGTCCGCCGGCGAATAGATCGGACCGATCGCCGTCATGTCGGGCAATAACCCGGTATCGACGTCACCCGGCGGGGGTGGCGGCGGAGGCGGCGGCGGCGGTGGCGGCGGCGGCGGTGGGGGCGGTGGGGGCGGAGGAATCGTGTCAGGCGGCACGACAATCGTATCCGGGGGCGGAACGACGACAGTGTCCGGCGGCAGCAGCTTCTTGTCCTTCTTGAACTCCGAGTCGACTGGTGATACCAGGCACCCGGCCAGTGCAAAAAGGCCGATCGCTGCACACGCGACGCGGACGCGCAGTGGCAGATGCATGAGTCTCCTCCCGTGGATGTGGGCGGAGCGATCAGCAAGAATGAATCCATGGAGGATGAGTCACGATGCGCAAGCACGCGGCGTTATCGCGCGCCGAATCACGTTCACCAACGTGCGTGTTGCGATATCAACGCGTGCGCGACGTGGTGTGATTGGCTTGTGCGCGCCAGGTCGTCTCGACATCCACTGTGCGGGGAGCATCCGGACCTGTCGAGGACGCGTGCGAACCCCACCGGACATATTCGCCGCGATGGGTCATGTGAGCCGGACCACAGAAGTAGTCGCGATTTCTGGCGTGGTTACGGTTGCCCGCACCGTTCACGCGAGTCATATACGAGAACAGAAGCATCATCCGGCGCGCGACACGCGCCGGGGCGCATTCGCCGCACCTACATCGCATCACGGAGGAGTCATGATGAACAGCGTGGTCCATTTTGAAATGCCATACGTCGATCCCGAGCGCATGGCGACGTTCTACCAGTCGGTGTTCGGCTGGCAGACGAAACACCTCGGGGAAGCCATGGGCGACTACATGCTCGCCACCACCACCGAAACCGACCAGCGTGGCCCGCGCAAACCGGGCGCCATCAACGGCGGTTTCTTCCCCAAACAGAACGACCGCCCGTCGCAGGGGCCGTCGATCGTAATCGCCGTCGACAACCTCGATGCAGCAATCGAGCGTGTGAGAGACGGGGGCGGTCGCGTGCTCGGCGAACCGATGCAGATTCCGGGCGTTGGCCATTACGTCTCGTTCACCGACCCGGAGGGAAATCAGCTCAGCATGCTGCAGCCGTCTTCCGAGTGGCAGAGCAAGGAGGACGCGGGAGGACGCGAAGCCCGGACCTCGTCGCCGGGCGCACGACACGACGGGCAGCAGGAATGGTCGCCGAAGCGCGCGGGAGAACGCAGCCCTGAAACCGCCGCGCACGGCCCGGCCCGGGGGCGCGACGACACAAGCGGATCGAGGAACCCGACCCGGCGCAAGAGCGGCTGATTCGCCAGCCGTTTCGCCGCGATACACACGAGGCTCCACCCCGGCGGGTGGGGCCTCGTGTCGCTCACACGGGAGTGCGCGACGCGGTGGCCCGATCGCGATGCACACGCATCTAGTGGGTTCTGCCGATGCCACCCTTCGCGATTGACGAGATGGATCGGCGCGCGGCGACGCGCCGCGCGCAACCACGCATTCACCACGGACGATTTGATCATTCTGCGTTGTCGCGCGCGCATTCGCGTTGCATCGTGGGAAAGAAGCGCGCGTGCGCATCCGGCACGCCCTCGCGCGCGGCGGTGTAAGAAGGGCAAGCAACCGTTCATATGGAGGTGAATGATGCGAGCAAAGACACGTTCGAGGACCCGCGACCAGGTGCGCAGGCCATCCACATCGGAGTCCCCCCAGGACGAGATCGCCTACGCGGATGAGCGGGAGAACGACGACCTCGACGCGGAATTCGACAACGAGCCCATGGCGGACCGGCGCCGCAGCGACGATCACGACGACGATGACGACGTCGGATCGCTGGACGCCCGCTTCGGGCGCGACGACGAACCCGGCGAAGAGGACGAGGAGCAGGACAGGGACGGAGAAGGCGATGACATGGAGAGGAACATGGGCGGCAACCGCGGTGAACAGGGTGGTGGCCGCACTCCCACCGGCGGTGGCACGGGCGGTGGCAGTCCCGGGAGCGGGGGCGGTCGCGGCAAAGGGAGCAGTAGCGGAGGCAAGGCGGGCCGCAGCTCCGGTAGCGGCGGCAGTCGTAGCGGAGGGAGCAGCAGCGGTGCCAGGAGTAGTGGCAGCTCCAGCGGTAGCGGACGAAGCAGCGGGGGCGGCAAGAGTGGTCGCAGCTCGAGCAGCGGCGGTCGTGGCGGAAGCAAGTCGTCGAGCCGCGGTGGCAGCAGCGAGAGCGCACGCGGGGGACCGAGCAGCAGCAAGAACCGCCGCGGCAGCCGCAGCAGCGGGGGCAGCAGCAGCGGACGTCGCACCAGCCGTGGACGTTAGCTGCTCGTGGCGCGCACTCCGAGTGATCCCGCGCACCGGGACGGAATCAATGTTTGATGCCGCCCCGGTTCGCCGGGAATGCATGGGTATTGAGAGAACCTGAACGAGACGAAAGGAGAGGATGCAGATGGCCAGCAATCGGACCCGGCGGAGTCGCAAGGTCGAAGGCCGCGACGAGTCGACCCGCAGCGGACAGTCACGTTACGAAGGCGAATATCGCGGCGAGTATAACCGCGAGTACGAGCCCGGCAACGGAGGGTCGCGCTATCGCGAGCAGTACGAGGAGCCGCGCGGGCGTCGCAGCGCGGTCAAGCGTGCGGCCGGTGCGGTGGGCAGCAAAGTCGGCGGCATGGATCTCGACAAGGCGCTCGTGCTCCTGCACACGGCGCTCGCCCTCGCCATCGTGATCAAGCAGACGCGACAGCGCGGCAGCCGCCCGCGCAAGGCGGAGCCGTTCCGGTCGGCGATGTCGGTGCTCAATTACTACCTGAACGAGGGACGCGAGCTCTCCGAGATGCAGCGGGCGACACTGGAGGACATCAAGGAGGAGCTGCGGATGCTCTACAACCGCGAGGAAGAGGAGATGATGTCGCCCGCAGCCGACTAGCTCGAGCGAACCGGGCCCCATTCGCGTCGGGCGCGGCCACGGCGCTCCCGGCGCGAGGGTCCGGTGCTACCGCTCGTTCCTGTCCTGGTAGTCCGAGCTCTCCCGCTTCGAGCTCTTCGCCCGCTTGAACATCACGAACGAAAGCAGGGCCGCGGCCGCGAACACCAGCGCGGGAATGCCGAAGGCCCACTTGGGCGGGAGACCGAAGCCGAAAATGATGGTGAGGACGCCGAAACACAGCGCGAGCCACAGGCTCACCGCACCCGCCACCGACCAGATGACCAGGAAGAGAATTTTGAGCGTACGGTGCTGGACCTCGGCGGAAATGTCCTCGACGCGGTCCCGCGTCGCGCCCAGCGCGTTGGCGACGAATCCCTTGATGTTCTCGATAATGCCGCCGCGCCGGCGCGGCATTTCTTCATCGGCGGTGAAATTGTCCATGAGGACATTCTATGTCAGGCGGATTCTGAGGTCGAGCGGTTGAACCCGGTATCCGGGGGAGGGAAGCGCGGTAGGCCCGGCTGCCGGCCGGGAGCCGTGGGGTGACTCCCGGCCGCGTGGTGGACAACTCTAGGCTCGGCGGTGACGAGCGCCCGGAAGCAGCGGCTCCAGGATCTCGAGCCGGGTCTTCTGCTCCGCGGTGAGAATCGAAGTGAGCGATTGCCGGAACGCGTCGTGCGCGGCGCGTATCTTCTCGTGCGCGTCGTTGCGCGAGACGTCGCCGCTGCGGATGGCTTCATGGACCGATGTCTGCGCCTGCGTGAGCGTGCCGAGCGCGGTCTTCACCTGCGCGAGCTGCCCGCCGCTCAGGCCGAGCACGGCGTCGAGCCACGCCGCGTGACGTTCGGCGCGCGCCGGCGCGCCGTCGATGCGACGCTCCTGCCGGGCCGCGCGATGCTTCGCACGGTCGCCGTGGAATTCGCCGTGTTCGTGATGCCGCGCCTGCATGCGTTCCATGCGTTGCTCACGGCGTTCTTCGCGTCGATCGGTGATCATGTCCACGAGCTTCGCGAGCTGGTCGTTGTCGAGCGACGGCGCCACGGCAGCGACAAATTTCATCTCGCGGTGCCACGCGCGCGGCGGTCCGGCCTTGCCCGCGCCATCGGTCTGCTGCACTTCAGTGAGCGCTTCCTTTACCACGGTCTCGTCCGCGGCGTCGAGCGAGAGCGCCGCGTCGATCTCGTCGAACGTCGGCACGGTCGATGATTGCGCGGTGGTCGCGGCGGCGTTGGCGCCCGTCACGCCGTCGTCGGAGCTGCAGCCGGCGGCCGCGAGCGCCGCGCAGGCGAGGCCGGCCACCAGCATGGGAATATGTCGTTTCACTGCGGTCCTCCTGGTTGGTGTGCTGGCGGTTGGACAATCGCGGCGCGCGGCGTGTTGCAGCGTTTCCTAGTCGCGCTTGCGATCGCGATCGCGGTCGTGGCGCCAGCGATGGCGCTCGCCCGACCCATCGAAGCTACCGCGGCGAAAGCGTGCGATGGCGTCGATCATGCGCTCGCGCTCGGGGGGCGAGAGCGAATCGCTCATCGCGATCATGTGGTCGGTGGCGCGCTTCGCGATCTCGAGGCGCTTCTTCGCGATCTGTTCGTGCAGCGAGTCGATGCGAGCGCGCGGAACGGGATCCTGCTTGAGCGCGGCGATCAACTGCCCCTCGAGCGCTTCGGTGTCGTCGATGAGCGGTCGCACTTCTTCGTGCAGGCTCCGCATCGCCTGGTAGACCCGGCGGCGTTCCTCGCGCGAGAGCTTCTTGTGGCCTTCCCACCGTTGCTCGCGCCCTTCCCGGGTAGCCCAGTGGCGATGCGCGCGCGACCCCTGGTGGTGCATGTACCAGAACGTGCCCAGCGCGGCGATGTTCATGATGACGAGCACGATCAGCGCGCCGACCAGCACTTTCGTCTTCATTCATTCACCTCGTCGGACTCGATGGCGTCCAGATCCTCCACGAATCCGCTCTGCGACCACGCGGCCATGAGGGTCTCGGCATCGGCGCTCGATTCGGTGGTCACCGGCGCCGAGGTGGTATCGAGCCACACGTGGTAGCCGAGCATCGTGCCGGTCGCAATGGACGCGGCGACGGCGACTCCGGCGAAGGACACCCAGGCCCAGCGCGGTGCGCGACGCACCGGTCGCGATGCGGCGCGAGCCTCGGCCTCCGCGCGGGCGCGCACCTGCGCCGGCAGGCCCGGCTCGGGTGTGAGCTCCGCCATGGGCATCCGCCCCGCCCGCTCGAAGAGCCGGTCGAGCTTTTCCTGTCGATTGCGATCCCGTTCATTCATGGCTATCCCCGTCTGTTGGATACCGTTGGGCCCCTTCTTGTTGCATCCATTCTAGAGCTGGTCCAGGAGCGGCCCGAGCCGCTCGGCCAGTTGCTTGCGGGCGCGGAAGATGCGCGCCTGGACGGCGGTCAGCGAGAGCCCCATGGTGGCGGCGATCTCCTGGTAGGTCTGTTCCTCGTAATGGAAAAGAACGATGGGCACCCGGTACTTCGGGTCCAGCGACTGGATGGCGTTCCAGAGGTGGCGGGCCAGCTCCTCGCGCTCGAGCGCGCGTTCCGCGCCCTCGTCCGGGGCCGCGAGGCCCGCGACCGGGTCGTCGCGCGATTCGTCGCCGGCCGCACCGGGCGACGGCAGGTCGATAAACTTCCGGCGCTTCGCCTGCTTGAGGTAGTTGAGGGTTCGGTTGACTGCGATGCGATAGATCCACGTGAAGAAATCGGCGCGCGCCTCGAAGCGGTCCAGGTTGCGGTAAACCTGCACCCACACGTCCTGCGCCAGGTCGCGCGCGATGTCTGCATCGCCCGTCATGCGGTGGATCACGTTCAGCACGCGGGCACCGTGACGCTCGTAGAGCGCCTCGAAGGAGGGAGAGTCACGGTCGGTCGGGCCGGTTTGCGGCGACACGTGTGTGAGAATACCGCGGGTCAGGTGGTCATCCCAACCCCTTGAACAGGACTGGCGGCCGGGATGTTGCGGGTTTTTTCGTGAGGGGGGCTACATCCGGGCCTGGTGCTCCCCCATCCGCTGGCAGCTGGTGCAACAGTAGATGGTCTGGCCATCCTCGACCCCGTGGCCGATGACGCGGCATCCGCAGTGCGTGCACAGCGGAGCGAGCTGCTGGATCGCGCACTCGAAGCAGTCGAAGATGTAGCTCTTGCCGTCATGGACGACCTGGAAAGTCCGGTCGTAATCGTTGCCGCATGTGCTGCAGATGGCCATCGTGGTCTCCTTCCCGGGCGTCCCGTCGCAATATAGAAAGGAACGACCGCAGGGGTGAGCCGCAGAACTCTGTAGCCGCGTATGAGGAAATTGCCGTCGGCGCGGCGCAATGGTATCCTGCCCAATTATGTCCAAATCGAAAATCAGCGGGCTGTTTCTGCTCGTCCTCCTGGCCACGACGACGGCGCATTCCCACGGCGAAGAGCGGCCGCTCTCACGCCTGCGCTGGCTCGTGGGGCGCTGGGAGAACGTGCGCCCGCGCCTGGTGATGGATGAAGCCTGGCTGCCGGCGGTGGGCAACACGATGATGGGCGTGGGCCGCGTCGTGAAGAGCGACAGCCTGGTCACGTACGAGATCGTCATCATCCGCGAGGTCGGATCGAGATTCGCCTACGAGGCACACCCGGCGGGGCAGGAAACGACGACCTTCATGTCGACCGTGGTGAACGATTCCACCATCATCTTCGAGAATCCCGCGCACGATTTCCCGCAGCGTATCGGCTACCAGCTCGTCGGACCCGACTCGTTGTACGCGTGGATCGAAGGCACCGTGCGCGGCAAGGTGAAGCGAAACGAATTTCCCTACCAACGGGCCATCCATTCCAAGTAGTTCGTGATGACCGAGCCGGCGCCGCGCAAATCATCCGTTCTTTTCGTGTTCGTGGTCGTGCTGATCGACGTGATCGGCTTCGGCCTCATCATTCCTGTCGTGCCGCGGCTGGTCATGCACCTGACGGGCGAGGGGCTGAGCCGGGCGGCGATCTACGGCGGCTGGCTGTGGTTCGCGTATGCGGTCATGCAGTTCTTCTCCGCGCCGGTGATGGGCGGGATCAGCGACCGGCTCGGCCGCCGGCCGGTGCTGCTGGCCGCGCTGGCAGCGCTCGGGTGCGACTATCTCATCATGGCGTTCGCCCCCACCATCACGTGGTTGTTCGTGGGGCGTACGCTGGCCGGAATCGCAGGGGCGTCGTTCATTCCCGCCTACGCGTACCTGGCCGACATCACGCCGCCCGAGAAGCGCGCGCAGAATTTCGGCATCGTGGGCGCAGCGTTCGGACTGGGGTTCATCATCGGCCCCGCCCTGGGCGGTCTGCTGGGACGCTTCGGCGAGCACACGCCTTTCTTCTTTGCCGCGGGGCTCGCGTTCGCGAACGTGACCTGGGGTTTCTTCGCGCTGCCGGAATCGTTGCCGAAGGAATCGCGCCGGCACTTCGATCTCCGCCGCGCCAACCCGATGGGCTCGCTCATGCACATCCGCAAGTACCACCTCGTGCCGACCGTCGCCGCGTCGATCTTCTTCTGGCAGCTCGCGCAGCAGACGTTCTCGAGCACGTGGACGTATTTCACCATGTTCCGCTTCCACTGGTCCGAGGCCGCCGTCGGCGGATCGCTCGCGTTCGTCGGTATGATGATGGCGATCAGCCAGGGGGGACTGACGCGCGTCGTCATTCCGCGCATCCGCGAACGGCGCACCGCCGCCATCGGCATGCTGGTGGGCGCCGCGGCCTACACCGGTTTCGCCTTCGCGTCCAGCGGGTGGATGATGTACGCGTGGATGGTGTGCTGGCTCTTTGCCGGCATGGTCTACCCGTCGCTCAACGCGATCATGTCGCAGCAGGTGCCGGCCAACGCGCAGGGCGAGCTCCAGGGCGCGGTGGCGAGTCTCTACAGCCTCGCGTCGGTGCTGGGCCCGCCGCTGATGACGCACCTGTTCGGACGTTTCTCGTCGCCCGAATCGCATATCCAGTTTCCCGGCGCCGCCTTCCTGTGCTCCGCGCTCCTCGTGGTGACGAGCGGCATCCTTTTCTTCATCGCGATCCGCCGCGCCCCCGCGCCGGCGATCGCCAAGGAAAGCGCGCCCGCGACCGGCCATTGACGGCGCGGTGCGGAAGGGAGAATCCGTGTCCAACCCCGACTATCCCTACGTGACCCGCATGGACATCGCCTTTGGCGCGCTCGAGAAAATCGACGTGCGCGCGCTGGCCGATGCCGTCGCCCACAAGTGGTTCAACCAGACGCTGTGCCGCGTGAATGAATCGGTGGTCCGCCTCGGCGTGGTCGAGGGCGAGTACCACTGGCACAAGCACGACGACCTCGACGAGTTCTTCTACTGCGTGTCGGGTCGTTTCCTGATCGACATGGAGGACCGCACCGTGGAGCTCGCGCCCGGCCAGGCGGTCGTGGTCCCGAAGGGCGCGCGCCATCGCCCGCGCGCGCCGGAGCGAACCGTGATCCTCATGGTCGAGGGCGAAGGCATCGTGCCGACCGGGGACGAGTAGTCCGGAACAAGGAGGTTGCCATGGGTCTGTTCGACAAGTGCGACGACACCGGGAAACTGATCCTGCGCGTGATGATCGGCGCGCTCCTGCTGTTGCACGGCATCGCCAAGATGAAGGGGGGCGTGGACTGGATGACCGGCATGCTGGCCTCGCACGGGCTGCCGGGCTTCATCCGCTACGGCGTGTACGTGGGCGAGGTGATCGCCCCCATCCTCATCGTCGTGGGCCTCTTCTCGCGCCCGGCGGGCCTGGTGGTCGCGTTCAACATGCTGGTCGCCGTGCTGCTCGTGCGGCGCAACGACATCTTCGTGATCGAGCCGCAGGGCGGTGGGGCCTCGATCGAGATCGAGCTGCTCTACATGCTCGGGGGGATCGCCATCTGGTGCCTGGGGTCGGGTCGCTACGCCGTCTCGCGCGGGCGTGGACGGTGGGATTAACACTCCGCGGGGAAAATCCTGCCGCGCGGTGATGCCGGGCTTGCGGGCGTGCCGGGCGGTACATTTTTTGCGCTTGGAGCGATGGGCGGGCCGAGCCGTCACGCCCACGCCGCAACCATGGATGCCAGGCCTCTCTCATTGAACCTCGAGCAGCTGCGCGCCTGCGTGCGCGTGCCGCGTCTGCGTTCGCGCGCGCAGACCTACCGCGAGGAAGTGGCCAACAGCGTCAGTCACGGCGTCGGGCTGTTCCTCGCGCTGATCGCGGCGCCGCTCCTGGTCGACAACGCCGTGCGCTCCGGCGACCAGTTGCGCATCATCGCCTTCAGCATCTACGCCACCACCATGGTGCTCATGTACGCGGCCTCGATGGTCTACCACGGCCTGCCGCGCGGCCACGCCAAGTTCATCTGCCGGATCGTCGACCACAGCGCCATCTTCCTGCTCATCGCGGGTACCTACACGCCGTTCATGCTCGGCGTTCTGCACGGCACCTGGGGGCGGACGCTGCTCGTGTTCGTGTGGAGCTTCGCGCTGGTGGGGGTGGTGCTCACGGCCATCAGCCGGGTCCGTTACCCGACCCTCTCCACGATGGTTTACCTCATGCTGGGGTGGCTCATCCTGGTGGGGTTCAAACCGTTGTGGCAGCGCATGGACCACTGGGGGATGTTCTGGCTGCTGGCGGGCGGGTTCGCGTACACGGCGGGGGTGGCGTTCTTCGCCGCGGATCGTATTCGCTACGGCCACCTCGTCTGGCACCTCTGCGTCCTTGCAGGCAGCGCCTGTCATTATATTGCGGTAATTCTGTACTCCTTCTAGGGCATGGCCTCGTAGCGAACGTCGCGTCGCCACGCTATGTTCCGGCCGGGACGGGCGCCGGAACGAATGCGCCCCCCGGGAGGATTCCGTGCAACACCGGCCGTTCTGGTTCCTGTTTGTCATCGCGCTCGCCGCTGGCGCCTTCACCATGTGGGTCAGCACGCTCCCCGAGTGGGACGGGAGCGGGATCACGTGCATGCTGATCATCACGGCCACCTCGGTCCTGGCCTTCATCCGGCCGGAACGTGCCCTGGCATTCGCCCTCGCCGTTTCGGTCTGGGTCGTCGCGCTGGGTCTGCTCCGGGGCCATCCGACCGCACTTTTCGCCCTCGTGGTGGGTATCGGCGGAAGCTACCTGGGCGCCGTCTCGCGTCGCCTGATTGCCCATATCGCGCCCTGACCCGTCCGCGTTGACTCCCGCCAAGTGCCGCTGATACAGTCCGTCCGCTGCTGATGGACGCGATAAAGCACATTCTCGATCTCTTTCTCCACGTCGACAAACACCTGCTCGAGCTGGTGCAGACCTACGGCACGTGGGTCTACGGCATCCTCTTCGGGATCGTCTTCATGGAGACCGGGCTGGTGGTGACCCCCTTCCTGCCCGGCGACTCGCTGCTCTTTGCGGCCGGGGCGCTGGCCGGCGCCGGGGCGCTCGAGATTCGCATCATCGTCCCGCTGCTGATCGCGGCCGCGGTGACCGGGGACAACGTGAATTACCTGATCGGCCGCAAGGTCGGACCGCGCGTGTTCCACGAAGGAAATCGCTTCTTCAAGCAGGAATACCTCCACCGCACGCACGAGTTCTACGCGCGCCACGGCGGCAAGACGCTCGTCCTCGCGCGCTTCGTGCCCATCGTTCGCACGTTCGCGCCGTTCGTGGCGGGCATCGGCCGCATGAGCTACCCGCGCTTTCTCGCCTTCAGCATCGGCGGCGGAACGCTGTGGGTATCGCTCTTCGCGCTGCTGGGCTACTTCTTCGGCGGCCTGCCGGTGGTGAAGGAGAACTTCAGCATCGCCGTGCTTGCCATCATCTTCCTCTCGCTCACGCCGATGGTGATCGAGGTATGGAAGGCCCGCGCCCAGGCGCGAGCCACGAAAGGATGACCGTGCGGCCGGTGAACTTCGCGGTGTCCACGGACGGGGCCACGCCGGTCGACGACGGTACGTATCTCACGGTATGGAAAAAGATCGACGGCCGGTGGATGGTCGTCCACGACAGGGCCAGTACCCATCTTCCGCTGCCCGCCGCTCCCTGAAGCGCGGGCGCGACAGGAGGTCGCACATGAAAACGGTCATTGCCACCATCGGACTGCTGGCGGCGCTCGCAGCGGGCGCGCACGCCGCGGTGAAGATCGAGCCCGTCGAGTACAGCATCGACGGCGTCAAGCTCAAGGGGCAGATCGCCTACGACGACGCCGTGAAGGACAAGCGCCCCGGCGTCATCGTCGTGCACCAGTGGTGGGGACTCAACGAGTTCGCGCGGCGCCGTGCGCGCATGCTGGCCGAGAGCGGCTACGTGGCGCTGGCGGTGGACATGTTCGGCGAGGGCAAGACCACCGAGCACCCGGACGAGGCGGGGAAGTGGGCCTCCGAGGTGCGCGCAAAACAGCAGACAGGAATCGACCGCTTCATGGCGGGCTACAACGTGCTCAAGCAGAACCCGCACGTTGACGCGTCGCACATCTCCGCCATCGGCTACTGCTTCGGAGGCAGCGTGGTGCTCGACGTGGCGCTGGCCGGAATCGACCTCGACGCCGCCATCAGTGTCCACGGCGGGCTTCCCACCGACCCGGTGGCGACGAAGCCGAAAGCGCGCATCCTCGTGTGCAACGGTGCCGCGGACCCGATGGTCACGCAGGAGCAGATCGCGTCCTTTCAGAAGGTGGCCACCGACGCCGGCGCGGACTGGGAGTTCATCTCGTACGCGGGCGCGAAGCACGCGTTCAGCGATCCGGACGCGGACAAACACGGGATTCCCGCGCTCGCTTACAACGAGAAAGCGGACCGGCGCTCCTGGGCGACGATCCTGGATTTTCTCGCCGAGAGCGGCAAGTAACCGATGAGAATGCGACGGGCAATACGCATTATGGCCGTCATCTGGCTGATCCTTGCGGTCGCCGGATGCGCGGGTCGCAAGGCCCGCAAACCCGAAGTCGAGCCCGCGCCGGGCATCGAGGAGGCGCCGATGGGCCTCAAGTTCTCGGTCAAGGTGACGCCGTCGCGCTTCCGGCTGGGCGAGCGCGTCGTGCTGGAAGCGACCATGTTCAACGATTCGGACAAGCGCTTCGAGAAGGAATTCCCGACCGCGTGCATCTTCGACTACGAGATCGCCGCCGACGCCCGCGTGCTCGGCCCCGAGCGCATGTGCGCGCAGGCGGTCACCGACGTCGTGCTCGAACCGGGCGAGCTGCGCATGATCGTGCGCGAGTGGAGCGGCAGGGACCACTATTTCGACGCGCGCGAACCACTCGCGCCGGGCACCTACCAGGTTACCGCCGGGCTGGTGGAAGGCGGGCAGGTGGTTCCGATGGCGGACCCGGTGACGATCGAAGTCCTGCCCAGGTGATGCGGCCGCGTTTCCACGGAGGAGCGATCATGACCCCCAGGCTGTTCATGTGTGCCTTGCTCGCGTGCCTGTTCACTGCGACCGCGAGCGTGTCTTTTGCACAGATGTCTGCGGCGCCGGACAGTGCCACCGCAGCACCGGACACCGCCGCGGCGGCCCCGGCCACGTACACGCCGCCACCGGTGCAGGCGCAGTCGTCCAAGCCGCCACTTCGTGACCGCATCTACTTCGGCGGGAGCGTGGTGTTCAACATGGGCGGCGACGTGTCCACCATCGGCGTGTATCCGATGATCGGCTACAAGATCCGCCCCAAATGGTCGGTCGGTCTCGAGGCCGGCTACGAGCACGTGACCTTCGACGACTTCGACCAGTCCGCCGACAACTACGGCGGGAGTCTGTTCACGCGCTACCGACTGATCCCGCGCATGTACCTGCACGCCGAGTACCAGATGATCAACTACGAGGTCTTCACCTCCCCGGTGGCATCCGACCGCGACTGGGTGCCGTTCCTGCTTCTCGGAGGCGGGCTCTCGACCATGGTCGCTCCGCGTACATGGGCCTATGTCGAAGTGCTCTTCGATGTGCTCCAGGACAACGGCTCCCCCTACGACGATTGGGAGCCGTTTGTGAGCGCGGGCATCGGAGTTGGCTTCTAGCTGAGGCCGGAGCGAAAGCGCATCGGTCCAAAGCGCGAAACGCGGGAACGGAAGCACGTCGGTCCAGCGCGCCGGATTCTCCGCGATATCGCGCGCAGGGGCTCGACCTCCAGCAGTACGGCGCTTTGGACCGACGTGCGTTCCGTTCCCGTCCGAACCTGAAAGGAAACATCACATGGCTACAAATTCGTTGATCCTTCGCCGGCCGCTGCCGACCGAGTACGGGAGCTACTATGAAGGCTACGTGAGTCTCGTGCCGGAAGACGACGTCATCACCGTTCTGCGCAACGAGCGCGAACTCTGGGTGCGAGAGCTCGCAGGGATTCCCGCGGGGAAGGTCGACTACCGGTACGCGCCGGAGAAGTGGACCATCCGTCAGGTACTCGGACACGTGATCGATATG